>NZ_CP041659.1:1918212-2227318 GCF_007998985.1 Sphingomonas xanthus
TCGGCGAGGTCGCAAATCGCGCCGATCGGGGCGATATCGCCGTCCATCGAATAGACGCTTTCAAAGGCGATCAGCTTGGGCGTTTCGAGCGGAGCTTCCATCAGCATCTGCTCGAGATGCTCGAGGTCGTTATGGCGGAAAACCCGCTTTTCGCAGCCTGAGCTGCGGATGCCTGCAATCATCGAGGCATGGTTGAGCTCGTCGGAGAAAATGATGCAGCCGGGCAGAAGCTTGCCGAGCGTCGACAGCGCCGCCTCGTTGGACACATAGCCGCTGGTGAACAGCAACGCAGCCTGCTTGGCGTGCAAGTCGGCCAGCTCGGCTTCGAGCTGGATATGGTAATGGGTATTGCCGCCGATGTTGCGGGTTCCGCCCGACCCGGCACCGACACTGTGCAGCGCCTCTTCCATCGCCGCGACCACGGCTGGGTGCTGGCCCATGCCGAGATAATCGTTCGAGCACCATACGGTGATCGGCTTCGGGCCGTTGTGGCCGTGGAAACAATGCGCGTTGGGAAAGCTTCCCTTGGTGCGCAGGATATCGATGAAGACGCGATAACGCCCCTCGTCATGGAGGCGATCGATCGCCGCCTTGAAGATGCCTTCGTAGTCCACGCTATTCCCTTCGCTCACGCGGCCCATATCGTCGCGGGTCCCGAATTTCCATTGCGAACGACTCGCAACTGGCGGGCCCACGGAGGGCGGCGCGCTTACACGGCAACGCCGACGGTCCCGCCAAGCACGGGCGTCGGCGTCACAATTTTTGCTCCCTGGCCGCCTATAACCCGTGAAGCTCCGCCAGCCCAAATTTCTTGAGTGAAGCCGCCGGCGGGGCCTTCGCCAAATCCGTAAAGACCGCAATTGCCGGGACCTCCTCGCGCGGCCAAGCCTGCCCCTCGGTCAGGACGGCGATGCGCCGTGCGATCCCTGGTCCGCCATCGACCTGCGCAATTCCAGGAAATGCCTCGGCCATTTCCGCCGCGAGCAACGGAAAATGGGTGCAAGCCAGCACCATTACGTCGATATCAGCCCCCCGCGGCTGGTCGATCATTGGCTGGACCGCAGCGCGGACTGCCTCGATCGCGACCGGGCGCCCGGCGAGCTTGGCTTCGGCCAGCTCAACCAGTTCCGGGCTGCCATGACGGATCACGGTGCAGTCGGCGGCAAAGCGCGCGGCAAGGTCGTCGACATAGGGCTGGCGGACTGTTGCCTGTGTGCCGAGTACGCCGATGACGCGGCTGCGTGACTGTTCGGCCGCGGGCTTGATCGCCGGTACGGTGCCGACCACCGGGATATTGAGCGCGGCCCGGACATGGTCGAGGGCGATGGTCGAGGCGGTATTGCAGGCGATCACCGCCAGCCGGGGACGATAGCGTTCGACCAGTCGACCGAGCAGTGCCGGCACCCTTGCGGCGATCTCCTCTTCCGTACGGCGGCCGTAGGGAAAGGCCGCGCTGTCGGCGGCGTAGACGATCGGCGCGGTCGCCAGCACCGCGCGGGTGGGCGCCAGCACGGACAGGCCGCCGACACCCGAGTCAAAAAACAGCAAGGGAGATTGCGGGTCGACCAAGACGTTCACCTTACGGGTTGTGCCAGTCGAAGCCCCGTCCTTCATGCTCCCCGCTTAGAAAATGACCGAAGGTTCGACAAGCTTGGCCGGCGCTTGAACCTGACCGGCCCTATGCTAGGCACATCGCCCATGTCGACGACCGCCATCTTCGCATTGCTTGCCGGCTACCTGCTTGGCTCCGTCCCCTTTGGCTTGCTCCTGGCGCGGGCCGGAGGGAAGGGTGATATCAGGGACATCGGCTCGGGCAATATCGGCGCGACCAACGTGCTTCGGACCGGTTCCAAGCTGCTGGCAGCGGCGACTTTGCTGCTCGATGCGGCAAAGGGCGCGGCTGCGGTTCTTGTCGCGCAGCGGTTGTGGCCCGACGCAGTCCACTTTGCTGCTGCAGGCGCGTTGATCGGCCATCTCTATCCCGCCTGGCTCCGCTTTCGTGGCGGAAAAGGGGTTGCTACCCTGCTCGGGATCCTCCTCCCGTTCCTGCCGATCGCAGCCGCCATCTATGCCGCGGTGTGGATCGGCCTGTTGTTATTGGTCCGGATCAGTTCAGTCGCCGGCATGGCTGCCGCGGCCAGCGCCCCGGTGACCGCCGTTTTCCTCGGTGAGAAATCATTGTTCCCGCTTCTGCTCGGCTTCGCTTTGCTCGTCGTCTGGAAGCATAAGGATAATATCGCCCGGCTTTCCCGAGGCCAGGAGCCGCGCGTCGGCCGCAAGTCGAAGTGAGCGTGCCATGGCGTCTGTTGATGCCGCACTCTCGGTTTTGGGATCGACGAATTGCTCTGACCCTCACCAGTGCCGGTCTATGAGATCATTCGACTTCCCGAAGTTGTCCTGGGCGCGGTTCATCTCGCACTCGTCTAATTCGACCTCGCGGGCCTTGACCGTCATGTCGGGAACAAGATGAGCTTCAACGGCGCTTGACGCCAGGGAATCCGCGAACTGACACTCGCGCGTGTGTACGTAAGACTGTGGGGATCACTTGAAGCTTGTCGTCGTTGAATCGCCCGCGAAGGCGAAGACTATCGAAAAATATCTGGGGCCGGGCCACAAGGTGCTGGCCAGCTATGGCCATGTCCGCGACCTGCCGCCCAAAGACGGCTCGGTTCGTCCGGACGAGGGCTTCGCCATGGATTGGGACACCTATCCCGACAAGGCCAAGCAATTGAAGGCGATCGCGGATGCGGCCAAATCGGCGGACGCGCTGATCCTCGCCACTGACCCTGACCGCGAGGGCGAAGCGATCAGCTGGCACGTGCAGGAAGTGCTGAAAAAGAAAAAGCTGCTGCCCAAGACGGTTGAGCGGGTGACCTTCAACGCCATCACCAAATCCGCGGTTACCGAGGCAATGGCCCGGCCGCGGGACCTCGACGAAGACCTCATCGACGCCTACCGCGCCCGCCGCGCGCTCGACTATCTGGTCGGCTTCACCCTCTCGCCGATCCTGTGGCGCAAGCTGCCCGGTGCCAAGTCGGCCGGACGGGTCCAATCGGTCGCGCTTCGCCTGGTAGTCGACCGCGAACGCGAGATCGAGCTGTTCCGGGCCCAGGAATATTGGCAGGTCGCGGCGACCTTCGAAGCCGACGGGACGCCATTCACCGCGCGGCTGGTCGGCCTCGACGGAACCAAGCTCGATCGGCTGAGCATCGCGGACAAGGCCATGGCCGACACCGCCAAGGCGGTGGTCGAGGCGGGGCGGTTCACTGTCGCATCCGTCGAGACCAAGCCCTTGTCGAAAAATCCGCCGGCGCCGTTCACTACCTCGACCTTGCAGCAGGAAGCAGCGCGCAAGCTTGGATATGCCGCCAGCCATACGATGCGGCTTGCCCAGTCACTCTACGAGGACGGGCTGATCACCTATATGCGGACCGACGGCGTACAGATGGCCGGCGAGGCAATCAGCGCGGCCCGCAAGGCCGTTGCCGACCGTTACGACGCCGGTTACCTGCCGGACAAGCCGCGCCAATATAGCAGCAAGGCCAAGAATGCGCAGGAAGCGCACGAAGCGATCCGGCCGACCGACTTTTCCAAGGCACGGGCCGGGTCGGGCGACCATGCGCGGCTTTATGAGCTGATCTATAACCGCGCGCTGGCTAGCCAGATGGCCTCGGCCAGGCTGGAACGAACGACGGTAGAACTGACCGACGGCGCGGGGCGGGCAACGCTGCGCGCGACTGGCCAGGTGACGCTCTTTGCGGGCTTCATGACCCTTTACGACGAAGGCCGCGACGACCCGGCGGACGAGGAGGCGGGTCGCATGCCCGCGCTGCGTAGCGGCGATACGCCGACCAAGACCGGCGTCAGTGCGACCCAGCATTTCACCCAGCCGCCACCGCGCTATTCGGAAGCGAGCCTGGTCAAGCGGCTTGAGGAATTGGGGATTGGTCGGCCATCGACCTATGCCGCGACCCTACAAACGCTGAAGGACCGCGAATATGTCCGGCTCGACAAGAACCGGTTCATCCCGGAGGAGAGCGGCCGGCTGGTCACGGCCTTCCTCGAACGCTTTTTCGAACGGTATGTCAGCTTCGATTATACCGCCGAGCTGGAAGAGGAACTGGACGACGTCAGCGGCGGGCGGCTGGACTGGCAGAAGCTGCTTGAAACCTTCTGGCGCGACTTCAAGCCCAAGGCCGGTGAGGTCATGGAGCAAAAGCCGTCGGACGTCACCGCGGCGCTTGACCAGTTCCTTGAACCCTGGCTGTTCCCCGCCAAGGAAGACGGTAGCGATCCGCGTGCCTGTCCCTTGTGCGGCACCGGCAAGCTGGGCCTTCGCGGCGGCCGGTTCGGCGCGTTTGTGGCCTGCTCCAACTATCCGGAATGCAAATATACCCGCCGCTTCGGCCAGGGCGAGGATGCCGCGAGCGAGGGTCCGGCCGAAATCGGCAACGGAATCGAACTGAAGGTCGGAAGGTTCGGACCCTATCTGGAGCGTGACGGCGCACGGGCGTCGCTGCCCAAGGACGTCCCGCAAGACGGCCTGACGCTGGAGATGGCGGAAAAGCTTCTGTCCCTACCGCGCGAGGTTGGTTCACACCCCGATACCGGCCTTCCGATTACCGCGTCGATCGGCCGTTACGGGCCCTATCTGCAACACGACGGCAAATATGCGCGGCTGTCATCGACCGCCGAGGTGTTCGATACCGGGATGAATGCCGCGGTGGTTAAGCTGGCCGAAGCCGCAGCGGGAGGAGCGCGCGGTCGTGGCGCGTCGCGCGAACCGATCGCCATGCTCGGCGCCCATCCGGAAAGCGGAAAGGATTTGAAGGTGCTGGAAGGGCGGTTCGGCCCCTATGTGAGCGACGGGACGACCCATGCCACCCTGCCGAAGACCGCCGACCCCAAGACTGTCACTCTGGAAGAAGCGGTGGCGCTGATCGACGCCAAGGCGGCGAAGGGACCCGCCAAGGGCAAGCGTAAGACCGCGAAGAAAGCTCCTGCGAAGAAGGCGCCCGCGAAAAAGGCCCCGGCAAAGAAAAAGGCTTAGGCCCCGCCGCACGTCCGGCATGCCGGGTCGGCGGCGATGCGGATCTTCCGCCAGCCGAGGGCCAGCCCGTCGAACATGTGGAGCGTTCCCGCTTCATCGCCGCCGCCGAGCCCGAGCAAGGTGCGGATCGCGAGCAGGGCGGCGAAATTGCCGACCGTGCCGGTCATTGCGCCGAGCACGCCCAGTTCAGCGCAGGTGTCACAGTCATCCGCGTCGAAGGCGTCGCCGACGAAGCAGCGATAGCAGGGCTTGGCACCGAACAGCGCAACCTGTCCCTGGAATTGCTGCGCGGCCGCCGAGAGCAAAGGGATGCCCAGCGCAACCGCTGCGTCGTTGACGGTAAGGCGGGTTGCGAAATTGTCGGTGCCGTCGATGATCAGATCATGGCCGCCGAGGATCGCTTCGCCATTGTCGGGCTCGATCCGGTCGGGAATGGTGCGGACCTCAACATGGGAGTTGCGCTTGCCGATAAACCGGGCGGCGATGTCGACCTTGCGCTCCCCCAGCTGATCGCTGGCGTAAAGCGGCTGGCGCTGCAGGTTGGAAAGATCGACCCGGTCGTCATCGATGATCGTCAGCCGGCCCACGCCCGCGCCGGCAAGCGCTGGGATGGCCCCGGCGCCGATTCCGCCAGCGCCGACGACGGCGATGCTCGCGGCCTTCAGCCGAAGCTGTCCCGCGCCGCCGATCTGGGGAAGGACGATGTGCCGCGCATAGCGGTCGAGTTCATCGTCAGAGAGAGTCATGCCCGCCCGTGCTTCCGAAGCCGCCCGCGCCGCGCTCGGTCTCGCACAATGCGTCGACCTCCTCGAAGGAAGCGCGGGTGACGGCGGCCGGGACCAGCTGGGCGATGCGGTCGCCGCGGCGGATTGGGAAGGGGTCGGGACCGTGGTTGATCATGATCACCTTCACTTCCCCCCGATAATCGCTGTCGATCGTGCCCGGCGTATTGGGGACGGTGATACCATGTTTGAGCGCAAGGCCGGAACGCGGGCGCACCTGAACCTCGAAACCGTCGGGAATGGCGATGGAAAAGCCGGTCGCCACTGCGTGGCGGGCGCCGGGCATGAGGTCGAGCTCCTCCGCCGCGACCACATCCATGCCGGCCGCGCCGGGCGTGGCATAGGCGGGAAGCGGCAGGCCCTCGCCATGCGGCAGTCGGGTAATGCGGATTTGGATCATGCGGGGGGGCGCCTTAGACGATGCGATGATGACCGGAGCGGGATAGCAAGGCCGGGCGGCGGGTCAACGGATGTTGCTGTTGGCGCGCACGCCAAGGCCGGTTCATCGTCGGCGCATACGGATACGCGCCCCGTGCGGGACGGTTGGCGAACCAGGGTGAGCGAGGGGTGCTCCTGGACGGATCGATAACCGGCGGGACCGGCCTGCCAAGTTGAGTCAGGCGGGAACCTGGGGTCGTTCCTCAGTGCTGCTGCGGAAACCAGCGAATTCCGCAAGCGCGGCGAACTTCGCAGCCATTTCTCGGTGCGAGCGGGCGGTCGGCAGGTGGCGGTTTTCGGCGGCAAGCCGCTCTTCCTCGGCGGCGCGCTGCTGGTAATAAAGAAGCGGTGAACTGGACATGGGTTGGCTCCGAACGTCGAACAAGCGGGAGCACGGTGGGAGGTCTCTCAGGCGCCGGCATGCTGGGGAAAGGAAGCCGGCGATAATCTCATCATAGACGATCCAGCCATCAATAGACAGTCGGACAGTCGACATAGTGTAAAAAGCGAAAAACCCTGATCTCACCTCGCCATGCTCGGCGCAGTGGCAATAATGAAGCAGCGGTGACTTGGTTCCATAGCGGAGCTCTTGGTTGTTACGGGGCCGTTTTACTTGGTGGGCCTTGTGTCCGCGATCCTCGGCAAAGGCTTCGGCTTGCCGTCCCTTCGCGCCCGTGCAAGCTTCGGGCCATGCTTTACCTCATCATCAAGGCGGCGATCAGCGGAATCCTCATCGCCATCATCTCCGAAGTAGCGAAACGCTATCCGGGGATTGGTGGCCTGATCGCAGCGTTGCCGCTGGTCAGCGTGCTGGGCATGATCTGGTTGTGGCGCGACAAGCCGGACGTGGCCAACATGGCGCACCATGCGGAGGCGACCTTCTGGTTCGTCCTGCCGTCGTTGCCGATGTTCCTGCTTATCCCGGCGATGCTGAGGAACGGGGTAGGGTTCTGGGCCAGCCTGGCCGCCGGTTGCGCCCTCACCATCGCGCTTTACGCGCTGATGCTGTGGGCCGGGGCGAGGTTCGGGTTGAAGCTATAGCACCGGGCGCAGGAGCTCGGCCGCTGAAAGAAAAGGCTGATCCCGCATCAAGTCCGGGATGACGACAAGGGGGAGTGCTTGCTAAGCCCACCCCATGGACTCCGAGAACCTCTCCGTCATCGACGCCCCCTTCGACGCCGCCCTCTCAGAACGCTACCTCGTCTACGCCCTGTCGACGATCACCGCGCGATCGCTGCCTGACGTCCGCGATGGGCTGAAGCCCGTGCATCGGCGCCTCCTTTGGGCGATGCGGCTTTTGAAGCTCGATCCCGCCTCGGCCTACAAGAAGTGCGCGCGCGTGGTGGGCGACGTGATCGGCAAATATCATCCGCACGGGGACCAGTCGGTCTATGACGCGATGGTGCGCCTGGCGCAGTCGTTCGCGCTTCGATACCCGCTGGTCGACGGGCAGGGAAATTTTGGCAATATCGACGGGGATAATGCCGCCGCCTACCGTTATACCGAGGCGCGGCTGACCCGGACCGCCGAGCGGCTGATGGCCGGGCTCGACGAAGGCTGCGTCGATTATCGTCCCACCTATAATGGCGAGGAAGAGGAGCCGGAGGTGTTCCCCGGCCTGTTCCCCAACCTGCTTGCCAACGGGGCAAGCGGGATCGCGGTGGGCATGGCGACCAGCATCCCGCCGCACCATGTCGGCGAGCTGATCGAGGCGGCGACCCACCTTATCGACAATCCGCACGCCGAAGACATCGCGATGATGGACTTCGTCGCCGGGCCGGACTTCCCTACCGGGGGCGTGCTGGTCGATAGTCGCGAGACGATAGCCCTGGCCTATGCCACCGGGCGCGGGTCTTTCCGCCTGCGCGCGCGGATCGAACAGGAAAAGGAAAAAGGCGGGGGATGGCATCTGATCGTCCATGAAATCCCCTATGGGGTACAGAAGGGGAAGCTGATCGAGCAGGTCGCCGACCTGATCGCGGCGAAGAAGCTACCGATCCTGGCCGACGTGCGCGACGAGAGCGACGAGAAGGTGCGGATCGTGCTGGAGCCGAGGTCGCGGACGGTCGATCCCGAGTTGCTGCTGGAAAGCCTTTTCAAGCTGACCGATCTTGAGGTGCGCTTCCCGCTCAACCTGAACGTGCTCGACAAGACCCGTACACCCGGTGTGATGAGCCTCAAAGAGACGCTGTTGGCCTGGCTCGAATTCCAGGTCGAGGTGCTGGTCCGGCGCTCGACCACGCGGATCGGCAAGATCGACGACCGGCTCGAGCTGCTTGACGGGTTCCTCAAGGCATTCCTCAACCTCGACCGCGTTATCGAGATCATCCGCACCGAGGATGAACCCAAGGCGGTGATGATCGCCGAGTTCGCGCTCAGCGACCGCCAGGCCGAGGCGATCCTCAACATGCGGCTCCGGTCCTTGCGCAAGCTTGAGGAGATGGAGATCGGCAAGGAGCGCGGCAAGCTGGCCAAGGAGCGCGAGGAGCTGGCCAAGCTGGTCGAAAGCCCTGCACGGCAGCGGACCCGGCTGAAGAAGGACCTCGCCGCGCTGAAAGAAGCCTATGCCGCGGACGAACGGCGGACACTGGTGCAGGAACAGGCGCCGGCGCGCGAGCTCGACTGGACGCAGATGATCGAGAAGGAACCGATCACCGTCATCCTGTCGCAGCGCGGCTGGATCCGGGCGATGAAGGGCCACGTCGCGCTGGGCGAGATTGCCGAGTTGAAATGGCGCGAGGGCGACGGGCCGCACTTGGCGTTCCATGCCCAGACCACCGATCGGCTGCTGCTTGCCGGAGACAATGGACGGGTGTTCACGCTTGGCGGAGACAAGCTTCCGGGCGGACGCGGCTTTGGCGAACCGGTGCGGCTGGCCATCGACCTCGACGCCGAAAGCGAGATTATCTCGATGTTCGTGGTCCGGCCGGAAATGCGGCTGCTTGCCGCCTCGTCGGATGGGCGTGGTTTCGTCACCAGCGGCGACGCGGTGCTTGCGGAAACCCGCAAGGGCAAGCAGCTGATGAACCTTCGGCCCAAAGCGAGGATGGTGTCGCTAAAGCCGGTTCCGGCGGGCGCGGATTCGATCGCGGTGATCGGCGAGAACCGCAAGATGCTTGTTTTCAAGCTCGACGAGCTGCCCGAGCTTGGCCGGGGCGCGGGCGTGCAGCTCCAGCGTTACCGCGACGGGGGCTTGAGCGATGCCATCGCCTTTGCGCTCCAGGACGGTATCACCTGGCCGCTTGGCGGAGAAAGTGGAAGGATCCGGTCGGAAAGCGACCTCACCGCATGGCGGGCAATCCGCGGGGCGAGCGGCCGCATCGCCCCCAATGGCTTCCCGCGATCGAACCGGTTTGAGCCGTTGCCGCCGTCCGATTAACTAATCCTCGTCAAGGCAAATCGATACCGCCCGTTAACCTGTGGGAGTTAACAGGGAGCCATGCAGGCTGCTGCGAAACGCTCGGCCGCGCCTATTGGCGTGCGCTCCCAGGCCGGGAACCGGGCCCATGGCATTCGCTCTCTCGCGGATGACAGCGCGCTTCTCGACGCCTTGCCGATTGCCGCCGGAATTTTTGGGCTACGCGACGGAAAACTGTGGGTCTATGCACTCAACCGCCGCTTCTTCGACGTCGCGGAGTGCGGCGGCGATACTGCCGCCTTCGCCGAGATGTTCCACCATTATGCCGACAGCAGCAGCGGCCGGTTCGTCCGCCAATTCCTCGACAATCCAGCAACGTCCGCGGACGAGCTCGACATGGTTGAGGGCGATGGACCACAAAAGCGTTACCTGAAGCTGAAGCTGGCACCGCTGACCGCCGATTCCCGGGGCAAGGCGCGCTGTCTGGTCAGCGTGGTCGACCGCACTATCGAGGTCCAGGCGGAGAACAACCTTCGCGCCGAAATGCTGCGCGACAGCCTGACCGGTCTTCCCAACCGGCTGAGCTTTACGGAAACGGTCGAAGCGCGCGGCGCCGACCCGCGCGAGCAGGACCATGCCGTGCTGGTTGTCGACATGTTGCGGTTCAGCCGAATCAATGAATCGATGGGCAGCCTTGCTGGCGACGAGTTGCTCATCACTTTTGCCCGGCGGCTGATGTCGGCGCTTCGCGGGGGCGATATTCTGGCCCGCACCGGCGGCAATGAATTCGGAATTCTGGTCAAGCTCAAGCGCGGGGTTGAGGATGCGCTTGCCGCGGCCGAGCGGATTCAGCAGGTGCTGGCCACGCCGTTCAAGCTGAGCGAGCTGGAAATCCGGGTCGACTGTGCGATCGGAGTCGCGCTGATGCTGGCCGGTCAGGACGCGGAAGAACTGTTCCGCAATGCCCAGTTTGCGGTCAAGCAGGCCAAGGCAGCCGGCCGTCCGCAAGTCTATGAGCCCAAAGAGGCCAGCGCGGCGCGGCGCCGCTTCTCGATCGAAACTGAACTTCGGCGCGCGCTCGACAAGGACCAGCTCAACCTTTTCTACCAGCCGCTGATCGACCTGAAGTCGGGCGAAGTCGCCGGGTTCGAGGCGCTGGCCCGCTGGACGCATGAGGACCGCGGGGACATCAGCCCGGCCGAGTTCATCCCGGTTGCCGAGGAAAGCGGGCTGATCCTTCACCTCGGCCGCTGGGCAATGGACAAGGCGGCGGCGACGCTGGCCGATTGGGACCGGCAGGTCGGTGAGACCCTGCCGCTCTATGTGGGCGTCAATCTGTCGGCGATCCAGGTCGCGCGCGACGATATTGCGGATGTCGCCGCGAGCGCACTGCGCTCGAGCGGGCTTGCCGGCAATCGCCTGACACTGGAGCTGACCGAAAGCTCGATCGTACAGGACCCGGCGCGCGCCACGCGGGTGTTCGAAGCGCTGAAGGCGCTCGATGCAACTGTCGCGATGGACGATTTCGGCACTGGCTATTCGAGCCTCGCCTATCTCCAGCGGCTGCCGATCGACGTCCTCAAAATCGACAAGAGTTTCGTCAGCGGGATGATGCGCGATCCCGATGCGGTCGCGATCGTGCGGGCGGTGTTGAGCCTTGCCGACGCGCTCGGCATGTCGACGACGGCCGAAGGTATTGAAACAGTGGAACTGGCGACGACGCTGGCAACGCTGGGCTGCGCGTCGGGCCAGGGTTTCTATTTCGCCAAGCCGCTCGAGGCCGCATCGGCGCTCGACTATTGGAAAGAACGGCGCCGCTCCCTCGCGCGCCAATAACGCGACAAGACTGACGCGCGTCACCTGGGCGATCGACGCGCCGGCTCACGCTTGCGTCGCATTGAACCCTCCTTAATCTATGTTACAAGCCGATTGAGGCATCGGGGGTTGCGCAAAATGAGGGAGCCTGGACAGATCAAACGTTCGCCGCGGGTCGATACGCGGTTTCCGGCGACATTGATCAATGCCGACGGGGACTCTGTCGCGGTCATCGTCACGGACGTAAGCCGCGAGGGTTGCCGACTGGAAACCGGCGATACGCTCAAGATCGGCGAGAAAGTGGAATTGCGGGTGCCGAAGCTAGGCACTTATCCCGCACAGATCCGCTGGGCGCTGGGCAACGACGCCGGTGCAATCTTCCTGGAGCCGGTTATCCTCCCCTAGGCAGCGATGCCACTACCAGGTCTTCGAATAATTCGCCGTCCGGAAAGTCCGCAGCTTCCCACTTGTCCTCGATCGCTCTCAGCGTGCGTGCGACCTCGGGACCCTGCGGCACACCCCGCGCGATAAGATCGCCGCCGCCGATGGGAAGGCGCGGCGGTGTCCAGCCGGCGATCGAGGCCGCTTCCCCCGTCCGTCCTGAAAGCAGCAACCGGTCGACCGCACCTTCGATGCCGATCCGGTAGGCGAGAGGGCGGGGATCGCGCTCGACTGGGCCGGCGGCGCTTTCCAGCCGCTTGCGCGCCTTGTTCGACAGCTTGAGCCGCGCGGCGACACGGCCGGCAATGTCGGGATCGCGCGGGAGCAGTGCGGCGAGCCGGCGCAGCGGGTCGGGCTTGATTCCTGCCGAACCTTCTGCCGCGACGAGCGCCTCAAGCCGCGCAACGTCGGCGATTTCGGGAACCACCGGGACGAACAGGCCCTTGTCGTGCATCAGCCGAACGGTCGGCGCCGGGTTGTCCAGCGCCAGTAATTTCAGCAATTCGTCGGCGATTCGTTCGCGCGACAAGGCCATTAGGTCGTTGGCCCGGGCGACGCAGGCCGCAAGCGCTTCCGGGTCGGGTGCGCCATGGCCGTAGCGGGCATGGAAACGGAAATACCGAAGGATTCGAAGATGATCCTCGGCGATACGTTGCAGGGGTTCGCCGATGAATTTGAGGACACGGGCCTCAAGGTCCGCAAGCCCGCCGAAATAGTCGCTCACCTCGCCAGTCAGGGGGTCGGCATAGAGCGCGTTAATGGTGAAATCACGCCGCCCGGCGTCCTCTTTCCAGTCTTCGGTGAAGGCGACGGTAGCGCGACGACCGTCGGTCGAAACATCCGAGCGCAAGGTCGTTACCTCGACAACCGTTCCCGACGAAACCGCGGTAATCGTGCCATGCTCGATCCCGGTCGGCACTGCCTTGATTCCCGCGGCCTCAAGCCGGCGAATCACCTCATCGGGCCTAAGGCGCGTGGCAAGATCCAGATCGTCATGGGCAACGCCAAGCAGCGCATCGCGGATTGCGCCGCCGACGAGGCGGCATTGGCCTTTTTCCGCATCGAGCGCCTTCAGCAGCCGCCGGATTCCCGGCCGGTCGAGCCATAGAGCCGGATCGAGCATGGTCATGACAGCGCCGCCACCCGCTTCGCGAGGTTGACGAGCATCGCCGCGGTGGCGCCCCAAATGGGACGCCCCTGCCAATCGATCTGGTAATAATGGCGCGTCGCGCCGCGGAACTCAGCGGTCATGCGCCGCTGGTTGACGGGGTCGAGGACAAAATCAAGCGGCGCTTCGAACCAGTCGGCAACTTCCGCCTCATGGGGATGGAGCGGCAAGTCGGGCGGGATCAGGCCCACCACCGGGGTCACGCAGAAGCCGGTGACGGTGCGGTAGCGGTCGGCCTCGCCGATCAGGTGAACCATCGCGGGTTCGAGGGCGATCTCCTCCCAGGCTTCGCGCAATGCCGCGGCGCGGGCGTCCTCACCCTCATCGATTCGCCCGCCGGGAAAGGCGATCTGGCCGGGGTGGGTGCGAAGGTCGGGACGGCGAACCGTCAGGATGATCCCCGGGTCTGGTCGGTCGGTGATGGCGACGAGCACCGCCGCGGCGCGATGCGGGTCGTCGCAGCCTTCGACGAGGTCGCCGGCAAGGAGCCCCGCAGGCGCTGCGGCGCCAAGCGCGCTGCGGAGCGAATCGACTAGAGTCATGACAAGGGAAAGAAAATGCCGTCCGACCATACGCCCGGCGGGTCACGGGCTTCGGCCAAAGCAATTTCGGCCAGTTCATAATAGAGCGGGCGCGCCAATTCGGCTTCCAGGCCAAAGCGGACCGCGACCCGAGGCGAGGGGCCGTAATCGGTTTCGCTCAAATGCAGCGGATGGTCGCCGCCGACGAGAAGCGCGTCGCCGCTGTCGAGGGTGAGGCCGATGCGCCGCTGCTCGCCTTCGCCTTCCATCGTCATCTGGATCGCGCGGAAGGCCGTCGATTCGACCTCGATCGCAAGCTTCTCGACGGGGGTGACGAGCACATGGCTGCCATCCGGCTCGCGGCGAAGCACGGTCGAGAAAAGCCGGACCATCGCCGGCCGCGTTATCGGCGACCCGCGATAATACCAGGTCCCGTCACGGGCGATGCGCATGTCGCTATCGCCGCAATGCTCCGGATTCCAGCGGTTGACCGGGGGCGGTCCGCCGCGCGCGTCGATTGCAGCCGCAAGCTCGGCCAAGCTGCGGCCCTGGGCGTCGATCGGGGTGTGGCGTTCAGGCATGGCATCGGATGTAGGCGAGGGCGAACGGCGATGGTAGGGCGCTTGTCCATGAGCGGAACGAACGACAGGACGGCAATCGTTACCGGCGGCGGCAAGCGCGTCGGGCGGACGGTGGTCGAGGCGCTGCTTGCCGATAACTGGACGGTGATCGCCCATGTCCATCATGCCGAGGACGAGGTCCCCGCCGGCGCGATCCCCGCGGTAGCCGCGCTCGACCGGCCGGACTGTGCGGCGCGGATCTTTGCCGTGGCCGAGCGCTACCCACCGGTGCGGCTTCTGGTCAACAATGCCGCGCGGTTCGCGCCGGATTCGCTCGGCCAGGCGAGCGCGGACGAATTTCATGACCATATGGCGGTCAATGCCCGGGCGCCGATGCTTCTGATCGATGAGCTGGTTCGCCGCCATCGCGGGGGCGAGGCGCTGGTGGTCAATCTGCTCGATGCCAAGCTGGCGGCACCCAACCCCGATTATCTGAGCTATACCTTGTCAAAATACGCGCTCGCCGGGCTCGGCGAAGTCGCGGCGCGCGCGCTTGCCGGGCGGGGAATCCGGGTCAACGCGATCGCCCCGGCATTGATGCTTCCATCAGGCGATCAGGACGACGCCGCGTTCGCAAAGGTTCATGCGCTCAATCCGCTCAAGATTGGGGTCGAGGTCTCGGACCTGGTCGCGGCGCTGCGCCACCTTATTGATTCGCAGACAATGACCGGCCAGACGCTAGTGCTCGACGGTGGGCAGCGGTTCATGGCGATGGCGCGCGACGTGCAGTTTCTGGAGGACTGAGTGAGCGACGAGGTGGTGAAGCTGGTCGGGATGGTGCCCGACCGCCTGAAGGTCCGGCAAAGCCGAATCCTGCTCGATTCGCTCGACGTCATGACCGACATCGGCTTCCATGAATTCGAGGTCGGCAATCCCCAGCGGTTGCTGGTGACGGTCGAAATATGGCTGGAAGACGTCGCGCCGCCGGCTGACGACGATCATGGGTCCGCCTGGAATTATGATTTCCTTCGGAGCGAGGTGGTCCGCATCGCGCAGGAGCGGCGCTACAATCTGCAGGAAACGCTCGTCCATGCGATCTTCGACCGGGTTGCAGCTAGCCGAGGGGTGAAGGCGCTAAGGGTTCGCAGCGTGAAACCGGATATCTACCCCGATGCCGCCGGCGTCGGTGTCGAGATCGCCTCCTATTCGGGGCGCTCCCCGGAATGACGAGTTTTTTCGACAAACGGACATGATTTGGCGCGGTATATGCCGCAATCGGAACAAAATTCGTTGCGCGGCCATTATCGCATGATTAAGGGTGGCGCGTATCTGCCGATGATATAGTAATACATCGGTGGCTCCATGACGCGGCTGTGGTGGGAATATCGTCGCCCCGGCAGGTCATGGAACGCACGGAACGTCGAGGAGACTTGCGGTTTAATGTCCTACGCCAATCGCAGACAGATGAGTTCCAACCGCACCGCGGCGATTATCATCGTGGCGCTCATCCACATTGCTCTCGGCTATGCCCTGGTGACGGGTCTTGCCTATAACGTCATCAAGAAGGCGGCCGAGGATTTGAAGACTTTTGACGTCGAGGACGAGCCGCCGCCTCCGCCTGAGGAGCCGCCGCCCCCGCCGGAACGGACGGAAGTGCCGCCGCCACCGCAAGTGGTTGCGCCGCCGCCGATCGTTCGCGTCAATACGGTCGCCCCCCCGGTGGTCTCGACCCCAGTGGCTCCGCCGCCGGTGATCACTGAGACCGCGCGTCCGGCGCCGCCGGCGCCGCCGGCGCCGCCCCCGCCGCCACGCGTTTCGCAGGCCGCCCGTGCCCGCGGTGATCTTCCGTCGCTCTTTTCGACCGACGATTATCCGCAGTCGGCGATTCGTAACGAGGAGCAGGGAACGACTTCGGTCCGCCTGACCATCGGGACCGACGGCCGCGTGTCCGACTGCACCGTGACTGGATCTTCGGGTTCTTCATCGCTGGATTCGACGACCTGCAGCATTCTTCGCCGTCGCGCCCGCTTCACACCGGCGAAGGACCAGGCGGGTAACCCCATTTCGGATACGACCACCACGCGTATTCGCTGGCAGCTACCCGACGATTAAGAATTTCAACACCTACAAACCAAAGATTCACATAGGAAAGTCAAAGATATGGCAGCTCCAACCCTGATCCTCGCGGCCGCCGCTGCGCCCGCTGGTGACAACCCCTACGGCCTGATGCAGGCGCTTCATGAAGGCGGCCTCATCAGCTGGGCGACCTTTATCATCCTGGTCGGCATGTCGGTGTTCAGCTTCTACATCCTGTTCACCAAGCTGCTGCAGCAGCAGAAGATCATGAGCCAGGCCAACAAGGTTCGCGCGAGCTTCTGGAACGCTCCGAACCTGCGCGAAGCCGCCAACAAGCTTGAAGCCCGCAGCGCCTATCGCGCGATCGTCGAAGATGCGCTGATCGCCCAGGACCAGCACGGCAAGCTGACCGACCCGATCGACCAGCACGATTGGATGGCGAACAGCCTGGCCCGTTCGCAGGGTTCGATCACTGCCCGTCTCGGCGAAGGCCTTGCCTTCCTCGCGACCGTCGGTTCGACCGCGCCGTTCATCGGCCTGTTCGGTACCGTCGTCGGCATCTACCGCGCCCTGATCAAGATCGGTGCGGCGGGCGACGCGTCGATCTCGACGGTTGCCGGCCCGGTCGGTGAAGCGCTGATCATGACCGCGCTCGGCCTGGTCGTCGCGGTTCCGGCGGTGCTTGCCTACAACTGGCTGATCCGTCGTAACAAGTCGATCACCGAAGATCTCGCAGCCTTCACCAACGACGTTCATGGTTATCTGATGTCGAACGGCGCCGTGAAGCCGGCGATGGCGACCACAGCTGCCAAGCCGGGCGCGCAGACCCGCACCGCAGCTGCGCCGTCCCCGCGGGGCAGCGAGCCGGTTCGCCCGGGCATGACGCCGACTGGCGCCCAGAGCGACCGCTCGTAACGAGTAGTAATCCGGATACGGACCGGTGCCGAAAGGTACCGGTCCGGAACCGGGCCAAAGACGAATATCGAGGAAGCCAATCACATGGCAATGCAAGTAGGCGAGCAAGACCAGGGCGAAGACGTCCCCATGTCGGACATCAACACCACGCCGCTGGTCGACGTGATGCTGGTGCTGCTGATCATCTTCCTCATCACCGTTCCGGTGGTGATTCAGTCGGTGCCGATCACGTTGCCGGAAGTGCGCAACGAGCCGACCGAAACCAAGAAGGAAAATGTGTCGCTCACCGTTCGCGCCGGCGCCGGAGGCACCTGCGAGGTCTATTGGAACCTCACTCAGGTCAACAATGAGGATCTCCTCGACCGCGCGGTGAAGGCACTGGAAGACCAGATCGCGGCGGTCGGCGGTGTCGAGAACATCACCGACGAAAATATGCCCGAAGTGCATATCCGTGGCGACATCAACACGCCGTACAAGTGCATCGGCGGCACGGTGTTCACCATGCAGCGCGCCGGCTTTGCCCGTGTGGGCTTCATCTCGCAGCCCGCGGCCGGTGGCCCGGTCACGCGGCTGTAATCGAAGGAGCTAGCCAACCATGGCGATGCAAACCACTGGCTCGAACGCTGAAGGCGAGCCGATGATGGACATTAATACGACGCCGTTGATCGACGTCATGCTGGTGCTCCTGATCATGTTCATCATTACCATCCCGCCGCAGACCCATGCTGTGAAGCTGGACCTGCCACAGGACAGCTCCAACAATCCGCCGCCGCCGATCGATCCGGTCAAGAACAAGATCGTGATCACCCAGGCAGGCACGGTGCTGTGGAACGGCGCCCCGGTGAACCTCACGCAGCTGCGCCAGTTCCTGGACGTCACTCAGCAGATGGATCCGGTTCCCGAGCTCCATCTGCAGCCGGAGCCGGAAGCCCGCTACGAGCTGGTCGACGAAGTGCTGGCGGTGACCAAGCAGGCGAAGGTGAGCAAGATGGGGTTCGTCGGCAACGAAGCCTATATGACGGTCTTCTAAGGCCGGTTCCTTTGAACCAAATTGAGGGCGGTCCCCAACGGGGCCGCCCTTTTTTGCGGGCGAAGCTGACGGGTAACGCTCTGGCAAGGGGGAGGCGGGTAGGCGACGGCGATGGATATACTTTCCGCGCACCGGCACGGCCTTGGCGAACAGCTTGATGGCGAGGTTCAGTCGCTCGCGGGGCGGTGGCAGGACCATGGGCAGCGGGCGGTCGTGCTGCATCACCTTTACGATCATAGCCGGGGCCAGCTTGGCTGGGCGCTGGCCGAGGCGCGCAGCGCGTTGAGGATCGCGGCAGCGGCAGACTTGCTGGTCAGGCGGACTGGCCGATGGGCATGGCTGAGGGGCAATGGCGCGGATGCCGGGGCTGCGGTCGATACGCTGTTGGAGGCGATTGGCGAACAGGCGCGAGCTCGATGCATCCGGATACACCGCGCCTATCGCCTGACCTCGACCCCTGCCTTGCGACCGATCGCCGAACAACAATTGCCCGGCGAGTTGATCGAATCGTTCGACCGCTGCCACGGCGCGCGGCGCGGCTATGGTGGCGGCGCGGGCGACAGGCTGTTCGACCTGTGCGAAGAATTGGCGAAGGATTGCGGCGAGCCTGACCGGATCGCGGCAGCATGGTCGGAGATTGCCAGGACGTCGGCCGGTGCCTCGGCGCTTCGGTTGCTGGGTGAGCGGACCCGGGCCAAGGCTGCCGCGCGCGACCGCAAACTAGGCTGGGACAGGGTTGAACGGGCGCTTCGGTCCGACACCGCGCTGCCGGCGGCTTTTCGCGCCAACCCCGCGCAATATTTCTATGCACTTCAGCAGCGACTGGCTGAACGGCGTCGCACCCTCTGGAGCCAGACCTGCGACGGAGTCCCCGATGCCTTCGAAATCGCCGCTTGATCGGCGGCGGCTACTAATTGGGATCGAGAGCAGAGGTTAGTTAATAGCCGTAGGCGCGCTCGATAGCGCCGGATGTCAGCCCCTCTGAGCTATATAATAGGCCGAAAAGGACAATTTGCAGCACTGTAGCCGCGATCACGGTCCGCCGACCGCGCGCAATGAACAAGAACATGTATGCGCCGAAAATTGCCACGGTGGAGGGCAGGGAATGAAGCCAGAATAATGCGGGCGTCGTCCGCAACTGCTCGAGTGCAACGGGCAGGAGCATCGCGAGTACGAACACTTCTGCCGCGATCAGCATTCCAACTACAAAGGTTTTCGCCTGACGAGGTAAAGACCCATGTTCCGACGGTCGAGTAATAACCAACGGCTGATGTCTGCAATTGATCGCACACTGACACCCCCGGAGTTGGTGCCTAAGCCGCCACCCCGTCGAACTGTAGCCGCGCAAGCCTCGCATAAAGTCCGCCTTGGGCGGTGAGGGCGCCATGGTCGCCTTCCTCGACGATGCGGCCATGGTCCATGACGATGATCCGGTCGGCGGCGCGCACGGTGGCGAGACGGTGGGCGATGACGATGGTGGTGCGGCCTTCAACCAGCCGGTCGAGCGCTTGCTGGACCAGCCGCTCGCTTTCCGCATCGAGCGCCGAGGTGGCCTCGTCGAGTAGCAGCAGCGGCGCATCGCGGCGGAGCAAGGCGCGGGCGATGGCAATGCGTTGCCGCTGGCCGCCCGACAGGCGGGCGCCGCCCTCGCCCATGAACGTGTCGAGGCCGTCGGGCAGCGCGCGGAGGAAGCTTTCGGCGTTGGCGTCGCGTGCCGCTTCCCAGATCTCGTCCTCGCTGGCGTCCCAATTGCCGTAGCGCAAATTGTCGCGGGCGCTGGCGGCGAAGATGACCACTTCCTGGGGGACCATGGCGATCCGCTGCCGCACATCGGCGGGGTCGGCGTCCTTCAAATCAACGCCGTCGATCAGGACCCGGCCCTGTTCCGGATCGTAAAAGCGCTGTGCAAGCTGAAAGATTGTGCTCTTGCCTGCGCCCGACGGGCCGACCACCGCAAGCCGTTCGCGCGGGCGAACGTCGAGGCTGAAGCCGTCGAGCGCCGACGTGTCGGGACGGGTCGGATAATGGAAGCGGACATTGTCGAACTGCAACCGCCCTTGCGCGGGGACGGGCAGGGGAAGTGGGACGGCCGGGGGCCTGATGGCGGGTTCGGCCTCGAGCAGCTCGTTCAGCCGTTCCGAGGCGCCGGCGGCGCGAAGCAGGTCGCCATAGACTTCGCTCAAGGCGCCGAACGCCCCGGCGAGGAGGCCGCCGTAGAGGACGAAAGCGGCGATCGTACCGCCCGTCATCCGCCCCGCCGCCACATCGACCGCGCCTTGCCAGATGACCATTGTAATCGCCGTGAACATCAACGCGATGACGATGAAGGTCATGATGGCGCGCAAGGCAATGCGCTTCTTTGCAGTCGCAAACACGGTTTCGGTGGCATCGGTGAAGCGCTGCGCCTCCCGCGATTGCTGGCCGAACGCCTGAACGATCTTCATCGCGCCTAAGACTTCGCCGGTAACGGTGCCGACATCGGCGATCCGGTCCTGGCTGCTCTTGGACACGGCCCGGACCCGGCGGCCGAGCAGCGTGATGGGGACCACTACCAACGGCACGCCGAGCAGGATCATCCCAGCCAGCTTGGGCGCGAGGATGAACAGGATGGCGGCGCATGCGGTGCCCATCACCAGGTTGCGCAAGGCGACGGAGATGGTTGTGCCGACGACTTGTTCAATGATGGTCGTGTCGACGGTGATGCGGCTGGTTATCTCCGCCGGACGGTTTTCCTCGAAATAACCGGGGGCGAGGCGGAGCAGGTTACGATGCACCGCAAGGCGGATGTCGGCGACCACCCGCTCGCCGATCCAGCTAACGAAATAGAAGCGGACCGCGGTGGCGAGCGCCATCAGCATGACCAGGAACAGCAGATATTGGAACCAGCGGGCGATATCGCCGCCGCCCGAAAAGCCGCGGTCGATGATTAGCTTGAAGGCATAGGGGATGCCCGAGGTTGAAGCGGCGGCGACCAGCAGGGCGACGGAGGCCGCAGCCAGCGGCGCCGGGTAGCGGATGGCGAAACGCCACACCATTCCCAGGCTGGAAAGGCTCTTCCTGGGCTTGTCGTCGGGGGTGCTGGCCATGGCAACCGCCTAGCAGTGTGTCCGTGCCGCCTCAATTGCCGCGTCGCGAAGGGTGCAATGCAGCATTATGGCTTGGCATTGGAGCAAAGGACGCCCACAACCGTTGGAACGTGCCTGAACTTTCCAAGGAAATTCGATGCTTTATGACGCCTATGAGGTGCAACGCTCGCTGCTGGCCGGAGCGAGCCGATTGGCCGGACTGGGCGCGGGATGGCTAAATAATCCATCAAATCCGTTTGGCTATGCATCGATGGGGCCGATGGTCGCGGCGGGACTCGAGGTATTTGCCCACGCCTCGGCGCCGCGCGGAAAGCCCGAGTTCGGAATCAACGAGGTGCAGGTCGGGCGCAAGCTGGTGCCGGTCGTCGAGGAGATCGCGCTGCGCCGCGCCTTCGGCCAGCTCAAGCATTTCCAGAAAGACGGCATCGAAGGACAGCCGCCGCTGCTGATTGTCGCCCCGATGTCGGGCCATTATGCAACGCTGCTTCGCGGCACGGTCGAGCGCATGTTGCCCAAGCATGACGTGTTCATCACCGACTGGCGCGACGCCAAGCTGGTGCCGCTGGCCGACGGCCGTTTCGACCTCGACGACTATATCGATTACCTCGTTGAGTTTTGCACCGTGGTGATGGAGCGGACCGGGCAGCGGCCGCACATGCTGGCAGTCTGCCAGCCGTCGGTTCCGGCCTTTGCCGCAACGGCGATCATGAACCGCGACAAGCACCCTGCGCGTCCCAAGTCGCTCACTATGATGGGCGGACCGGTCGACACTCGCTGTGCCCCGACCGCGGTCAACACGCTGGCGACCCAGCGCCCACATGCCTGGTTCCAGCGCAATGTCATCGCCACCGTGCCGATGATCTACCCCGGCGCAGGCCGAAAGGTTTATCCCGGTTTCCTTCAGCTTGCTGGCTTCATGACGATGAATCTTGGCAGCCACCTGACGAGCCACTGGGAAATGTTCAAGCACCTCGTCGTCGGTGACGATGAGAGCGCCGATGCCACCCGCTCCTTCTACGATGAATATCTGTCGGTCTGCGACATGACGGAGGAATTCTACCTGCAGACGGTCGACGTCGTGTTCCAGCGCCACCTGTTGCCGCGCGGCGAGTTCGAACATCGCGGGAAAAGGATCGACCCGGCGGCGATCGGCGATACGTCGCTGTTGGCGATCGAAGGGGAGCGGGACGATATTTCGGGCATTGGCCAGACCAAGGCTGCGCTCGACCTTGCTTCCAGGCTGCCGGCATCGAAGAAACAATATCATCTTGCCAAGGACGTTGGCCATTACGGCATTTTCAACGGCCGCAAGTGGCGCGAAAATATCGCGGCCGTGGTCGAACGGTTTATCGCCGCGAACGGCTAGAGCCGCTCCATCCGAAGCCATTTGGGATCGCCCATCCAGGCGCGTTTCAGCGCTGCCTGGGCGGCTGCGGCATGGACCGGCCGGCCAAGTTTGCGTTCGGTCGCCGCAAGCCCAAAAAGCGCCCATCCATTGTTCGGCGAACTGGTCAGCGCGCCATTGAAGGCTTGCCGGGCCTCTTCGTATCGCCCTGCGCGGAACAGCGCGGCGCCAAGTGATTGGCGGACCGGATAATACCAGAAGGGCGGCTCCATATAGGGAAGGCGCTGCTCGACCGCCGCGGCCTGGCGGTAATGATCGGCCGCCTGGAGGTGGCGGCCGCGCGCCGAGGCCATCCGCCCGCGTGCGACATGTTCGGCGATCTGCAGCAGGTCGGGGGCGGGCAAGCCCTGGTCGATCAGCGGCTTCATCGCCTCGTCGGTTGTTCGGATGCGGTTGAGGGCGGCGATTTCCGTATCATAGCCGCGCTGGTTGCGCTGCTGCGCATAGGCGACCGCGCGGACATAGTGGCGCACGCCCTGGACATAGGCGAGGCGCGGATCGGGTTCCCCTAAGGCCAGCACGTCGGCTGCAGGCGCGAATTGCGCCGCCGCGTAATAGGGCGCGGCGACGATCGCCTGGACCCAGCCAAGCTGGGTCGCGATGTCGTTATTGACCAGCCCGGACAATTTGCGCGCCTCGCTGATGGCGGTCGAAAGATCGCCGCCCATCTGCGCCGAGGAAACAATGAAGTGAACGTTGTGCGGATAATAGCCAAAGCGCACGAACCCCTTGTCGTCGGATTCGCGGATATAGGCTTCGTCCTTGCGCGCGGCGGCGATGTTGACCCGAAGCGAATCCTGCCAGCGGCCGAGCCGGTAATAAATATGCGCCGGCATGTGGACCATATGACCGGCATCGCCCGCCAGGGGCGCTGCTAGCCGGTCGGCGGCAGTTTCGGCGCGCCTGGGATCGGGGCCGTTTTCCATCAAGTGGATGTAAAGGTGCGGCGCCTGCGGATGGTCGGCGTTGCGGGCCATGACGGTTTCGACAAGCCGGACCGCGTCGCCAAGGCGCGGCTTGGTGGACTGTTTGTCGGGCTCCCAATAATCCCAAGGCAAAGTATCCATCGCCGCTTCGGCAGCGAGCAGGGCGATATCGTCGTGCGCCGGATAAAAGCGCGCGACGGTCAGCATCGCATCGGCGTAGGCGCTATCCAGATCAGTGCGCTTCGCCGCGGGATCGGCGGAATAGCGCCGGGTCAGGGCCATGATCAGCGCGCGCTCTGCGGGCCGGACCCCGCCCGCCAGTTCGACCGCCCGCGCACTGGCCGCGAGCGCCATAGTGTTGGCCTCTGGGGTCAGCGGGGCGTTGATGTTGGGGCCATGGGCAAGCGCCTCGCCCCACCAGCACATGGCGCAGGACGGATCGAGCCGCTGCGCTTCGCGGAAGGACGCGATAGCCGCGGCATGGTTGAAGCCATAGGCGAAGCCCATTCCCTGGTCGAAATAGCGCTGCGCCTGCGGGCTGGCGGCGGTAATCGGGAAATGGACTTTGCCAAGCTGCTCATAAAGCCGGATGCCCGCCGGTCCCGCAGCCTGCGCAGCGGTGGCGGCCATCGCGATGCGATCGCGCATCGAGCCGCTGCCTTTCTTGCCGGTACACAAGCTCGCCATCCGGGCCGAAGGGTCGAGCGCGGCAAGAAGATTGGCATCATATTGCGTCGGAGCGGCGACGCCCAGCAGCGTGGTCGAGGACAGCGCAATCGCCAGATGGGCTAAACGACTCATAATAGCCTCCCCTGAGTCGGGAAGGCCGCACTTTAGCACAGATCAGGATTCTTGTCGTTTAGCGGACCGCGGGCTTTCGCGGTTCGAGAATGCGGCGGAGCAGCCGGCGGGCAGCAAACAGGAGCCAGAGGGACAGGCCGATCAGCAGTGAGGCAACGATTGCCGCTGCGACCGGGTTGGCGATTGCCAGCGCAAGCAGGCCGCCCGCTGCGACATCCTCCGCGGTCGACACGACAATGTTCGAGAAAGGCTCCGGGCTGGCGTTGACCAACGTGCGCGCGCCGGCCTTGCCGGCATGGGCGACAAACGCCGCGCCGCCGCCGAGAAGGAAACTGCCGACTTGCCACGCCGGGTCGCCGGCATCGACGATGGCAAGCGCCAGTAATGCTCCGCCAAGCGGACGGATGAAGCCATGGATCGTGTCCCAGGCGCTGTCGACCCAGGCGATCTTGTCGGCGAAAAACTCGGCGAAGGCGCCGACGGCAGCGATCGCCAGCACCCAATTGTTAGCCAGCACGTCGAGCATGTGGAGCTGGTCAGGAAGGGCGATCCATCCGAACTTCATCCCGAGCCCGGTCATCAAGGTGACGAGGTAGAGCCGCCAACCGGCCAACAGGCTGGTCGAAGCGGCGAGCGCGATGAGATCGACGGGGGTCATCGCTGATTGTGCCCGGGCACAGTATGCGATGCAAGCTGCCGGGCGATCGTTTCCAGCCCGGCGAGCAGCCGTGGTTCCCGGAGGTCATTCAGCTGGAAGCCGAAACCCTGCGGTCCCTGGCGGAAAAGGTCGCCTTCCAGCACCAGCACATAGTCGCCGGTCCGCGCGCTCGTCGCGCTGCCGCCTCCTGCCTTTCCGCAGCTTGTCAGATATCGATCCGCGAGGACCAAAGGTTCGGTGGGATGCCCTCCCTTGAGCGATGCGATAGGGCGTACCGTCACGCGATGCCCTGGCGTTCCCGCCGCGTCGATCGCTTCTGAATTTGCCACCACGCCAAGGAAGATGCGATCCGAACGGTCATAAAGCGCCGCCTGGTAGCTGCGCCGTTCCTCGTCGCTAAGGGCGTCGAGCAACGCGGTGCTTCGGACCTTGAACGCTTCGGGCGATTCATCGGGCAAGCGGATCGGTGGGGGCGGCGGGATGCATGCGTCAGCTGCCTGAGACAGGACGAGCGAAGCCATCAGGGCTAGGCCCGATCTCCTAGACAACGGCATGCGCATCTCCCGTCGGAATCCGCCGAGATTAGGTCGACCGCGACTTCGCGCAAGTGTTTGTTGTTAGAGGACCTCGAACAATCCCGCAGCTCCCATGCCGCCGCCGATGCACATCGTCGTGACGACATATTTCGCCCCCCGGCGCTTGCCTTCGATGAGTGCGTGACCGGCCAGGCGGGCGCCGCTCATCCCATAAGGGTGACCGATCGATATCGCGCCGCCATCGACATTGAGGATGTCATTGGGAATGCCAAGCTTGTCGCGGCAGTAGAGGACCTGCACCGCGAATGCCTCGTTCAATTCCCAAAGGTCGATGTCGTCCATCTTGAGCCCGTAACGTTGGAGCAGCTTGGGGATGGCGAACACGGGACCGATACCCATTTCGTCGGGCTCGGTTCCGGCGACGGCCATTCCGATGTAGCGGCCGAGCGGCTCAAGCCCGCGTTTTTCCGCTATTGTGGCGTCCATGACGATGCAGGCCGAGGAGCCGTCGGAGAGCTGGCTGGCATTGCCCGCGGTGATATGCGTGCCTGGTCCAAGCACAGGCTGAAGCGACGCCAGTCCCTCGAGCGTGGTTTCCGGGCGGTTGCCTTCGTCCTTGTCAACGCTGACTTCCTTGTAGGAAATCTCGCCCGTTTCCTTGTCCTTGATCGCCATCCGGGCAGTCACCGGGACGATTTCCGCTGCTAATCGGCCTTCGGCCTGGGCGGCGGCCGTGCGCTGTTGCGACTGGAGGGCATATTCATCCTGAGCATCGCGCCCGATCTTGTAGCGCTGGGCGACCGTCTCGGCCGTGCCGAGCATCGGCATGTAAACGTCCTTGTGCATGGCAACCAGGCTGGGATCGCCGCCGATGCGCATTTCCGGGGTCTGGACCATGGAGATCGAATCCTGCCCGCCAGCGGCAACGATATCCATGCGATCGACGATCACCTGTTTGGCCGCGGTAGCGATCGCCATCAGGCCCGACGCGCATTGGCGGTCGATGGTCTGGGCGCTGACCGTCACCGGGCAACCGGCGCGGAGCGCGACCTGGCGGCCAATGTTGCCCGCCTGGACCCCCTGGGTGAGGACGCAGCCCCAGACCACGTCGTCGATTTCGCCGGCTTCGATCCCGGCACGTTCAATTGCGGGGGCCAGCGACAAGGCGCCGAGCGTGGCGCCCGGGGTGGCGTTGAAGGCGCCCTTATAGGCCCGGCCGATCGGCGTGCGGGCTGTGGAAATGATGACGGCATCGCGGACGGACATGGGTTTCCTCCTAGGTGATGATGAGGCCGAGCCACTGGGCGGTGAGGGCAGGTTTGTCCTCGCCCTCGATCTCGACCGTGACGGTGTGACGGAGCAGAAGCTGGCCGGGACCTTTTTCCTCGGCAGCGTCGAGGGTGAAGTGGCCGCGCACCCGTTTGCCGGCGCCCACCGGGGCAAGAAAGCGCACCCGGTCGAGCCCATAGTTGACCGCCATCTTCGTCGTATCCGGAAGGATCATGACGTCGGCGGCCATGCGGCTGAGCAGCGACAGCGAAAGGAAGCCATGGGCGATAGTGCCCCCGAACGGCGTCTGCCTGGCGAGCGCGGGGTCGACATGGATGAACTGGTGATCGTCGGTCGCGTCGGCGAAGGCATCGATGCGCGCCTGGCCAACCTCGATCCACGCCGAGGCGCCCAGCGACTGGCCGATTTTTCCGTGGATCTCGTCAAGGCTGGCGACCGGCATTGCCAAGCGGTCTAGGCCCCCCGGAAAGCGGCTGGCAACCCCCTGCCGGGCGACGCTACGTCAGCGGCGGTTCTTCCCGGGGCGGTTCGACCGACGTCACCGGTTGGACCGAGGGATAGGGCATGATCATCGTCCCGTCGGGCGCGGCGGTGAAGGTGGTCTGCGTCGGATAGGCGAACTCTATGCCTTCGCGAGCGAAAAGCTTCATGATGCCGGTGATGATCAGCGACTTGTGCTTGGCCAGCGTATCCGCGTCCGTCGACCGATCATCATACACCAGTTCGATATCGATCGAGCTGGCGCCGAAAGCGGTCGCGCAGCAGCGGACGATCTTGACCGTCTTCATGGGCCCGATGACCTGCTCCAGCAGGTTAGGGAGGTTTTCGATAACCTCGGGACCGGTCTGGTAGATCACCCCAAACGGTAGCCAGATCCGGCGGACCCGGCTTTCGTTGACATTGGTCACTTCCTGCTCAAGCAGCTTGGTGTTGGCAATAACGAGCTGCTCGCCGCTGACCGACCGGATCCTGGTGGTTTTCATGCCGATCCGTTCGACCGTGCCGACACTTCCCGAGGCCCCGCCATAGCGGATTGTCTGGCCTCGCCGGAACGGCCGGTCAAAGACGATCGACAACCCGGCGAACAGGTCGGAAAAAATGCCCTGGGCGGCAAGGCCGATAGCGATGCCGCCGACGCCGAGGCCAGCGACTAGCGCGGTGACGTTGACGCCCAGATTGTCGAGGATAACAATCGCGGCGATAGCGAAAGCGGCGACGCTGACCAGGACACGCACGATGCCCATCGCATTGCCCAGCGTGCTGGCGCCGGGATCATCGCCGATCCGGCTGCGGATCACGCCGAGCACGATCTCGCGCGCCCAGATCGCGGCCTGGATTGCAGCGGCCACAATGAACAGGATTTCGGCCAGCCGGGCGAGCTTCGCGTGTACCTCCGCGTAGCTGACGACGATCGAAATGGCCGCGGCGACCATGAAGAACATGCTGGTCTTTGCCAGGACGCTGCCGATTATCCCGCGCCAGCGCCGGCATTCGGGATCGCCGGCGAGCATCTTGCTGCCCGCCAGCCGGATCAGTAGCATGACGGCGACGATACCCAGCGCAACGAGAGCGCCGATAGCCAGCCCGTCCATGTTGTCGGCGACCCAGGTGGCGATCGTTTTCACCGGAGCGCTGCCCCTTTCGGCGACTTTTCCGGTCTGTCCGACGGCGTCATTAAGTAAGGTGCTGGTCATCGCCCCTCAATGGCCAAGGCGGCGCGATGGTTCAACCCGCCGCCTTGCGCCGCCAGATGCGCCGGCGCCGCGGCTTGCGCTTCAGATATTTGAGGAAGCCGGTCTCGGCGCTGGTCAGACGCGTGCGTGCGCGCGGCCGCTTCATGCCCTTAAGCGGGTCTTCCGGCCGCTCCTGCACCGCTTCGATGAGGCAGGGGTGAACGTAGGATTTGCGGCTCATTGTCGGGGTGTTGCCGAGCGCTTCCGCGACGGGTTCGAGCACGGTCTTGAGGCTGAGCCGCTTGCTTTCCGACTTTTCGAGAAGCTGCTCGAAAAAAATGACGCTCGCTCCCCAGGTGCGGAAATGCTTGGCTGTGAATTCGCTTCCGGTCGCCTCGCGGATATAGTCGTTGACGTCGGTTGAAGTAACCGGCTTGGGCTCCCCATCGCCGTTCAGATATTGGAACAGATGCTGGCCGGGCAGGTCCTCGCACTGGCGCACCACCCGTTTCAGGCTGGCGTCGGTCACCGCGACTTCGTGGACGATGCCATGCTTGCCCTTGAAGCGCATCTTGACCTTGTTGCCGACCTTCTTGAGGTGGCGGTTGCGAAGCGTGGTCAATCCGAAACTCTGGTTTCGCCTGGCATATTGCTCGTTGCCGATCCGGACAAACTCCTTGTCGAGCAGGCGAACGACCGCTGCAAGGACCGTTTCGCGGACAAGCTTGCGCCTGCGCAAATCCTTCTCGATCCGTTTGCGCAGTTTGGGCAGGGCTTCGCCAAATTCGCGGCAATTGTCATATTTATGCGCGTCGCGCTGCGAACGATAATCGGGGTGGTAGCGATATTGTTTGCGCCCACGCGCGTCTTTGCCGGTCGCCTGGATGTGGCCGTTGGCATCCTTGCAGAACCAGGCGTCGGTATAGGCGGGCGGAAGGGCGATGCTGTTCAGCCGGTCGATCTCCTCGCGGCTCGTAACGCGATTTCCCTTCTCGTCATAATATTGCCAATAGCGACCCTTGCGCTTGCGGCTGTAGCCGGGCTCGCTGTCGCTACTGTGCCGAAGCATCTTTCCGTCGACCTCCAACGTTGTCGAGCGATAAAGGATAGAAAGCGGCCCGGTTCCGCGCTGATCATCGGTCAGGGAGAATGACATGCCGGCAATTGCCGATGCGAAGGTGCTGATCATGGCCACCGATCGGTTCGAGGAAAGCGAATTGTTCGGCCCGCGCGCGATATTGATGGAGCGCGGCTGCGAGGTGGCTCTGGCCTCGCCCTCCCTCGACGAGATTATGGGGACGGTCCATGACGAGCCGGGCAAGAGGATCAAGCCGGACCTGCTGATCGAGGATGCGCGCGCGGCGGATTTCGACGCGTTGCTGCTGCCCGGGGGGGTCGGTAATCCCGATCAGTTGCGGACCGACGACAAGGCTGTGGCGCTGATCCGTGCCTTTGCCGAAGGGGGAAAGCCCGTCGCTGCGATTTGCCACGGCCCATGGCTGCTGGTCGAGGCGGATCTGTTGCGGGGGCGCAAGGCGACCTGCTGGCCGTCAATCCGCACCGATCTTCGCAATGCCGGGGCAGAGTTGGTCGATGCTGTCGCGGTTACCGATGGCAATATCATCACCAGTCGCAAGCCTGACGACGTGCCGGCTTTCACCGACGCGCTGATCGCATTGATTGAGGCAGGCGCCTAAACCGGCTGGCAAGGATTATGCGGTAGGAGGCCGTATGACCTGGGGGGCAAAGCATCCGCTCGAGCGGATCGTGGAAGGACTGGCGCCGGCGCTGCTGGCGCTTGCGGTCGGCTGGTCTGCGCTGCAGCTTGGCAGCGGCGCGGCACTGGCGGGTGGACTCGCCGCGGTCAGCCTTTTTGGCGCCGGATCGGCGATCATCCGAGCGGGTGGCGATGCGCTGCGAGCCGGGCCGAGTTTCGAGCCCGCCGACCTTCCAGAAGCTGAAGCGGCCGGGGAGTTGCTTCTTGACGATCCCCTGGTCGTCCTTCCGCAGGATTCGCGCGTCGTGCAATTATTCGCGCCTGTCGAGCCCACGCCTGGCGAACTGGTTGAGCGCATCGCCGACTTCCTCGACGCGCGGCCACAGCCGCGCCTCGCCGCCCAGACGCTGCCTTCGGTCCCGGTCGACGCAAGCGTCGCGCTCCACGCCGCGCTGGCCAATATCCGGGCATCGCTTCGATAGGTCAGCCGCTACGATCGATGCCGCGATACTGACGGTATTTCGCCTAGACGATTCACTACCCGCGGCGGCGGTCGATGAGCCAGACCAGCAGCATCAGCGCGATACCAGCGGCAAATCCATAGAGCATCCCGAGGACGGGCCGGCCGAGCACCATTCCGGCGACAGCGCCGGCGACAGGGCCAAGGAACAGGAAGATGCCGCCAGACAGCGGGTTTCGGCGCGGTGTCATGGCCGTTTCCATGGCAGAGGCGGGGTCCATGCACCAGCCGGTTATGGTTGACAGCGTGTTGACCGCGTCTGTGCTTCGAATGGCAAGACGCGCCGGTTTAACGCCTCGTCATGGACATGCCCTTCATTCTTGACCGCGCCGCGCTGGCCGATGCCGCATCTTTGATGGAAACCTTTGGCGACGACGCCGGGTTTGAAGCGGCGGCGCGCGCCGAGGACAGCCGGGAGAAGGGCAATGTCGTGCGCTTTTGCCATTGGCGGCAGATTGAACGCATGATCGTCACCCTTTCCGACCGCGAGAGCCAAGGCACAGTCCATTAAGAATCGCGCCACTGCGCTTTGAGACAGGTGGCGTGGCGCACCGGCCATGCTAGGCTTGCCGGATGGGTAAGCGTCGTGCCGGGCGGGGAACCGCATTGCCGTGGCAAAAAGCGTCGTTGCTGCTTGGCTGCGCGGGCATGCTGCTCGGCGCCGTGCCGGCCCGCGCCCTCGCCCAGCACTCTGCGGAGCCGGGCGAACTGGACCCCTCGGCACCGCTAGACCCGCTGCCTGACCTTGGCGTCGACTGGCCCGACATGGAGCAGCCCGATGCGCAGCCGATCGAACCGCTGCCCGGTGAAATGGTCCAACCGAGCCCGGAGCGGACGACGACGGTCGATGATGCGGCGGCGACGCGGCGCTACCGCTGGACGCTGACCGGGCTTGAGGACATTGAGGCGGAGGAGCTGATCCGCAAGGGCTTCGACGAGCGATCGACGCTGGAGCAGGACGATGACGAGCCGGCCAACGCCGCCCAGCTCGACCGCCGCGCCAAGGCGGATGCCGAATTGCTGCTCGAGCTGCTCCGCAGCCAGGGCTATTATGATGCGAGCGTCGAGCCGCGCATCGAGTTGGCGGGAAGCGAACTGCTGGTCGAAATGACCGCCGAGCCCGGGCCGCGCTATCGCTTTGAGAGCGTTGATCTGCCGGGACTTGCAGCAGCGGCGGGCGGCGAGGCCGAAGCGCTGCGCAGCGCCTTCGCCGTCAAGGCGGGGGATCCGGTCATCGCCCAGCGGGTGATCGACGCCGGGATTGCGCTGCAAGTCGCGTTGGGCGAGCGCGGCTTTGCGACGGCCAAGGTGGGCCAGCAAGATATCGTCATCGACCATGAGGAGCAGGTCGCCCGGCTGGTGCTGCCCGTGACGCCCGGCCCGATTGCCCGTTTTGGTCAGATTTCTGTCACCGGCCAACCGCCATTTTCATCGCGGCATATCCAGACCATCGCCCGGTTCGACCCTGGCGATCGCTTTGAGCAGAGCGAGGTCAATGACCTACGCCGTGCACTGATCGCCACCGGCCTGGTCAGCAGTGTCGAGGTCGAAACGGTGCCGCGCAATGATGGCGAGCTGATCGATCTTGCGGTGAAGCTGGAACCAGCGCCGATGCGCACCATCGCCGGCGAACTGGGCTATGGCAGCGGCGAGGGGGTTCGCGCCGAGGCAAGCTGGCAGCACCGAAACTTTTTCAATCCCGAAGGTGCGCTGACAGTGCGCGGGGTCGTCGGCATGCAGGAACAGCTGGCCGCGGTATCGGTGCGCCGCAATAACTGGCTGCGCCGCGACCAGGTTTTGAACCTCCAGGCACTCGCCAGCCATGTCGACCGCAAGGCTTATGAGGCTCGGACCGCCTCGCTGTCCGCTGGGTTCGAACGACAGAGCAATTTCATCTGGCAGAAAAAATGGACCTGGAGCCTGGGCGCCGAGTTGGTCGCAACCGACGAACGCGACACAATCGAGGCGACCGGTGAGCCGCGGCGGCGCACTTTCTTCATCGGCGCGCTTCCCGGAAGCCTTGGCTATGACGGCAGTGACGATCTGCTCGATCCGACCACGGGTTTCCGCCTGACCGGCCGGCTAAGCCCTGAATTGAGCCTGCAGGGCGGGACGTTCGCCTATGCAAGGGCGCAAGTCGATGCCAGCGCCTATCGTCCGATCGGCGACCGTGTCGTCGCTGCCGGGCGAATACGGCTCGGCTCCATCCTTGGCGCTAGGCGCGACGATATCGCCCCCTCACGCCGCTTCTACGCGGGCGGCGGCGGATCGGTACGTGGCTATGGCTACCAGCGCATCGGACCGCGCGACATCGACAATGTGCCGATCGGCGGGCGCAGCCTCGCCGAATTCTCGCTGGAGGCGCGAATCCGGCTTAACGCGTTCGGCGGTAATCTCGGGATTGTCCCGTTCATCGACGGCGGCACCTTGTCGACGACGGCCACGCCCGACTTCAGCAAATGGCAGATCGGCGCTGGGATCGGCGCGCGCTATTATTCCAGCTTCGGGCCGATCCGGATCGACGTTGGCACCCCGCTCAACCCACAGCCGGGCGACGGCCGGGTCGCGGTCGTGGTCAGCCTGGGCCAGGCCTTTTGATGAGCGAGGCGGTCGCCCTGCCTCGGGACGATGACTTGCCCCACCCGGTCCGGCGCCATTGGGGCAGGCGGCTATTGTCCGAACTGGGCCTGCTCCTGCTGGTGTTGCTGGGGCTTGCGGTTGCGGGGCTAGTACTGCTCGATACCGCGCCTGGCCATCGCTTCATTGTCGATCGTATCGCGCAGGTCGAGACGGCAACCGGACTGCGCTTCCGTGTCGCCCGGATCGAAGGGTCGATCTACGGCAAGGCCCGGTTAAGGGGTGTCGCGGTCAGCGATCCGCAAGGCGTATTCCTGCGCAGCCCAGAAATCATCGTCGATTGGGCTCCGGGCGCTTGGCTCTACAACAGCCTGCACATCGACCGGCTCGAAGCGAAGCTGGTCCGCATCGACCGGCTCCCCAAGCTACGGCCAGGTCGTGGCGGCCCGATTCTCCCCGGCTTCGACATCCATATCGGCCAGCTGAAGATCGACCGGCTGGAGCTGGCCAAGGGCGTTACCGGAACCGCCCGGACCGGCAGCCTTGGCGGCGAAGCCGACATTCGCGCCGGCAGAGCGATGGTCGGGCTGCAACTCTCGATGCTCGACGGCGACCGGCTGGCGGCCAGACTGGATGCCGAGCCTGACCGGGACCGTTTCGACCTCGACGTGCGCGCCATTGCCCCCGCCGACGGCTTGCTGCCGACGCTGGTCGGGCTGAACCGGCCGATCGACCTGACCATTGGCGGTGATGGCAGCTGGGCTCGCTGGCGCGGCGCGGCGCGGCTCCAGATCTCGCGGCGAACCGCGGCCAACCTTGCGCTTGCGGCAGACAGCGGACGTTACCGGCTGTCCGGGCAGATCGCCCCGGCACCCTATCTTGGCGGGAGCCTCCGCCGGCTGACCGCGCCAGTGGTGCGCGTCAATGGTATGGCGACATTCAAGGCCCAGCGCCTCGACGGGTCGCTAACGCTCGCCTCGCCGGCCCTGCGCGGGGTGGTGCGGGGCGCGGTCGACCTTGCCGGACGCAAATATGACAAGGTACGGCTGGGCATCGACCTGCTCCGACCGGCTGCGCTGTTTTCGACGATGAGCGGCCGCGAAGTGCGGATGGTCTGGACGCTCGACGGTCCGATGGAACGGGCCGACTACGCCTACCGACTGAGCAGCCCTCAAGTCGCGTTCGACAATATCGGCTTCATCAACGTCCGCGCCGAAGGGCGCGGGGAATTGAGCCCCTGGCCGATGCGCGTGCCGCTGCTGCTCCAGGCGCGGGCGATCACCGGTGTGGGCGATGTCGCTGGCGGCATCCTTGCCAACCTCAGCGTCAAGGGCATGCTGTCGATCACGCCGCAGATGGTCCGGGGCGAGAAGCTGGCACTTCGCAGCGACCGGCTGGATGGCATCATGTCGTTGCTGATCGACCTTCGCACTGGCCGGTTCGACGTGGCCCTGTCCGGCGGGCTGAAACGTTATCTGATCCCCGGACTTGGCATTGTCGACGTTCAGACCAGGCTCCAGGTCGTGCCCGGGCCGGGCGGCAAGGGATCGCGGATCGTCGGCAAGGCCGAGGCGCAGGTGCGGCGGCTCGACAATAGTTTCTTTCGCTCGCTGACCGGCGGGCTGCCGAGGCTGACCACCGATCTCGAACGGCGCGAGGACGGGATCCTTCGGCTGACCAATCTGCAATTATACTCGCCCAAGTTGCGCCTGTCGGGGCAGGGGATCCGGCGCAAGGATGGGACATTCCTGATCGAGGCCAGCGGCCGGCAGGCGGATTATGGCCCGCTTCGCCTGCGCCTCGATGGACCGATCGAACGACCCGCGGTCGAGCTGTTCCTTGAACGGCCCAATGAGGCTTTGGGCATTCGCGACATGCGGCTCAACTTGGTCCCGGTCCCGGTTGGGTTCGATTATCGGGCTAGTGGCGAATCGCGGCTGGGTCCCTTCACCTCGAACGGCCAGATATTACTTCCGAAGGCGGGGCCGGCAACGATCGCCATCGCCGTACTCGATGTCGCGGGAAGCACCGCGACTGGCAGCCTTAGGGCCGACCCCGGCGGCTTTGCCGGCCAGCTCCGGCTGGCGGGCAGCGGGCTCAGCGGCACTCTCGACTTTGCGCCGGTCAACGGGCGCCAGCGGATCGAGGCGCATCTCGCTGCTGCCGGGCTGACCATGTCCGGGCCGCCGGCGCTCAGCGTTCAGAACGGGCGGATCGACGGGACTATCCTGTTCGGGGAAGGCGGGATCACCATCGACGGATCGATGACTGCTCGCGGGATCGAAGCCAGCGGCATTTCGCTTGCACGGGTCACTGCCAACGCCCGGCTGGTCAATGGCGCGGGACAGGTTCGCGCGGCACTGTCGGGATCGCGCAGCGGCGCATTCCAGTTCGTCACAGTCGCAGATGTCGAGGCCGATCGGATCAGCCTGACCGGCCGCGGGCAATTGGACCGCCAGCCATTGACGCTGGCCGGTCCGGCGGTGCTGACCCGGGTCGCTGGCGGATGGGAGCTTGCGCCCACGCGAATCCGCTACGCGGGCGGGCAGGGGACCCTCTCCGGCCGAACCGGCGACAGGCCGTTCTTGCGCGCCGATATTGCGGCAATGCCGCTGCGGCTGCTCAACCTTGTCTGGCCCCGCGTCGGCCTGGGCGGCAAGGCGAGCGGACGGGTGGAATATCGCTGGGACGGCAAGCCTTCGGGAAGCGCAAATCTCAGAGTGCGCGGGCTGACTCGCGCGGGGCTGGTGTTGGCCTCCAAGCCAATCGACCTTGGGGTCAACGCGGTGTTGGCCGACGGCAAGGCCGCGCTGCGCGCGGTCGCGGTGAGCGATGGCAAGACCATCGGTCGGGCGCAGGCACGGTTCGCCCCGATCGGGCGCGGTCCGATCGTCGCCGAATTGATGAACGCGCCGATGCTTCTCCAGCTTCGCTACGCCGGGCCCGCAGACACGCTGTGGCGATTGTCGGGCGTTGAAGTGTTCGATGTGAGTGGCCCGATCGCCATCGGCGCGGACATCGACGGCCGGCTGGTCGATCCGAACATCAAGGGGTCGCTTCGCGCCAATGGCGCGAGGCTGGAAAGCGCGGTTACGGGCACGGTGATCGAAGCAATCAACGCCCAAGGCCGTTTCAACGATTCCCGGCTGGTCCTTTCGGGGATCAGCGGGACTACGCCAGGCGGCGGCACGATCAGCGGCAGCGGGACGGTGAATTTCTCCGGCGGGCGTACCGGCCTTGAGCTGAACTTCGACGCGAAGCGCGCCCGGCTGCTCCAGCGCGATGACATCGCCGCGACGGTCACCGGGCCGCTGTCGGTTCGTTCGACGGGCGTGGGCGGGACGATCAGCGGTAAGCTGCGGCTCGACAGCGGGCGGTTCACGCTGGGACAGGCCAGCGCGGCAGCGTCCGTGCCGCAGCTCCAGGCGCGCCACGTCGGGCGCGATCCCGCCGAGGTCATCGAAGTCGCGGAGCTTCGGCCCTGGCGCCTCGACCTCGACGTCGAGGGAGGCGACCTGACTGTGCGCGGCCTCGGCATCGACAGTCGCTGGGCAACCGACCTGCAGATTGGCGGAAGCGTCGACTCCCCGCGTCTTACCGGGCGAGCAGACCTCGTGCGCGGCGAATTCGAGTTTGCCGGGCGCAACTTCCGGCTTCAGCAGGGCATCATTCGATTCCGCGGGGAAAGCCCGCCCGACCCGCTGCTTGATATCCGTGCCGAGGCGCAGGTGCAGGGACTCGACGCCAGCGTCATCGTCGGCGGCACCGGCCTTAAGCCCGAAATCCGCTTTGCCAGCGTGCCGCAGCTGCCGCAGGACGAATTGCTTTCGCGCCTCCTATTTGGGACTTCGATTACCAACCTGTCGGCGCCCGAAGCGCTTCAGCTCGCCTCGGCAGTGGCTGCGCTACAGTCGGGATCGGGCGGGCTGGACCCCATCAACTCGATCCGCCGCGCCGTCGGGCTTGACCGGTTGCGGATCGTGCCCGCCGATATTGCAACCGGTCAGAAGACGGCCATTTCCGCCGGCAAATATCTGACCCGCAAGCTGTTCGTCGAGGTGATCACCGACGGGCAGGGCTATTCGGCAACGCGCGTCGAATATCAGGTAACCCGCTGGCTATCGCTGCTGTCGTCGATCTCTACGATCGGTAGAACCAGCGCCAACGTCCGCGTATCGAAGGATTATTGAGCGCCGCGATGTGCCGTGCAACAAGCTGCCGCAGATCCGCTGGACCGGCGGGAGAAGGGGGCGGGAATGGAAACGGGTGTAGTCGTATCGCTGGCGGCATATTTCATCGGCATGCTGGCGATCGGCCTTTATGCATGGCGCCGGTCGACCGACGACATCAACGGCTATCTGCTCGGCGGGCGCAGCCTGCCGCCTGCGGTCGCGGCCTTGTCGGCCGGTGCCTCGGACATGAGTGGCTGGCTGCTTCTCGGCCTTCCCGGCGCTGCCTTTGTGGCGGGGCTGAGCGCGACCTGGATCGGGATCGGCCTGATCATCGGCGCGTTCCTCAACTATCTGATCGTCGCGCCCCGGCTACGCGTGCATACCGAAAAGACCGGGGATGCCATCACCATCCCCGATTTCTTCGAGAAGAGGTTCGAAGACAGCAGCCACGCCCTGCGCATCATATCCTCGATCGTGATCATCATCTTCTTCACCCTCTACACCTCCTCGGGCCTGGTTGCCGGCGGGAAACTGTTCGAAACCGCCTTTGGTGCCGATTATTCAGCAGGCCTTTGGATCACCGCGGGCGTGGTGGTCGCCTATACGATGATCGGCGGCTTTCTAGCGGTCAGCCTGACCGACTTCGTGCAGGGCGTGATTATGTTCGTCGCGCTGGTGCTGGTGCCGCTGGTGGCATTGGCCGATCTTGGCGGCGGGGTCGGGGCGGACCTTGCCCGGGTCAATCCGGATGCGCTCGACGTCTTCGCGGGCATGACCGCGATCGGAATCATATCCTCGATGGCGTGGGGCCTCGGATATTTTGGGCAGCCGCACATCATCGTCCGGTTCATGGCGGTCCGATCGATCGGCGATGTGCCGGCAATGCGCAAGATCGGCATGAGCTGGATGATCGTCGCCCTTGTCGGCTCAGTAGCGACGGGTTTCGTCGGCCTGGCCTATGCGACGCGCAACGGGATCACGGTCGACGACCCGGAGACCATTTTCATCCTGTTGTCGCAGCTGTTGTTCCATCCGCTGATCACCGGATTCCTGCTGGCGGCGCTATTGGCGGCGATCATGAGCACCATCTCCTCTCAGCTGCTCGTCTCATCGTCTTCGCTCACCGAAGATTTCTATCGCATCTACCTTCGCCGCGGCGCCAGCCAGCGTGAATTGGTGACTGTCGGCCGCGCATCGGTCGTCGCGGTTGCGCTGGTCGCCATCTGGCTTGCCTATCATCCCGACAGCAATATCCTCGGCCTGGTCGCCAATGCCTGGGCAGGGTTCGGCGCGGCGTTCGGGCCAATCGTCATCCTTGCGCTGACCTGGAAGCGGTTGACCCGCAACGGCGCGCTGGCGGGCATGATCGCGGGGACCGCGACGGTGCTGTTTTGGATCTATGCTCCAGTGCTGGCTGAGGGGGAAGCGCTGAGCTCGCTGATCTATGAAATCGTGCCCGGCTTTATCGTTTGCGCAGCGACGGCCGTACTCGTCAGCCTGGCCGACCGCGAGCCCCCGGAAACCATCCTTCGCACCTTCGAAGAAGCCGAGAAGGTTCTGCGCGAGCAGCGTTGAACGTCAGCGCTTCAGATAGCCCTCAAGGTCGGTCCTCAGTTCGTCGAGCGACTGGCGATTCCAGCCTTCGGCCCAAGGATTGTCCTGGTCGGCATAGACGCTTCCGGGACCCGGCCTGGTCATCAGGGACGGGGCGACCGTAGGCTTCGACTTGCCAAGCAGCTTGAGGTCGAATGGCACTTTGAACGCCAGGCCGGCCTTGTCGCTGCAGTTCCAGCTGACGGTGGCGAAATGCTGTCCACCCTCGTCGAGGTCGAGGTAGACTTCGGCGCCGACCGGATAGCTGATCGGAGCTTCGATCAATGCACCATGCTCCGAGATGTTGCGCAGCCGCACCTTCTCGCATTCATGATTGTAAAAGACCTTGCCGAGCCAGACCAACGGATGGCGGCGCTCGCCTCGGCGACTGTTAATGACGCTGTCGTCCTCGGCATCGATGGACTCGGCGGAAGACCCGGTATGGACCGGCTCATGTTGCGTGATGATGTTGGCCCCAGGAAAACTCCGGCGGATTGTGTCGAGCAGAAGCGAGTCGCGCGTTTCGACATCGCACTCGATGGTGGTCTCGTGCGCGAATTCGAGGCCGACGCGGTCGTCGCGCAGCCACCGCACCGCGCACTGGATCGCCTGGCCATCGCCGAGCACAAGGTCGAGCCGGTCCCAAAGCCGCGGGCGGCAGTCGGTGCGGATCATTGCACCGCCGCCCGACAGGTTGATCAGATCTGCGGGGTATTCCTCGCCATCAAAGCGGGCCTTGGCCCCTTCGCCGTTCAACCGATGGCGATCATCGTCGCGATGGTCGTGCAAACGACCTTCGCTGCGCGGAACTTCAACCGCCGATAGATCGTCGCCATCAAGGCCCCGTCCATGTTTTTCACGGAGCAGGGGGTCACGGGACAAGCCCTGTCCCGACAGGACTGCCTTGCGAAAACTGTTCATGGATAAAACCTCACACCCCATAGCGCGAAGCACTATGATGGGTGAGAAGTTACCATTGGGTAACCAGCAGCCTTTGAAAGGCGCTCAACCCATTGGGATCAAGCGCTGTAATACATGTCGAATTCGACCGGCGAGGGCGTGGTTTCCCAGCGCATCACTTCTTCCCACTTGAGGTCGATATAGGCGTCGATCTGGTCTTCGCTGAACACGTCGCCCCGGGTCAAAAAGTCGCGGTCGGCGGAAAGAGCAACCAGCGCTTCGCGAAGGGAGCCGCAGACCGTCGGCACATTGACCAGTTCCGCTGGCGGCAGGTCGTAGAGATTCTTATCCATCGCTTCACCCGGATGGATGCGGTTCTGGATGCCGTCGAGGCCGGCCATCAGCAGGGCAGCATAGGCGAGATAGGGATTGGCCATGGCATCGGGGAAGCGGAATTCGACCCGCTTGGCCTTCTCGCCGGTGCCATAGGGAATTCGGCACGACGCCGAACGATTGCGCGACGAATAGGCGAGCAGCACCGGCGCTTCGAAACCGGGAACGAGCCGCTTGTAGCTGTTGGTGGTCGGGTTGGTGAACGCATTGAGCGCGCGGGCATGCTTTATCACCCCGCCGATGAAATAAAGCGCGGTTTCCGACAGTCCGGCATAGCCATTGCCGGCAAAAAGCGGCTTGCCGCCCTTCCAGATCGACATGTGGGTATGCATGCCGCTGCCATTATCCTTGGCGATCGGCTTGGGCATGAAGGTCGCGGTCTTGCCATAGGCCTGGGCAACCATGTGCACGACATATTTATAGACCTGCATCCGGTCGGCGGTTTCGACCAGTTTGCCGTAGGTGACCCCAAGCTCATGCTGGGCGGGGGCGACCTCATGGTGATGCTTGTCGCAGGGCAGGCCCATCTCGATCATCGTCGAAACCATCTCGCCGCGGATGTCGACGGCACTGTCGACGGGCGCGACGGGGAAATAGCCGCCCTTGGCGCGGGGCCGGTGGGCAAGGTTGCCGCCTTCATATTCGCGGCCCGAATTGCCCGGCAGCTCGACATCGTCGAGTTTGAAGAAGCTGCTGTTGTAGCCGTCCTCGAAGCGGACGTCGTCGAACATGAAGAATTCCGCTTCTGGGCCGACGAAGACGGTATCGCCGATTCCGGTAGCCTTGAGATAGGCTTCGGCGCGGGTGGCGGTCGACCGCGGGTCGCGCGCATAAAGTTCGCCGGTCGAGGGTTCGACGATGTTGCACACCAGGATCAGCGTCGGCGTCGAAGTGAAGGGATCGACATAAACCGCATCGAGGTCCGGCATCAGGATCATGTCGCTCTCGTTGATCGCCTTCCAGCCGGCGATCGAGGAGCCATCGAACATGAACCCGTCGGTCAGCATGTCTTCGTCGATGACCGACGCGACCATGGTCAGGTGCTGCCACTTGCCCTTCGGATCGGTGAAACGCAGATCGACATATTCGATCTCATTTTCTTCGATATCTTTCAGGACTTTAGCTGCTGCGTTTGCCATTATATCCCCGCTTGCGGAAGGAGAGAATCGTCACGGTCGAGGTGACCCTGCGCGTATGTCCAAGCTTTTTCAGCCTGACCCGTCCGAGTCACGACGCGGGTGAACTTTTCACGTCGGTCGACGTGAGGTTCCCGCTCTTCCCGCAAGCGTTATCGCCGCGAAGGTGAAGGTGACGAACAGCATCGCCTCCAGGGCCGAAGTCGCGGTTCGGCTGACTGGTCCGAATCCGTCCTCCCCGAAGAGAGCACCAAAGCGGTCGAGATCGAGCCGCGAGTTGGGAAAGCTGGCCGCAACCTGATCTAGGCTGCCGCCCAGCAATTGCCCTCCCGCCGAACCGATGATCGCCCCAGCGGCGAGGCCGATGATCGCCGCGACGGCGATGTCGCGGCTCGACGGCCCCGCGCGGCAGGAGCGGGCGTGAAGCCATACGGCCAAGCCGACAGCGGCACCGAGCAGCGCTCCCTCCGACGCGCCTGTCATGTCGCGCGGCCCGCTGCCGAGTAGCAGGTTGAATGCGTCGAGGCCGAGTAGGCGCGCCGCGGCGCCGACGATAAGGCCGCCGGTCGCACCGCCGATGACCGTCCAGCCGGGATGAAGCGACGGGACCGCGCGCGTTGCGGCAATACCCAGAGCGACCCCAGCACCGCCCAGGATGCCGATCGCAACGGTGAGGCTGACCAGCACCAGCAGGGTGGACATACCGGCACTGCCCTGGGGGGCCGGTTGGGCGGCCCAGGCCAGGCCGTAGACCAGTCCGCCGGCAAGTCCGGCCAGCCCTCCGCCCAGGGTGCCGGCAAGAGCAGTAGACAGCGGAGTTTCGCTGGTCGGTGGCGCGGCAGGCGCAACTGCGGGATCGGTTGCGGCGATGAAACGGTAGCCATGTTTGGGAACGGTCTCGATAAAACGCGGCCGCGCGGCCTCGTCACCAAGCGCTCGCCGGAGGGACTTGATACACTGGGTCAGCGCCTCGTCGGTGACCGGGACTCCGTTCCATACTTCAGCCATGAACCGGTCCTTGGTGACCAGCTCGTCCGGGGCGCGCACCAGCAGCGCGAGGGCGTCGAAATAGCGTGCATTAAGGTCGACCGGCGCGCCGTCGTGCAGCAGGCGGCGATTAGGGATGTCGAGTTCGAAGCGGTCGAAACATATGCGGTCGGCCGTCATATTTCAGCGATTCCTCAGGAGTTGCTCATGCCGTTCATCGCCGCTTGCGGCAGGAAGAAAGCCTCATTCATCAGGGAGGACAATGCAATGACCAATGCCGAAATCGGCGGGAAGCCACGGTTCTGGAATGGCTGGCGGGTGATGGGGTGGGGAATGGTCGCGGCCCTGCTGGTCACGCCCGCGATCGCAATGCGTTTCACCCAGGAAGTCGACTGGAGTCCAGCAGACTTCGTCGTGATGGGCGGACTGATGGTCTCGATCGGCCTGATGATCGAATTCCTTGTCCGCCAGTCGGGCAACCTTGCCTATCGGCTGGCGTCGGTCATCGCCGCGCTAACCATTTTCCTGACGATCTGGGTCAATCTTGCGGTCGGCATGATCGGCGAGGAGGGGGGCTATAACCTTCTGTTCCTCGCGCTGATGGTCTTGGCTGTGGCCGGCGCAATCGCGGTCAGTTTCCGCCCGCGTTCGCTGGTGTGGATTGCGACAGGCGTCGGACTGTTACAGCTGCTGGCCGGCGCCGTCGGCCTGCCCACCGATCCGCGCGGGGCGATGTTGTCGATGATGTTCGCATTGCCCTGGATGCTGGCGGCGGGCCTTTACCGCCATGCGGCGGGCAGCCCGGGGCGCTAATAGGCGCGTCGCAGCGCCTGGAGGAGCATGCGCAGTAACATGGCGACGGGGCGGGGGACGCCGACCTTGCCTTCCAGCCACAGGCTGACCGCCGAGCGGCTCACGCCGATCGCTTGGGCCAGGTCCGCCTGAGTCTTGTAGCCGAGCAGCCGCATGTGCCGGCGAAGCTCCTCCGGCGACATGGAGGCGAGTAACTCGGGCCGGTTTTTCGGATCCTCCATTGCGCCTGTCTAGCGGCTTGGCGCGATGAGACAATGCGCATTGCCGGAACGGCCATGGTAGTTCCCCGAAGGCGTCGGCGGATTTGCCGATCCACTCTTGAGGCCGGTTTCAAAAGCGCATAGGTTCACATTTCGTTCTTTTCGGGAGGGATGGTTGGACGCGCTCGCGCTGGGATTTGTCATTATCGCGTTGCTGGCGGGGCTGGCAGCTGGCTGGCTGATGGCCTCGCGCCAGGCTTCGCCGTTGCGCGGCGAGATCGACGGTCTTCGCGAACGTCTGGGCGCGGCTGAACGGGAGGGCGCGGCAGCGGGCGAGCGGGCCGCGCGGGCTGAGCAATTGCAAAAGCTTCTCGACGCCGTAACCGGCGAACGCGATGAGGCGATGCGGGTGCGGGCGATGCTTGAGGCCGACGCCCGCAATTTTGATGCGCGGATGAAGGATCTGCAGGAATCAAAAGATGCGCTGATCGCCCAGTTCCGAAGTGTCGGCGACCAGATGCTCGAGAAGGCGCAGAAGGACTTCCTCGAACGGGCAGGCCAGCGGTTCAGCGAGGCCGACAAGGCCAGCCAGGTGAAGCTCCAGACATTGCTTCAGCCGGTCGAAGCGACGTTGAAACGCTATGAAGAGGGACTTCAGCGGGTCGAGAAAGAAAGGGTCGACCAATACGCCGGCCTCAAATCGGTGGTCGAACAGGTCCGCGAAGGACAGGGCCGTGTGCGCGATGAGACGCGCAACCTCGTCAATGCGCTTCGCTCATCACCCAAGGCGCGCGGACGGTGGGGGGAAAAGACGCTGCAGAACGTGCTCGAACAGGCCGGGCTCATCGAGCATGCCGATTTCGCGACCGAAGTCAGCGTCGATACCGACGAGGGGCGGCTTCGTCCCGATGCGATCATCAACCTGCCTGGCGGGCGCAAGCTGGTGATCGACGCGAAATGTTCGCTGAACGCCTATCTCGACGCTTCGGAAGAGGTCGATGATGCGCGGCGCGACGTCCATTTGCGCGCCCATGTCGCATCGATGAAAAACCATGCGCAGCAATTGGGGTCGAAATCCTACTGGTCGCAGTTCGACGACGCCGCCGATTATGTCGTGATGTTCATTCCCGGCGAGCATTTCCTGACCGCAGCGCTGGAACATGATCACGGGCTTTGGGAATGGGCGTTCGAGCGCAAGGTCCTGCTTGCTACCCCTACCAACCTTGTCGCTATCGCCCGGACGGTGGCCAGCGTCTGGCGCCAGGAGAAATTGGCCAAGGAAGCAGGACAAATTGCCGCGCTGGGACGGGAATTGCACAGCCGACTGGCAACCATGGCTGAGCATGTCGCCTCGGTCGGGACCAACCTGTCGCGCGCCAACGCCAGCTACAACAAGCTGGTCGGCAGTCTTGAAAGCCAGGTGATGACCCAGGCCAAGAGGTTTGAGGTGCTGGGTGCGGGGAGCGCTAAGGACATAGCGGCGGCGCCATTGATCGACACGGTGCCGCGCACCCTCAACAAGCTGGCGCCGCCCAAGGCGAGCGCCAATGAGGACGACGCCGCCTAAGCTGTACCGGCAGGCGGCGGCGGCGGAGCTCTAGCGCGCCTGCATCAGCTCGATCGACCCGCGGCTGTTGCTGAGCGTCAGCCGGTCGCCCATGCCATTGATTGTCATCGGCATCAGCAGGATGCGCATGCCCTGGTCCTCGAAGCTCATGTCGCGGCAGGCCATCTGCGTGGCCAAGGGCGCGCCGGCGGTGAGGACATTGCCGCTCTGCGTATAGCCCGATCCGATCGTGTTGCAGCCGAACTTGGCGCTCATCTGGTCGGGCAGAAAATTGACGTAGAAGTTGCTGCGCGGGGTTGGCCGGCCGTTGATTGCCGTCACTAGCCAGTTGGTTCGGGCCAGCGTCGGCGCGCCGGGACCCGGCTGATGGGGATATCCCGTTTCGCCGACCTGGCTGAAAAAGGCCGTTGGCGCGCCGCAACCCCGGAACATCCGGCCGTCGACGTAGACCTGGACATTGTCCGGATAGGTCCGGTCGCTCATTCCGTCGCTGCACGGCCCGCGGGTGATGTTCACCTCCAGCCGCTGGGTGCGGTAAATGGGTCCCGCAACGCCGTTGATTGGAACGGGGGTGGGCTGGCTAACGCGATAATTGTTGTTCCCGCGGTCGGTGAAGACCATATCCCGGGCGCCAATTTCCAGGTCCCAGAAAGGTTCGGTCCCGATCGCGCGATACTGACCGGCGGGGGCCGGATATTGCGGCGGATACCCTTGCGAGGGGGGGTAACCGGGCATCGGCGGATATTGCTGTGGCGGGTAGCCCGTCGGCCCCTGCGGATAGGGCTCCGGATAGCCGGGATCGGTGGCATAAGGCTCGCAGGCGGTCAGCGCCAAGGCAAGCAGCGGCAGCGTGGCGATAGTTTTCATGGCGTAACAACCCGCAAGGATCAGCTGCGGTTCCGCCAGCTTGCCCGGACATGGAAGGCCATCACCGCGGCGGCGACAGCGGCGTTGAGGCTGTCCGCACGGCCCAGCATCGGCATTTTGACGAGCAGGTCGCACTCCGCCTCGTACGAGGGCGGAAGGCCCTGGCTCTCATTGCCGATCAAAAGGAAGCAGGGCTGGTCATAATCGGGATCGAGATAGTCATGGCTGGTGTTGAGGCTGGTCCCGACCAGCTGGCCGGGGCCCTCGCGCAGCCAGGCAATGAATTCCTCCCATCGAGCGCTTGCCACGGTCTGGGTGAAGATTGCCCCCATCGACGCGCGCACCGCTTCGACCGACCAGGGATCGGCGCTGTCGTCGATCAGGATAAGGCCGCCCGCACCGGTCGCGTCGCCGGTGCGCAGGATGGTGCCGATATTGCCCGGATCGCGAAGCGCCTGTGCGACAATCCACAGCGGGGCTGCGGCGCGGTCGATCGCGGCCAGCGCCATGTCCGGCTGGCGGTAGGCGCCAAGGATGGCTTGCGGATTATCCTTGCCGCTCATCTTGCTGAGGATGTCGGGGGTCGTCTCGATCACGTCCGCGCCGCGTGCTTCGGCGGCGGCGATGATCTCGGCGGCGAGGGGATGCACTCCGGCGGCGGCGGAATAGGCGATGATTTCGGGAAGCATTCCGCTGTCGCGCGCTTCGGCCAGGATGCGCAATCCCTCTGCCAGGAACAGGCCTTCACCCTTGCGCACCTTCTTATCGCGCAGGCCCCTCAGCCGCTTGACGGTCTCGTTGGAAAAGGAAGTAATCTGGCGCGGCATGGTCCGAAAGCCTCTTTCGGGGGCGGGAAGGAAATGGGCAAGTCCCCGGCTTGCCGCGGCGCGCTACTCCTCGCCGAACTTGCCTTCCACCAAGGCCGTCAGCTCGCGCATCGCCTCGTCGCAGCCCTCGCCTTCGCAGTGGATAGTGATTCGGTCCCCCATGGCCGCCCCCAGCATCATCAATCCCATGATCGACGTGCCGACCACGCGGTTGCCGTCCTTTTCGACCTCGATTCGGGCAGCTAGGCCCGATGCGAGGTTGACGAACTTGGCGCTCGCCCGGGCGTGCAGCCCGCGACGATTGGTAATCTTGATCGTCTTCGACCGGCCGCTCAAGCAGCGGCCTCGCCAAGGATTTCGGAGGCCACGGAAATATATTTGCGCCCCGCCTCTCGCGCCGCAGCGACTGCGGCGCGAACCGACATCGCCTTGCGGGCCCCTTCGAGACGGATCAGCATCGGCAGGTTCACTCCCGCAATGACCTCGACGTCCTCGCTTTTCATCAGGCTGATGGCGAGGTTGGATGGCGTGCCGCCAAACAGGTCCGTGAGAATGATGACTCCCTTGCCCTGGTCACAGCGCTGGATCGCGTCCGCAATATCCTTGCGGCGCTCTTCCATGTCGTCGTCGGCGTCGATGCATATGCCCTCGATCGCGTCTTGGGGTCCGACCACATGTTCCATGGCTGTGATGAACTCGGCCGCCAGACGGCCGTGGGTCACCAGCACTAGTCCGATCATTCAATCACCCGCTGTATCACTTGGCCCGCGCCCTGGATCTTCGCGGGGACTCTTCAATCGTATCACTCGGTGGCGAAGCGAGGTCGCGGTGACGGACAATCGGGGAAAATCCCGCGTCGCGCAACCGCTTCGCCATTTCGGTCGCCGCCGCCACCGACCGGTGGCGCCCACCGGTGCATCCGAACGCCACGGTGAGATAGCTTTTGCCAGCGGCCCAATAGCGGGGAATCAGATTTTGCAACAGGGCCTCGACCTGATCGAGCGTCGGGGACCAAGCCGAGTCTCGCCGACAATGGTCCTGTACGGCCTGGTCAAGCCCGGTCAGCGGCCGCAATTCCTCGATCCAGTGCGGGTTGTCGACGAAGCGCAGGTCGAACACCAGGTCCGCGGTCCGCGAAATGCCGCGGGCAAAACCGAAAGAGGAAATGGTCAGCACCAGCTGGTCGACTTCGCCGCCATAACGGCACCGCAGTTCGTCGCGCAGTTCGGTCGGCCTCAGGTCGGTGGTGTCGAGTACCGTGTCGGCCATTTGGCGCAAGGGCGAGGTCGCACCACGCTCCCGGGAGATGCCGTCCTCTGCGGGCCGGTCGGGGGCAAGCGGGTGGCGCCGGCGGGTTTCGTCGTAGCGCCGAATCAATTCGGTCCCCGCGCAGTCGAGGTAGAGAATCTCTGGCGTTACCCCCTCGATTGCGCGCAGCTGTGACGGCAGCGCGGTGGGATCGAACCCCCGGCTGCGGACGTCCATGCCGACCGCGATCGGCACCGAGCGCTGCTCCTGTCGCTCGCCATGGACGAAATCATGGAGCATGGCGGTGGGCAGGTTGTCGACACAATCCCAGCCCATGTCCTCAAGCGCATCGAGAACGGTCGACTTGCCGGCGCCGGACATGCCGGTGACAAGCAGCAGCCGGGGCAGGGACTTTGCGGGATCGGCCATGCTCAGCCCTTCAGCCCCAGTCGGTCGAGCGCGATGGCGACTTTCGGCGCGGCCGACGCGGTCATCGCATCGACATTGACCAGCGGCAAGTTCAGCCCAAGAATCATCCGCTCGCGCCCCTCGTCGGGCATCCGTTCAAGCTCGCGGGTCAGCTCGACGACCAGTGCCAGCGGGACATCGTCGACCATCTCCATCTGGACGATGCCGATTCCGCGGATTTCAAGCTTGCCCCGGATCGTCGCGGGCGCGGAGACGATCAGCCGGTCCCCGGACTTGTGCACGATGCTGCGGTCATCGCTTACGAGCGTGAAGCCATGGTCGAGCAAGCGCAGCGCCAGATCCGACTTGCCCGAGCCCGACGGGCCGCAGATCAGTACCGCGCGTCCATCCTTCGCAACACTCGTTGCGTGGAGATTCTCCGAACTTAGTCGCGGTCCGTTCATGCCCGGTCGGCAGCCTTCAAGGTAATGGTGAAGCGGGCGCCTGATGGCGCATCATCGCGGTCGGCCACGTCAATCTCCCCGTCATGGCCTTCAACGATCGCTCGGGCGATCGCAAGGCCGAGCCCAGAATGGCGGCCGAAGCTTTCCGCTTCGGGACGAACCGAATGAAAGCGATTGAAGATCGCTTCGCGCAGCTGTTCCGGGACACCCGGGCCTTCGTCGTCGATGCGCACCAAGATTCGGTCGCCGACATGTGTCGCAGCTATTTCCACCAGCCCGCCAGGCGGAGAAAAACTGATCGCATTGTCGATCAGATTGTCGATCGCGCGGGCCAGGCGACTAGGTTCGCCCATGACCAGCGCGCTCGCGCGGCGCGGTCGGGCAAAGGCGATCCGCACGTCGCCGGTTTCGCGGCGGGTTTCCCATGACGAAACCAGTTGACCGATGAGATCGCCGAGGTCGACGGGTTCGAAGCGGGCCCGGGCGAGTTCCGCGTCAGTGCGGGCCGCCTCGCCAATGTCGCCGATCAACCGGTCGAGCCTGACCACGTCCTGGCGGATCACATCGACCAGCTGGTTGCGCAGTGCAGGATCCTCGATCCGTTCGAGGCCGTCGATCGCCGAACGGAGCGATGCCAGCGGGTTCTTGAGCTCATGGGTAACGTCGGCGGCAAAAGCTTCGATATTGTCGATCCGATGTCGCAGCGACTGGCTCATGTCGCTCACCGATCGGGCAAGTAGGCCGATCTCGTCGCTGCGCGAAGGCAGGCGCGGCACCCGAACCTCCCGGGCGCGGCCAAGCCGGACCCGATGCGCGGCCAAGGCGATCCGGCGCAGCGGCTGGACGATGGTCCGGGCCAGGAACAACGACAACAGCACCGACAGCAGTAGCACGACCGCAAGGGCGATCAGCAGGGACCCGCGCTGCTTTCGCACGGTGCGGGTAAAGGATCGGTCATTGTCGCTGATCAACAGGATCGACCCGTCGCCGACGGGCGCGGCGGCAGAAAAAACCGGGGTCAGCTCGGGCGCCTGGCGAATGGCGGTGTGGGCCTTGCCGCTGGACCGTGCGGCAACAACTTCCTCCCAGGCCGCCGCATTGTCGACCTCGGGCTCGACGAAATCCTCGTCATTCTTTTCGCCGACCAGCGCATTGAAACCGCGGTCGAGCGCCCGGGCCACATCCTTCGTCCATTTCTGGGTAGTCGGGTCGCGCAGGCGATAGGTGGGGCCGGTGACGGTCCAGCTGTCGTGCGCCAGCGTGCCGTCGGCCGAATAGAGCCGAAGGCGCGCGCTGCTTTGCCGCGACAATGTCGCCATCAAAGCTTCGCGCCGCGCTGGCGGAACCTCAGCCAGCGCAACTGCGGCGAACTCGGTCATCGCCTCGACCTTGTGCACCCGCTCACGCTCAAGCCGGTTGCGGTAGCTGTCGAGGTACAGGATGGCGAGCAGAACGAGCACGAGCGTCAGCACGTTCACCGCCAGGATGCGGTGCGTAAGCGTCCATCGTCCCGACCAGGTCAGGACGAGGTCGGTCTCGTCATTCCTCGCCAAATCGATATCCGACGCCATACAGGGTTTCGATCGCATCGAACTGGGGGTCGGCGGAGCGAAACTTGCGGCGGATCCGCTTGATATGACTGTCGATGGTGCGGTCGTCGACATAGACGTCGTCCTGATAGGCGACGTCGAGCAGCTGATTGCGCGACTTGACCACGCCAGGGCGCTGGGCAAGCGCTTCGAGGATCAGGAACTCGGTCACGGTCAAGGTGACGTCGCGCTCATCCCACAACACTTTGTGCCGCGCCGGGTCCATGACCAGGCGCCCGCGTTCGATCAATGGCGGTTCCGCCTCGTTGACGCTGTCGGCGCCGTTGCCATTACCACGGGCGAGGTCCTGACGACGCAGCAGGGCGCGGATTCGTGCGATCAACAGTCGCTGCGAAAAGGGTTTGGAAATATAATCGTCGGCGCCCATTGCGAGGCCCAGCGCCTCGTCCACCTCATCGTCCTTGGAGGTCAGGAAGATGACTGGCATGGTCCCCACCGGACCACCCATTTCGCGGACCCGGCGTAGCAATTCCATCCCGTCCATCTGCGGCATCTTGATGTCGAACACGCCGAGATCAGGCGGGTTTTCAGTGAACGCGCGAAGTGCCGTCAGGCCATCGGTGTAGACGCGGGTCAGGAAACCCTCGGCCTGGAGCGCGATCGACACGGAGGTCAGGATGTTGCGGTCGTCATCGACGAGCGCGATCACGTGGCTCATGCCTGCTCCTTGTTACGGCTTGGAGGGATAGCCAGCGCCGCGTTTTGAAACAAGGCCGGGACGGTGATTGGGGAGGGCTAGAGTGCTTTGACCGCACCCCATGTGATATGTATAGGCCCTGCGCACACCAAAGCGGCGATGTCCGGGCGCGGGCGTCGCCCTTGATATTTCAGGGAGAATCGACGTGAGCGAGCGCACCCCCGCGCACAAGTTGAACGACCAGGGCATCGATACCCGGGCGACGATTCACTGGAATCTGACGACTGCGCCGCTGGTCGAGCAGGCCGTGGCGCGCGGAGAAGGCCAGCTCGCGAAGGACGGCCCGCTGGTCGTTCGCACCGGCAAGCATACCGGCCGCAGCGCGCAGGACCGCTTCGTGGTCCGCAATTCGGTCAGCGAAGGAGCGGTCTGGTGGGGCAAGTCGAACCGGCCGATGGATGCCGATGCGTTCGACCGCCTTTACGCCGATTTCCTCGCTCATCTCGGCACTAAGGACACGCTATTCGTCGCTGACCTGTTCGGCGGCTCGCAGCCCGAAAACCAAGTCCGCGTCCGCGTGATCAACGAGTTCGCATGGCACAATTTGTTCATTCGTACGCTGCTTGTCCGCCCCGAGGCCGACCAGCTGCCGAACTTCGTGCCCGAATATACGATCATCGACCTGCCGAGCTTCAAGGCCGATCCTGAGAAACATGGTTGCCGCAGCGAGACGGTGATTGCCGTGAACCTGGAAAAGAAGCTGATCCTGATCGGCGGCACCGCTTATGCCGGCGAGATGAAGAAAAGTGTTTTCGGCCTGTTGAATTTCCTGCTGCCGGAGAAGGGCATCATGCCGATGCATTGTTCGGCGAATATCGGCCCGGACGGCGACACAGCGATCTTCTTCGGCCTGTCGGGAACCGGCAAGACCACCTTGTCGGCAGATCCCAATCGCACGCTGATCGGCGACGATGAACATGGCTGGTCGGATACGGCGGTCTTCAACTTCGAAGGCGGCTGCTACGCCAAGATGATCCGACTGTCGGCCGAGGCCGAGCCGGAGATCTACGCCACTACCAAGAGGTTCGGCACGGTGCTCGAGAATGTCGTGATGGATCCCGTCACGCGCGAACTCGACCTCGACGACAACAGCTATGCCGAAAATAGCCGCGGTGCTTATCCGATCGATTATATTCCGAATTCGTCGGAACGGAACATGGGACCGCTGCCCAAGAACATCGTCATGCTGACTGCCGATGCCTTCGGCGTTCTGCCGCCGATCGCCCGCCTCACGCCCGACCAGGCAATGTATCACTTCCTGTCGGGTTATACCGCCAAGGTTGCCGGCACGGAGATTGGCGTGACCGAGCCGGAAGCGACCTTTTCGACCTGCTTTGGCGCGCCCTTCATGCCGCGTCACCCGTCGGTATATGGCAATTTGCTCAAGGACCGGATCGCCAAGGGCGGCGTCACCTGCTGGCTGGTCAACACCGGTTGGACCGGCGGGAAATATGGTGTCGGCAAGCGCATGCCGATCAAGGCCACCCGCGCATTGCTCAACGCCGCGCTCGACGGCAGCCTGAACAAAGCCGAGTTCCGCAAGGACCCCAATTTCGGTTTCGAAGTGCCGGTCTCGGTCCCGGGGCTGGAGTCGGCGATCCTCGACCCGCGCAGCACCTGGGCGGACAAGGACGATTATGACCGCACGGCGGCCAAGCTGGTCGACCTGTTCGTGGAGAACTTCGCCGAGTTTGCGGAGCATGTCGACGAGGGCGTTCGACAATCGGGGCCGCGGGTGACCGCCGCAGCCTGACCGGCCCGATTGTTCGATCGGGCTCCGCAAAAGGGAAAGCCCGATCGATGACGGAATTCGATGTTCGACTATTTGCTCATGACGAGGCCGTCGCCCATGTCGGCGAGGGCCTCGTCCAGCGCACCTTGCCGCGGTCCGAATGGACCCATGAGGCGCATCTGGGCGCAACGTGCTGGCTGATCCTCAAACGCCCGGATATCGACTTGGATCGCGATATTCGGGCGATTATCGCCGACTATAACGCAAGCGTCGGCGGGGTGAATAGCGACCATGAAGGCTATCACGACACCATTACCCGCGCCTATTTGCATGGCGTGCGGCATTTTCTCGCCCAGGTCGGCAGTGATCGCCCGATCCACGAGCTGGTCAACGCCTTGCTTCGCTCACCGGTCGGCCGGCGCGATTGGCCATTGCGCTTCTGGTCGCGGGAGCGATTGATGAGCGTCGAAGCGAGGCGCGGATATGTCGAGCCGGATCTGGCGCCTTTGCCGTGATGCCGTCAGCCGAGGAATTCGTCGGCCCGGATCGCTAGCTCGGTTCGGTTCTTGACGTCGAGCTTGTCGAAAACCGCATGAAGATAGGCCTTCACCGTGCCCTCGGTCACCCCCAATTGTTCGGCGATTTCCCTGTTTCGCAAGCCTTTGCGCACGAAGGTAATCAGCTGCCTCTCGCGCGGGGCGAGTTGGGGACGGCCGCGCCAGCGGCCTCCGGCCTCGAGCTGCCTCTCGCGCTCATCCAGTTCGGGATCGATCCACTGCCGCCCTATCTTTACCGCTTCGAGACATTCGAGAAGATGGGCCGGGTCGCTGTTCTTGAGAACGATTCCATCCACACCCAACCGCTTGGCTTCGATTAATGCCGAATCTTCAATCGCCGCAGTCAGCAGGATTACCCGTACCTCCTTCTTGGTACCGCGTATCTGGCGCAGCACCGCCATGCCGCCGTCCCCTGGCATGTTGAGGTCGAGCAGCAAGACATCTGGCGATAGTAATGCAAGGCTCGCGAGCGCAGCCGACCCGCTGGTCTCCGTTCCAACCAGCTTGAACTCGCTGTTCCGCAGCAACACTTCGATTGCGGTGCGGATCATCGGATGGTCGTCAGCAAGCAGCAGATTCATCCCGCACCCCCTTGATCGATCGGCAGTGCGAAGGAGAGTTTGGTCACGCCCATTCCGCGGGCAATATCGATGGCTCCACCAGCCTGCTCCACTCGCTCGCGAAGCGATAGTGGCAGCTCGAGCATATTCTGACGCCGCGGAAATTCCGTCCCGTCGTTCACGATTTCCAATGTCACCGAATCCGAAGTTGCGCTCAGATCAATGCCAACCGTCTTTGCACCAGCATGCCGGACCGCGTTGGCGACACTTTCCCTAACGATCTGGTTTGCATCCAGCCGCAAGCGTGTCGGGATCGCCTGTTCGCCCACCGACGTGATGATCGTGCAATCAATGTCCCATTGGCGGCTCAACCGTTCGGCCAGGGCCGCAAGGTCGCTGCCAAGTTCAGCAATTGCGGTCATCGGCCCGCTTCGCAGCGCGGTGATGAATGCCCGAAGCTCTCGCTGTTCTTGCATCATAAGCTGCTTTAGTTCGTCGAGGTCAGCTTGGATGTTGCGGCCCATCATATGCGATCGTTTGGTGGCTTCGATGCGATAGGCTGCGCCGGCAATGAATTGGACGACACTGTCGTGTAAGTCGCGCGCCAGTGCGAGGCGGGACCGGGATTCGGCCCGCTCCTCGGCGTTTTTCAGCACGGCGTGCCGCTGGAGATGGTTGGCGATTCCCTCCGCGACCTTGTCGGCTAGATCGAGGTGATTGAGGCACAGGCCCGGGACATCGTCGAGGCAGATGAGCCCTTCACCGCTAGTCGCCGTGATCGGAAAAGCGATGCCTGTGGTGAGGAATTTCGAGTTAATCAAGAATTGCGGCATCGCGGTCGCAAGTTCGAGATGGCGTAGGTCGCGCTGGCTGTCGATCCGTAGCGCTCGTCCCCGGTCCAGATCGTAAAGGATTGCCCCGGGAAGGACCAGGTCCTGCTCCAGTTCCTCCGGGATATCGATCAGCCGCATCCCGTCGGCGTCGAGCGAGAGCCCTGCCGGCCATTTTCGCTCGCCCTCGCGCCAGACTATAAAACCGGACTTGGCGCCAAACCGGTCGACGGTAGCGCGCAAGACAGCCTCATGCGGGGATTCGTCAAGCGTCGAATGCCCGATCGAAAGGGCTTCGCCGATGTCACCATGGGTCCAGCTCTGTCTTGCGCCGAACCAAATCAGGATGATCGACAAGACCACCAGCTGGCCGGTCCGGACGACAAAGCGCGACAGTTCGAACGGAACTCCCGACCAGGTCGCCACTAGGCCGACCAGCAGGAATACCATCGTCAGGAAAATCGCGGTGAGGGCGGTCGCATCCCAGTCCCAGCGGATTGCCGCCGACAAGAGGATGAACATGAAAAATGCAAAGAAGGGACTGGTGTAGCCGTCGGTCAGCAGGACCAGCAGGGCGAACATCAAAATGTCCACCGCATGCGCGAAGCCGGACAGGCGGGCGTCCCGCCACCAGCTGTTCCAGGTCGCGATGGTTATGACGGCAGCAAACAGGACATAGCCGCACAGCAGCAGGTAGGTTTCTGTTGGCGCGTAGGTCGGCTGGCTGGCGTCGCTCCAGATCGTCAGCAGGAAAAGTGCTGCCAGCATGAGCCGGCCTGTCGCGATGATCCGCCCCGACGAATGATAAGATCCATCCCCCACGCGCAAGGCTTAGCCGATTTATGCCCAAGCGCACAGGGCGGGCCGTAAGGCTATATTTTTGCGGGCATCATCTTTCGGTAACTAGGTTCTCGCTGCGCAGCTTGTTAGGATCGGCGCGTTCAAGTCCCTGGGGAGCGTAGCAGCAGCCGCGCTCCCCAAATCTATGGGACCGTCCCCTCCAACTGGTAACAGCTATCTGCGCGCCGAGGCGATATAATAGTCGACATTGCGGGCAAGTACGTCGAGCGGCACATTGCCGCCCTTCACCAGCGTGTCGTTGAAATCGCGAAGGTCGTAGGCGCCGCTGAGCGCCTGCCGGGCCCTGCTCCGCTGGCGCAGGATCTCGCTGTGGCCGACCTTGTAACCGCAGGCCTGGCCAGCCCAGCTGCAATAGCGATCGACTTCACTGGCGACCTCGAGCGGGTTCGACCCGTTTTGCTCGACGAAGAATTGCACACCCTGTTCGCGGGACCAGCGCTTCGCGTGAAGGCCGGTATCGACTACCAAGCGGCAGGCGCGGAAGGCCAGGGACTGGAGAAAGCCGAGCCGTCCGACTTCAAAATCCGAATAGCCACCGAGTTCATCGACCAACTGTTCCGCATAAAGGGCCCAGCCTTCGGAAAAAGCATTGAAGGCTAGCAAGGTACGGATCAGCGGTAACCGGTTGGCATAATCGCCCTGCCAGACATGACCGGGAATGGCCTCATGCGCGGTAAGGTCGGGAAGGCTGTACTTGCTGTGCAGGTCGGTGGTGCGCAGGTTGATCCAATATTTGCCCGGGATGGTCCCGTCGGGCGAGCCCGCACCGCCATAGGCGCTTGGCGCGCCGGGTTCCTCCTCGGGAGGAAGCCGCTTCACTTCGAGCCGGGCGGGGACCAGCGTGCGGAACGCCTGCGGGGTCAGTTTGCGCCAGCGGTCGAGATATTGATGGATATAGGCCATGATCTCCGCCCGGCCCTTGTCGCCTTCGCTGAACTTATATCGGGGGTCCTTGGCCAGCGCGTTCATGCGGTCGCCTACAGAGCCCTGGGTGTAGCCGATCTTGCGCAGGATCGGATCCATCTGGCCGTGCAGCTCAGCCAGTTCGCGAAGGCCCATCTGGTGGATTTCTTCCGGCGTCATGCTGGTCGTGGTCGAGGCCTTCAATGCCCAGGCATAAAAGGCGTCGCCTCCCGGCCGGGCCCAAAGACCGGCATCCATTGTCGCCCTGCCGCGCTGCGCCCTGAGCTCGTCGAGTTGGCGGGTCAACGCCGGGGCAACCCGGCCACGGACGATCGCGTCCGCGCGCGGCCCCCAATTACCGGCTATCCCCGCGTTCCGGGTGCGGCGGACCAGGCTTTCGACCAGCGCGCCGCCTTTGCGGGCACCGCCAAGGGCCTGGTCCATCTGCTTGATCGCCTTGTCGAGCAGGAATGCCGGCGGGATCAGCCCCTTGGCGGCAGCGTCTTTCATGCGTCCAAGCTCGCCGTCGAGCTGGACCGCATAGCTGTCGAGACGGGAAAGATAGGCCTCGGCGTCGGGCGCCGTCTTCACCTGATGGTCGGTGTCGAGGAAGCGCGGCACGTCAAGATAGGCGCCGACGTTCTGGATCACGACATAGGGGGTATTTCGCCAGCCTCCGACCGCGACATCGCCATAGGGTTGGGCAAATCCCTCGAGCGCCGTGCGGTAGGCGGATTTGACCACCTCGATGCTGGTGCGGGTCGAATGGCTGAGGCTGGCGGTGTCGACCATCTCTGCGCGCGCAAGGTCAGCGCGCAACTGTCCGGCAAGCTGGTCTTGGCCCGCCTGGCTGCGGTCAGCGAGCTTGAAGCGAAGATCGGCATTGGCGCCGGCGTCGAGCGCGAGGCTGGTCGCGCCTTCGGGCGAAAGGCGCAGCAGATTGCTGCCGAAGGACTCGATCAGGGCATTGGCTGCCCCATCGCCGGCCACCGCTCCCGGCGTTCCGACAAGGGTTGGCGCGCAGCCGGGAAGGGAAATGCCAGCGACACCCGCGGATAGGGCGCCAAGCGCCTGGCGACGCGAATAGCTGAAATCGTTCACGGGGGGACTCCGGGTCAGGCAGGGGGAAGGATGCGGATAGGCTCCACGGTCAGGCAATTGCCGTCAACCCCGGTCACTTCAACCCGATCGCCAGGGGCGGCCGGACCGCCGCGAGCGCTCCATTCGCCGTCGCCGACGCGCACTCGCCCGCCATGGTCGTCGACGGGTTCGACAACCAGCACGATGCGGCCGATCATCCGGCGGGCGGGATCGTTGAGCGTGGTGGTGTGGGGTCCGGTGTCAGGCTCTGCGTACCAGCGTTTCCCGATCATCACGGCAAGGCCGGTATAGACCACGAACAATGCCAGCTGCGGCGCCAGGCCAAGGTCGAACAGAAGCGTGAACAGGCCGGTGGCGATTGCCGCCGCGCCAAGAAAGACAAGAAAAAAGCCCGGCGCGACAATTTCCGCGATCAGCAACAGGAGGCCGGCGATTGCCCAAAGCCAGCCGGCCTCGATGTCGCCGAACATCAGCCTTCGATCCGGTCAACGCCGGGAACCGACGGGTTGGTGCCACGGCCGGTACGGCTGGTGGGAGCCGGTCGCGGAGCCGGGGTGGTGACTTCTCCGCCGAGTGCTTCCTTGGCGATTGCCCCGATGCCGCCAAGCGAGCCGATCAACTGGGTCGCCTCAACGGGGAAGAGGATGGTCTTGGCATTGCTCGACCGGGCGAACTCGGCGATCGCCTCGACATATTTCTGGGCGACGAAATAATTGATGGCCTGTGCATTCCCCCCCGCGATCGCGTCCGAAACCAGGGTGGTTGCCTTGGCCTCGGCCTCGGCCGACCGCTCGCGCGCCTCGGCCTCGCGGAACGCGGACTCCTTGAACCCTTCGGCCTTCAGGATCTGGCCTTGCTTCAGGCCTTCTGCCTGGAGGATAGCGGCGGCGCGCAGGCCCTCGGCTTCAAGAATCGCAGCGCGCTTTTCGCGCTCGGCTTTCATCTGCCTTGCCATGGCATTGGAAATGTCCTGCGGCGGGCGGATGTCCTTGACCTCGACGCGGGTGATCTTGACCCCCCAGGCCTCGGTCGCCTGGTCGACGACGGACAGCAGCCGGGCATTGATCTCGTCGCGTTTCGAAAGCGTTTCATCAAGGTCCATCGAGCCCATGACGGTGCGCAGGTTGGTGGTCGAAAGCGCCATGATCGCGGCATAAAGGTCGCTCACTTCATACGCCGCCTTTGCCGCGTCGAGTACCTGGAAGAAGACCACGCCGTCGACCGCGACCATCGCATTGTCCCTGGTGATGATCTCCTGCCCGGGAATGTCGACCACCTGCTCCATCACGTTGATCTTGTGGCCGACGCGGTAGACAAAGGGGGTGACGAAGTTGAATCCCGGCTCGGCCGTCCGGACGAATTTGCCGAACCGCTCGATGGTGTAGCGATAGCCCTGGCGGACGATCTTGACGCTCATCATGACGATCAGCAGCGCAAGAACTACCAGTCCGAACAGAAATTCCAGCATTTCACACCCCCTTCAATGGGGCCATGATGCAAAGCCTGCGGCAAAGAGGGAAGGAAAATCGGCATGGCGGTGAACCTGTTCGACAAGCGGGCGGTGCTGTTTCTGCCCGCGAACAACCCGCGCGCGATCGCAAAGGCCCGGGCCAGCGACGCCGATCTCGTCATCCTCGACCTTGAGGATGCGGTGGGGCCTGAACAAAAGGAGGAAGCGCGTGCAGCGGCGGTGGAGGCGGTCGACGAAGCCTGGCCGATGCCGGTCGCGATCCGGATCAATGCCGTGCGCACCCAATGGCATGGGCTCGACGTGCTGGCCGCCGCGCACAGCGAAGCTGACCTGGTTATTGTCCCGCGGGCCGAGTCGCAACAGGACCTGCATTATCTGCGAAGCCATACCGGCAAGCCGGTGGCGGCGATGATCGAAACGGCCAAAGGCGTGCTGGCGTCGCGCGCGATTGCAGAAGAGACGGTCGCGCTGATCGCGGGAACCAATGATCTCGCCGCCGATCTTCGGCTGCCGCGCGGGGCGGGCAAGGCGCCGATGCAGACCGCGCTGCAGATGATCGTCCTGTCGGCGCGGGCAGCCGGGATTGCGGCATTCGACGGGGTTTTCAATGCGCTCGACGACTTGGAAGGCTTTGCCGCCGAAGCCGCCGAGGCGCGGATGATGGGGTTTGACGGTAAGACCCTGATCCACCCCAATCAGATCGCCCCTTGCCATGCGGCCTTTTCGCCGTCGGACGAGGAAGTGGCGCGGGCCATGCGTCTGGTTGATGCGGCGACCGGCGGTGCCGAACGCTTCGAGGGCGAGATGATCGAACGGATGCATGTCGAGGCCGCCCGCCGGTTGCTGGCAAGGTCGCCGCGATCCTGACGGGGTTGGCGAATCGCCCTTCCTCTGTCACAGGCCCGCATGGCCGACCTGATTCACGACGACATCCCTCTCGGGCTCACCTTCGACGACGTCTTGCTGCAGCCGCTTGAATCAAGCGTGCTTCCGAGCAGTGCCGACACCCGCAGCTACCTGACCCGCGAGATACCGCTCAACATCCCGATCCTGTCCTCCGCGATGGACACGGTCACCGAAGTCGACATGGCGATCGCCATGGCTCATCTCGGGGGTATCGGGGTCCTTCATCGCAACCTGGAAATCGAGGACCAGGTGGCCGCCGTGCGGGCAGTGAAGCGGTTCGAAAGCGGCATGGTGGTCAACCCGATCACCATGACTCCCGACCAGACGTTGGCCGAAGCGCTCGAACTGATGAAGACCAACCGGATCAGCGGCATCCCGATCGTCGAAGTATCCGGCAAGCTGGCGGGCATCCTCACCAACCGCGACGTCCGCTTCGCCGAAAACCCGCGCCAGCCGGTCAGCGAGCTGATGACTCGCGATAACCTCGCCACCGTGCCTCTCGGCACCAGCCAGGAAAATGCCCGGCGGATGCTCCACCAGCGCCGCATCGAAAAGCTACTGGTGGTTGACGAAGCGGACCATTGCGTCGGGCTGATCACCGTAAAAGACATCGAAAAGGCCGTCGCTTCGCCGCTTGCAACCAAAGATGGGCAGGGACGGCTTCGGGTTGCCGCCGCTACCACGGTCGGCGACAAGGGTTTTGAACGGTCCGAAGCGCTGATCGACGCTGGCGTCGACTGTATCGTCATCGACACTGCGCACGGCCACAATCGCGATGTCGGCAAGGCAGTCGAACGGGCCAAGTCGCTTTCCAACGCCGTCCAGGTCATTGCCGGAAACGTCGCGACCGCCGACGCGGCCAAGGCGCTCGCCGATGCCGGCGCCGACGCGATCAAGGTCGGGATCGGCCCGGGATCGATCTGCACCACCCGTATCGTCGCCGGAGTGGGCGTGCCACAGCTCAGCGCGATCCTCGCCGCGATGTCGGGCGCCAATGGCGTGCCGGTCATCGCCGATGGCGGCATCCGCACGTCGGGCGATATCGCCAAGGCGCTCGCCGCGGGCGCGTCGACCGTGATGGTCGGATCCCTGCTTGCCGGGACCGAGGAAGCCCCCGGCGAAACCTTCCTTTACCAAGGCCGTGCCTACAAGGCCTATCGCGGGATGGGCAGCGTCGGCGCCATGTCGCGTGGCTCGGCCGATCGCTATTTCCAGCAGGATATCAAGGACCAACTGAAGCTGGTGCCGGAAGGGATTGAGGGCCAGGTCCCCTACAAGGGCCCCGTCCGCGATGTCGTTCATCAGCTGGTTGGTGGGGTGAAGGCGGCGATGGGCTATACCGGTTCATCGACGATCGCCGAACTACAGAAGCGGGCCCGGTTCGTCCGAATTACCAATGCGGGGCTCAGCGAAAGCCATGTCCATGACGTGGCGATTACACGAGAGGCGCCCAATTATCCGACGCGCTGACCTGCCCTTGGCAAAGCGCATGAGCATCGCGCAGAAGCGGCATTCAGTCATCGCCGGTGGCCGCCGATGACTCCGTCGGCCCGAGTCCAGGCAGCGATCGAGATTCTCGATACGGTGATCGCCTCGGCGCGCGACGATGGCCCGCCCGCGGACTCGATCGTACAGCGCTATTTCAAGACCCGCCGCTATGCCGGATCCAAGGACCGCCGAGCGGTGCGCGAGCTGGTATTCCGTGCCATTCGCCGGGCCGGCGAGCGGCCTCAATCGGGGCGCGCTGCGATGCTTGGCTTGGCCCATGACGATCCCGTGCTCGGCGCGATGTTTGACGGCGCTCCGCATGGGCCCGAGCCGATCAGTGAAGACGAAGCCATCGCCCAGGCCGCGTCCATCCCGGCTTGGGTCAAGGATCGCCTGTCGGCCCATGCCGGGGAAGGGGAGTGGCCGGCACTGCTCGAACGGGCCCCGCTGGACCTGCGCGTCAATGTCGCGCGGGCGGCTCGCGAGGAGATGCTACGCCGCTTCGAGGGTGCCGAACCAACCCGGCTCAGCCCGTGGGGGCTGCGCTTGCCAGCTGACAGCCGGGTCGACGACCGCGATGAGTTTAAGGACGGCCTGGTCGAAGTGCAGGACGAAGGTAGCCAGCTGATCGCGCTGGCCTGCCGGCCCGGCGATGGACTGATCGCGCTCGATCTTTGCGCGGGTGCGGGAGGCAAGGCGCTGGCGCTGGCTGCCGCCGCGCCAGGGATGAAGATCATTGCTTCGGATACCCATCGCGCCCGGCTTTCCCAGCTCCCCGACCGCGCGGCCCGAGCGGGAGCGGTGATCGAAACGCGCCTGCTCAATGGCGGGCAGGAAGCAGCGCAGATGGCCGATCTCGAAGGCGCCTGCGACATCGTGCTGGTCGATGCGCCGTGCAGTGGCTCCGGAACCTGGCGCCGCAATCCCGAAGGGCGCTGGAGGCTGACCTCCGACCGGCTCGACCGGTTGGTCTCCGTCCAGCAGCGTCTGCTCGACCTCGGCGCGCCGCTGGTAAAGCCGGGCGGCGTGCTGGTATACGCTACCTGCTCGATCATCGAGGCCGAGGGTGCCGGACAGGCTCAAGGCTTCTTAGGCCGTCATTCATCTTGGGTGGCGCAGGATGTGCCGTTCGATGGTGGCCGCAGCGACGGTCCGGGTCGTCTTTTGACCCCGGCCCATGATCGCACCGATGGCTTTTTCATCGCGCGTTTTGCCCGGCCGTGCTAGGTCCGGGAGGTTGGTTGGAGAAGATAATGCGCCTCACCCCGTTCGTCCTTTGTCTTGGCCTTGCCGCCTCGACCCTGTCGGTCGCGGTAATCGGCCAGCGGCCTGACGATCAGATCGCGCCGCAGTCGGTGGCGCTGTTGAAGCAGGGCGAGATGCTGTTGGCGCAAGGCAAGCTCATCGAGGCCGACGACGCGCTCGAGACGGCGCTAGTGATCGATCCCAAGAACCGCGCGGCTTTTGTTGCCATGGCGCGGGTCGCGATCAAGCAGCAGCTTTATGGGCAGGCGATCCGCCTCACCAACCGCGCGCTGACGCTGGAACCAACCGACCGCGACGCGCTTGCGGTACAGGGCGAAGCGATGGTCGAGCTGGGCGCGATCCCGCGTGCCCGGGAAAATCTCGCCAAATTGCAGAAATTGTGCGGGACGGGCGGTTGTCCGCAGGTCGCGCTGCTGTCGACCGCGATAGCCCGGGGTCCGGCGCTGGCCGCCGCAAAGGCCCAGCCCGAAACCAAGAAAAATTAGGACAACAGGCGAGCAACCGCGACGAATTCGCCGACGCTGACCGTTTCGGCGCGGCGCTGCGGATCGATCCCGACCTCCTCGATGGCGCCGAGCGCTCCCGGATAGGCCTTCAGGCTCGATCTCAGCATCTTGCGCCGCTGGCCGAAGGCAGCCGCCGTCAGCCGTTCCAGAACCTGTGATGAAACGCCTTCGGGTTGTTCGGCCGGCACGATGTGAACTACCGCGGACGCAACCTTGGGCGGCGGAGTGAAAGCCGAGCGATGGAGCGTCATCGCGATCTTCGCGCTCGACCGCCACTGGGCCGCGACCGACAGGCGTCCATAATGTTCGCTGTCCGGCCTGGCGACGATCCGTTCGGCGACTTCGCGCTGGAACATCAAGGTGAGTGACGACCACCAAGGTGGCCACGGCCCGCCTATCCACCGCAGCAGCAGCGCCGTACCGATATTATAAGGGAGGTTGGCAACAATGTGCGCGCCATCGCCGGCCACGGCCCGCTCGTCCACCTCCAGCGCGTCGCCGGAAATCAGCGTCAGCCGCTCCGAAAATTCGCTTTCCAGTTCCGCCAATACAGGGACGCAGCGCCGGTCGCGCTCGACCGCGATGACTTTCGCACCCGTTTCAAGCAGTGCGCGGGTCAGGCCGCCCGGGCCCGGCCCCACTTCATAGACGGTCGCGCCGGCGAGCGGGCCGGGGATGGCGGCGATCCGCGCCAGCAGCTGGCGATCGAGGATGAAATTCTGGCCTAGCGCCTTGGTCGCCTGGAGACCGTGACGGGCAATGACGTCGCGAAGCGGTTCGACCATCGGCTCAGGTCGCGGCAAGGGCCCGGGTGCGCGCGCACTCGGCGGCCAACCGGATTGCCGCGGCCATCGCCCGCGGATCGGCAAGATCCTGGCCGGCGATGTCGAACGCCGTGCCATGGTCGGGCGCGGTCCGAACGATCGGAAGCCCCAGCGTCAAATTGACGCCTTCCTCGAAATGGAGAGCCTTCAAGGGGATGAGCGCCTGATCATGATACATGCACAGCGCCGCGTCGTACCTGGCGCGCGCCGGCCCATGGAAAAGCGTGTCGGCCGGGTGGGGGCCGGTCACCCGCCAACCTTCGCCGCGAAGCGTCTCTATGGCAGGGATAATGATGTCGATTTCTTCGCGGCCGAGCGATCCGCCCTCGCCGGCGTGCGGATTGAACCCGGCAATCGCCAGGCGCGGGTCGGCGATCCCGAAGTTGCGCTGCAATCCGCGTAAGGCTGCCCGACCGCGCATTTCGATCAGCGATTTGCTGAGGTTGCCGGCAACCTCGGCGAGGGGGAGATGGGTTGTGGCGGGAACGGTTCGCAGGCTCGGGCCGGCCATCATCATCGCCACATTGCCCGGCGAAACGCCGCACCGTTCGGCGACGAACTCCGTCTGGCCGGGATGGCTGAAGCCAATGCCGTAAAGCTGCTGCTTGCACACCGGCCCGGTGACCACCGCGGCCGATGAGCCCGATCGGGCGAGGCCGACGGCCAGTTCGAGCGCGTCAAGCGAACAATGGGCGCCCGCGACACTGGGATGACCGGGAACATCCGATTCGACCGCGGCAAGCGCCAAGATTGGGAGCCCGGAATCGAACGCCCGTGCGGCCTCGCGGGGATCGTCGATCACGGCAATCGGGCCGTCCCACACGGCGGTGATGCTGCGCGGATCGCCGACGGCCACGAACGGCGGCAGGCCGAACCGGTCGCGACAGTCCCAGCATTTGGCGACGACCTCGGGACCGATCCCTGCGGGATCACCAAGCGAAACCGCAAGCGGACGGCAGACGCTGTCCATTCCCCGCTTAGCGGAAATCGATGACGGCGTCGCGGCGAAGGTCGCGGAGGTAACGGCGCGACCTCAGGTTGACCCGCTCTTCGTTCAGTTGGGCATAGACCTGGTCGAAGCTTGGGAGGGTCGGATCGACCTCGTCACGGCCGCACAGGACAAGGACCCGGACACCTTCCTCGATCGAGCCGAAGGGCCGAGTGGCCTGGCCGATCTGCATCTCCAAGATCATATCCTGCAGGGCGGGCGGAAGGTCGCGAACCTTGACCTGGTCGGACTCGACCACTTCCGCGTTGAAATCGGCGGCCAACTTGTCGGCGCCGCCGCAGCCGCCCACGTTCAGCGTCGCCGCGGCGAACCGGCCGACGGTCGGTTCGGCCTGAGCGCGGGTCGTGCCCTGCGGAAAGCGGATGGAAACCTGCTTGAGGGTCAGCACCGCGCTGCGCGGATCCGCGGTCAGCACCTTGCGCTGGTCCTGGACTGCGATGATCGAATAGCCGCCTTGGACCTTAATCGGCGGGCTGAGCATGCCGGGGCGCATCTGGCGGACGGTTGTCGCTAGCACGTCGGGAAGCTGTTCCGGGCGAACCCAGCCCAGGTCGCCACCGACGGCCGCCGTCGAAGCTTCCGAAAACTGGCGGGCGTAACCGACAAAGGACCCGCCCTGCTGGAGCGCGGCGTAAATCTGCTGGGCGTTGGCCAGCGATTTTTCCTCGTTGCTGCTGTTGGCCGAAACAAAGATTTCGCCGACCCGATATTCGTCGCTGCCCTTCGACGCGTTCAGCTTGTTGATTACGGCTTGAACTTCTTCGTCACCGACATTGGTGGAGCTTTCGATCTTCTTCGCCTGGAGACGGCGCCAGGCGATTTCGCCCATGATCTGGCGACGGATCGAGCGAATCGAGGAACCGCGCGACTTGAGGTAGGACGCCATCTGCTCCGGCGTCTGCTTCACGTTGCCGGCGACGCGGGCGACGGTCTTGTCGATATCATTTTCGGTGATTTCGATCTCTTCGGCCTTCGCGGCCTGAATCTGCAGAGTCTCGTCGATGAGGTTGCGAAGCACCTGCTGACGGACCCGCTCGAGTTCCTCGGCGGGAATTTCGCTTTCCGCACCGAGCGCGAGCAGGGCAAGCCGCTGATCGATATCGGTCTGAGTGATGACCTCGCCATTGACGATTGCAGTCGCCTTGACGACCGACGGCAGGGCAGTTCCGAAAAGCTGCGGATTGGCCGGCAGGTTAAGGGTCGATACGCTGCTCGGCCGTTGCGCCGGTTGCTGCGCGTCCTGTGCAAGAGCTGCCGAGGCCAGCGCGACGCCGACTGCTAGCGGCGCACCCAAGAGGATCCGCGAGACCAATTGCTTCTTCACTGCCACCCCTCAAAATTCCTTGATTGCCAATGCTATAGGGCTATCCGTTTACCGTTTGGGTCTGAACCTCAGCTTAGCGGCCTAGCCCTTTCAGCGTAAAATTGATCGAAAAGGTGCTGCCTTTCCGGAACTCCCCGATCCGCTCATAGTCGCGCTTCCAGGCAACGCCAAGCTCAAGGCATTCATCCTCATAGTTAATGCCGAGCCGGTGGCGCACCGGTTCGAAACCATCGGCCAGGCTAAGCGAGTCCTCATCCTTCCCGGTAAGGTCGAGAACGGTCGACCCGAAGATTGACCAATAGCGGTGGAATTGCCAGCGCCCGGCCAGCCGAAGTTCTTCCCGATCGCGCAAATCCTCGACGGTTGACGCGATGTCGCGGTTGAGCAGCAGGTAGCCGACCTGCGCATAGGTCCGGGCGCTGCCGACGGTCAGGTCGACTTCGGCTCGGCGAAGCGCGAAACTGTCCTTGTCGAGGCGATAGCGGTGCGTGACATCGACGAGCCGGCCGAACTGGATCCGGGTTCGGCCGACGATGTCGGAAAAGCGATCGGTAAGCCCGGTACCCTCGGGAAACAGGCTGGGGTCCCGGGTCAGCCGGTAGCTTTGGCCGATGACGTTATGGATCGACCAGTTCGGGCGGTCGAACGCCCATTCGAGGCCGTAGGTGACGCGCGAACCGTCTTCCCACCGGTCGTAGCCGGGAAAGCGATTGAGCGCGAACAGGTTGCTGTCTTCGAGATCGACCGCTCTGGCGTCTTCGTTGGGGATGCGCAAATTGGGCGTCGGCGGCGTCAGTACCAGCTGAATCCGCGGGGTCAGCCGCTGCGTCCCGCCCCATAAACCACCAACGAGCGGCCATTTGAGGTCCGCTGCAAGCGCACCGATACCGCGGAACTGCCAACCTTCCTGGCCGCGGTAGATGTCGACCTGGGTCTTGGCGGTTTCGTCGGTGTGATAAGCATCCGCGCGGCCATAGGCGGTAAGCGTCAATTCCTGGCCGAGCCGCGTGATTCTCCGCATATCCCAGCGGGCGCTGGCGAAGGCGCGCTGCGTGTCCTGCCCGTCGACCCTGAGGATCGCCAGGCTGTTGGCCTGAACCTCGACCCTGCCTCCAAGGACCTCGCCCAACCGGAAACGGGCATCGACCGCCGGCAAGGCGATCGGGATGCGTTTTTGGACGTCGGTGCTCAGCAGGCCTTGAAATGCCCAGCCCTGGATCGCGACATAGCTGTCGAGGTCGATCCGCTCAGCGCTGATGAAGGAGCGCAGCCGGTCGTCGCGGGTGATGTCGTAGCGCCGGGTCACCGTCTTGTCGGTGGCGGCGCGCAGCGAGCCCGTCAGGGTCCAATAGGGATCGAGCTGGAAGCGGCCGTTAGCCTCGAAATAGCCGCGGAAACCGTTGCGCCTGTCGCCAGGAAGGCTGGCCGCGGTCGGATCGGCCGCCGGTACTTCGCCATAAGTGACGAAGGCGCCTACCTGATAGGCCCCAAGTGACGTCAGGTGGCGCCAGCGACCTTCGAGCGCCGGCGCCGCATTGCTGTAGATATGCGGCGTGACGGTGAGGTCGCGATTGCGATCGATCCGCCAATAATAGGGAAAGTCCAGTTCCAGCCCATTATTGCTGTCGATTCGAATGCCGGGGACTAGCGCGCCCGAGGCACCGCCTTTTTGCGACCCGTCGCTAATCGAGAAAACCGGCAGCAGCGGGATCTTGATGCCCAGCACATTGAGGCGGCCGCCGGCAAAGCGCACCCGCCCTGACCTGCTGTCCTGCACCACCCGCGCGGCGGTGATCTTCCAGCTGGGATTGCGGGGGCACCCGCCGGCCATGGTCACCGGGCAGGGGGAATAGACGGCATTGTCGAGTTCGGTGATGTCGCCCTTGCGCGTGCCGCGCTGCGCGGCGATCCGGCCGCCGGTTTCAAGCACGATCAGCAGGTTGTCGATCGTCCCGTCGCGTAACGTGTCGGTAAGGTCGACCCGGTCAGCAATCAGCTTGTCGCCTTCCGGGCTGAGGACGACGACATTGCCCTCGGCAGCGACGATGCCAGTGCTGCGTTCCCAGGTGACCCGGTCGGCGGCAAGATAGTGGCCGTCGCGCGCCATGCGGACCTGGCCGGATGCCGTCACCACGTCGGCACCGGTGTCGTAGGACACCTCGTCGGCTGCGAAGTCGACCATCGGTTCGGCGACCGGCTGGGCGTCAAGGGACGAGGAGGGTAGCGGCTGGTCTTGGGCGTAGGCTGGGCCGGCCATCCCGACGAGCAGCGGCATTGCCGACATACACAGCCCGATCGATCGCACAGTCAGTAATTCCCGCCCGGTTTATGGATATATGCGGATTCGCCTATTGCACCTTGGGTAGCGGGCGGCAATCCGGCTTGCGGCGAGGCGCCCCTTTGCTTGTTTGGGGCCCAGCGCTTAAGGAGCGGCAAACTTTTAGCAGCTTTCGAGGAAATTCATGCAAATTCGCTTCGCCGATGCCCGCCCTTCCGGTGACTATGCGCTGGTCCTGCCTTCCGCGGGCAGCAAGCGCCCGGGCGTTGCCGGACTGGGAAGCGACCAGACCGGCGTCGAAGCGGCGATGAGGCGCAGCCGGTTCGATGGAGAGGCTTCGGCATCGATCGAAACCTTCCTGTCGGGTAACGACGGCCGCCGCCTGTTGGTGGTCGGCATAGGCGCGGATACGGCGCTCTTGGCGGGCGCGGAGAAGCTTGGCGGCACCGCAGTCGCCAAGCTGCTTCAGTCGGGCGAGACCCATGCGGTCATCGACCTTGAGGGGCTTGGCTTCGACGCCGATGCAGCGGCGCGGGTCGGGCTGGCGGCGGCGCTGCGCGCCTGGCGCCACGACCGTTACCGGACCCGGATGAAGGACAAGCAGAAGCCTACCCTCACGGAAATCACCATCGTCGGAGGCGGCGAAGGGGCCGGGGAGCGCTATGCGAGCCGGTACGCGCCGCTGGCCGAAGGTATCGCCCTTACCCGCGAGCTCGTCACCGAGCCGGCCAACATCATCTACCCCGAAACCTTCGTCGAGCGCGTGCTCGAAAGCATCAAGAATGTCGGGCTGGAGTTCGAAGTACTCGGCCGCGATGAAATGGCCAAGCTTGGCATGGGCGCGCTGCTCGGCGTTGCGCAAGGTTCGGTCCGCGAACCGAAAATGCTGGTCCTGAAGTGGAACGGCGGCAAGGCCGGCGAGGCGCCTGTCGTCTTCATCGGCAAGGGAGTGACCTTCGACACCGGTGGTATTTCGATCAAGCCGGCCGCCAACATGGAAGCAATGAAGTGGGATATGGGCGGCGCCGGCGCCGTCGCAGGGGCGATGAAGGCGATCGCCGGACGCAAGGCCAAGGCCAACGTCATCGGCATCTGCGGGCTGGTCGAAAACATGCCGGACGGCAATGCGCAGCGGCCGGGCGACGTCGTCACCACCATGTCGGGCCAGACTGTCGAGGTGATCAACACGGACGCCGAAGGCCGGCTGGTGCTGTGCGATGCCATGACCTGGGCGCAGCGCACGCTGAAGCCTAGGGCAATGATCGACCTGGCGACGCTGACCGGCGCGATGGTCATTACGTTCGGCCATGAATATGCTGGCGTCTTCGCCAATAATGAGGAACTGGCCGGAAGCCTGCTCAAGGCCGCCGAGGCAAGCGGCGACAAATTATGGCGGCAGCCGCTGGGTGAAGCCTACGACCGGCTCATCGATTCGCCGATCGCCGACATGAAAAATGTCGGGCCCCGCGAGGCCGGATCGATTACCGCCGCGCAGTTCCTGCAACGCTATGTCGAAAATGGCACGCCTTGGGCCCACCTCGACATTGCCGGCATGGCCTGGGCCGACAAGCCGAGCGCTACCTACGACAAGGGCGCGACCGGCTATGGCGTGCGCCTGCTCGACCAATATGTCGCGGACGTGCTGGAAGCCTGATCCGGCGGGGCGATGCGGGTCGACTTCTACCAGCTTGGCGGCCTGCAACCCGATTCGGTGATCGCGTCGATCGCCGGGCGATTGATCGAGGAAGGCCAGCGACTGCTGGTCGTTGCCTCCGACGAAGTGCTGCTAGGCAAGCTCGACAGGCTGCTGTGGGACCAGGGTCCTGTGAGTTTCCTGCCCCATGGAATGGCGGGCGGGCCCGACGACGCCGCGCAGCCGATCCTGCTGTCGACTGGTGCCGATTCTCCCAACCAGGCGCGCAACCTGCTGATCGCCGACGGTGAGTGGCGCGAAGCAGCGCTGAGCTATGAGCGCGCCTTCTACCTGTTCGACGAATCCACCCTGAAGGGCGCGAGAATGGCGTGGAAGCTACTGGCGGGACGCGAGGGGGTGGAACGCAACTATTGGTCGAGCGAAGACGGACGCTGGACGAAGAAAGGCTGAGCGGCTAGGGGCCCGCCCAATCCCAACCCCTGTCGACTTTGGAGTTTCCCATGGCGGTTACCCGCACCTTTTCGATCATCAAGCCCGACGCCACCCGCCGCAACCTGACCGGTGCAGTGACCAAGATGCTTGAGGATGCCGGCCTGCGCGTCGTCGCCTCGAAGCGCATCCACATGACCAAGGAACAGGCCGAAGGCTTTTATGCGGTCCACAAGGAACGCCCCTTCTTCGGCGAACTCGTTGAGTTCATGATCAGCGAGCCGGTCGTGGTACAGGTCCTGGAAGGCGAAGATGCCGTTGCCCGTAACCGCGACGTGATGGGCGCAACCAACCCGGCCGACGCCGCCGACGGGACGATCCGCAAGACCCATGCGCTGTCGATCGGTGAAAATACGGTCCATGGTTCGGACAGCGACGAGAATGCGGCAATCGAAATCGCTTATTTCTTCAAGGACGAAGAGATCGTCGGCTAAACCGGCGACATCGTTGAATAATCAGGCCGTCGGGGCGACCCGGCGGCCTTTTTCATGCTTTCGCGCTTGGGCAGAGCGCATTTCATGTCATGCCAATTGAAATGAAATCTTGCGCTGCCGAATTTTCATGTTAATGCGATTCGCATGAATATTTCGACCCCCAGGCGCGCCTATCGCCAGTCTGCGCGTGCACTCGCCGCGGAGGAGACCGGTGAGCGCATCCTCGATGCCTTCGCTGCAGAGCTTCGGCAGAATTGGTTCGACGAGATCAAGCTCGAAGATGTTGCCCGCGATGCCGGGGTCACGGTGCAGACGGTCATTCGCCGATTCGGCGGCAAGGAGCAGCTCCTGGCCGCGGTCCATGACCGGATGGGCGCGCAAATCCTCCAGCGGCGCGAAGTCCGGCCCGGCGACGCCGCGGGTGTGATCAGCGCGCTCGTCAAAGATTATGAGGAAATTGGTGAACTGGTCCTTCGCTCGCTGGCGCAGGAGGATCGCTATCCCGCGATGCGCGCGATGACTGACATTGGTCGTGCGATGCATCGGCAATGGATGGCCGCCGCGTTCGAACCATGGCTCGGGCCGATGAGCGAGGAGGATCGCCGCCGCGCACTCGATGGGCTGGTCGTGGCCGGGGACATCTACGTCTGGAAGCTTATCAGGACCGACCTGGGACGCCCCCTGTCCGAATATCGGGACCTGGTCGAAAAACTCTGTTCGGCGGCGGTCGGGATCGATCGTGCAGCCTTGTTCAAACACCCTGAAACAGGAACCTTAAAATGACTACGACATCGCCATACAGCTTCCTGGTAGCCACCTGGGAGGGAGGCGGCTCGGTCGGACCGGCGGTCACGGTAGCGCGCAAGCTGCGCAGCCGCGGTCATCGCGTCCGGCTGATGAGCGATCGCTGCAACCAGGTCGAGGCTGATGGCTGCGGCCTGGATTTCGTTGCCTGGACACGGGCGCCGAGCCGGCCGGACCGAAGCAAGGACAGCGACGTGTTCCGGGACTGGGAGGTCGATACGCCGCCCGAGCAGTTCCAGCGCGTCCTCGACCGGATCATGGCTGGCCCGGCGCAGGCTTTCGCGGAAGATATCCTCGAAGAACTGAGGCGCGAGCCGGCAGATCTGGTGATATCGAGCGACATGTTGTTGGGCGTGCCGATCGGCTGTGAAGCGATTGGCCAGAAATATGCCGTGCTCACCGCCAACATCAGCCTGTTTCCGATGGAGGGCGTGCCTCCGCTCGGTCCAGGCTTGGCCCCCGCAGTGACCGAAGAGGATCTGGCGTTGCACGCCGAAGTCGCAGAAGGCAATCGCCAACTGTTCATGAGCGGCCTGCCGGCGGTCAATCGCGCCCGGGAACATTTCGGCCTTGCCCTCCTCAACAGCCTTGAGGAGCAGCATGATTCGGCGGAGAGGATATTCCTGGGGACGAGCCGCGCGTTTGACTTCGCGCCCGAGCAGCTGCCTACCAACGTCCGCTACGTCGGTCCCCAATTGGCAGAGCCGAGCTGGGTCCAGCCTTGGCAATCGCCTTTCGACCTCGACGACCGGCGGCCACTCATCCTCCTGGCGTTCAGCACCAGCTTCCAGGACCATGTCGGGGTGCTCCAGCGGATCATCGATGCCGCCGCCAACCTGCCTGTCCGTCTATTGGTGACGCTGGGCGGAACGATTGGTGCCGACGAGCTTCGCCCGGCCGCAAACTGCCGCCTCGTCGACAGCGCGCCCCACGACCGGGTGATGCCTTTGGCCCAGCTGGTTATTACCCATGGCGGGCACGGCACGGTCACGCGAAGCCTTGTTCATGGCAAGCCGATGATCGTCGTGCCGCACGGCCGGGACCAGCACGATAATGCCGTGCGCGTGACCGCCAGAGGCGCTGGCCTGGCCCTGCAGGCAACTAGTTCACGCGAGGAATTCGAAGCGGCGATCCGCAGGATGTTCGACGAGCCGGGCTTTGCGGAGGCAGCCGCCGAGCTTGGTGATAGGGTTTCCCGCGAAGTCGCGGAGTCCAGCCTGATCGAGGAGCTTGAGCAGATCGCGGCCGGATCAAGGGACGCGCTTCGCGCCGCCTGAGGGTTCCATTCCGCCAGCCATAGCAGTTCGCAGCCTGCCGCTTTTCCGGCGGTGGGTTGCGGGCTGCAACCTTTGTTCGCGCGGGCCGTTCCATTGCCCATGTACAGTTGGGCTTACGACCACCAGGAGCTGATCGAGGATCAGCTCACCCGTTTCATTCGTGCTTCGGATTTTCCCTGTGTCGGCGCCAAGGCCGCCCAGGCGAAGGGAACGCTGCGCGTTGTCGCGTGCCGCTGGATCGACAGCGCTTGGGACGATGTTCGGATGCACGATATCGCCCGCCAATGGGCCGCCGACTATCGTCGCGACCCCGGCCTATTCCGCAGCCTGGCTTTCGTCTTCGAGGGGCCTCTCGACCTCAGCGAAGAGCAATTCGAACGCGCGCTTTGGGATCGGCTTCAGTCGATGACCGACAAGGATGAGTGGCGCGGAATCCCCCGGGACCAGCGGGTCAGCGACGATCCTAAAGATCCGCACTTCTCGCTCAGCTTCGGCGGCGAGGCCTTCTTCGTGGTCGGCCTCCATCCCAACGCCAGCCGGCCCGCCCGGCGGTTCGAACTGCCGGCGATGATCCTGAACCTCCATGACCAGTTCGAGGCGCTTCGCGCCGAAGGCCGATATGAAAAACTACGCCATTCGATCCTAGAGCGCGACCGCAAGATCGCCGGGTCCATCAATCCGATGCTGGCCCGGCACGGCGAAGCGAGCGAGGCGCGGCAGTATAGTGGCCGGGCGGTCCCGGCCGGGTGGCAATGCCCGTTCAGTGGAAGGCGCGGCGCCAATGACTGATGCGATCATTCCACCGCGCAGCGGGGTTGCCTTCTTGCTTGGCGAAGGGCGGGAACTGACCGTGACCGACCTTGAAGGCGTACAGGTCGCGGACCTAGTGGCCTATAATGCCGACGACGTGAAGGAGGTTATCTCCAACGGGCGGACTCTGGACTATGCCGAAAAGATCAAGCTGACGACCGGGGACGTCCTATATTCCAACCGATCCAATCCGATGCTGACGATCGTCGAGGACAGGGTTGGAACCCATGACTTCCTGCTGACACCCTGCAGCGAGGCGACGTTCCGGCATTTCTACCCTGACCAGCCCGTTCACCGGGGCTGTTTCGGCAATCTTGCCGAAGCGCTGGAGCCGTTCGGGATTGACCCCGACATGCTCCCGGTGGCGTTCAACATATTCATGAACGTACCGGTGCACGGCGATGGGCGCATCACCGTTGAACCCCCGGTGAGCCGGCCCGGGGATTTTATACGCTTTCGCGCCGAAATGCCGCTGGTTATCGGCCTGACCGCCTGCTCGGCCTATGCGAGCAACGGCGGAACCTTCAAGCCGATCGGTTACGCGATCGGGCCGCACCCGAAAGCTTAGACGCCAAGCGCGTCCGCATGGCGCCGCCGGGCTTTAGAATTCCTCGGCCGCACGCATCAGCCTTGTAAGCCGGGGCGGGGCGCATTGGCGCCAGCTGCGCTCGAGCCAGTCAGCGACATGATCCCATTCGACGTCGCGCCGGTTCAGCTTCATTCCAAGCCAGCCGCTCGCGCCATAATATTTCGGCCAATAATAGATATCGGGCTGGGCCTCGATCAGGCCGGTCATTTCGTCCGGGCCGCTAGCCTTGACCAACAGGCCGATCGCATCCTCGCCATGGTGCCGGTCGGCGAGAATCGCGAACAGCTTGGCGCTCTTCGCGCTGCCAACGCTCCAGCCGGGGCTGCCGTGGCTCGACTTGCGCATGACTTCGGGAAGCTTCGAGGCAAGTGCGTCGACCTGTTCCTCGATCCACTTCGCTTCGAACGGGCGCGCGGCATACCGGGCAAGGATTCGGGGATAAAGCTGGTGCTCGGCGATCAGCACGCGCCCGGCCAGCGTCTCGGCGCTGTCGCCTGGAAGAATCGCAACTTCGACTTGGCCGAGGATTTCGCCGCTATCGAGCTCGGGCGTGACGAGGTGGACGGTCGCGCCGCTGACCTTGTCGCCGTTATCGAGCGCCTGCTGCTGGGTATGCAGTCCCTTGTAGCGAGGAAGAAGCGAAGGGTGGATGTTGACGATCCGGCCAGCCCAGCGCTCGACGAAGGTCGTCGGGATGATCCGCATGAAGCCGGCCAGCGCGATCAGGTCGATGCTCGCCTTTTCAAGTTCGTCATTAAGGGCGTCCCAGTAGGATTTGCCAAGAGCCCTTGCGTCGAGGCTCACGACCGGCGCGCCCTCGGCCTTTGCCAGAGTCAGTCCGGGCGCGTTCGGCCGGTCGCCGCTCACCAGCGCGATCTCATAGGGACAATCGTCGGCGCGACCGGCGTAGAGCAGCGCAGCCATGTTCGACCCGCGGCCCGAAATCAGGACCGCGACCCGCGCCCTATCCATGATGGATGGCGGACCAGGTTTCGCGGGCGCTCCAAGTGCCGGCGCTGCCCTTGACGGTGCAGCCGGAATCGCCCGCTTCGATAACGCCAATGCGATGGACGGTCTCGCCAGCTTCGCTCAGAGCCTGCGCGACCCGGTCAGAATCCTCCGCCCTGACGATGGCGACCATGCCGATGCCGCAGTTGAATGTGCGGGCCAACTCGCCCGGATCGATTGATCCACCCGCCTGAAGGAAGGCGAACAGGCGCGGCAGGTCCCAGGCGTCGGCATCGACCACAGCGTGCGCGCCTTCGGGTAGAACGCGAGGGATATTCTCGAGCAAGCCGCCACCGGTAATGTGCGCGAGCGCCTGGATCGATCCGTCGCGGACAAGCGGAAGCAGGCTTTTCACATAGATGCGGGTCGGTTCGAGCAGATGGTCGGCGAGCAGCCGGTCGGCGTCGAACAGGGCGGGACGATCAAGTTTCCAGCTATTGACCTCGATCAGCCGGCGAACCAGCGAGAAGCCGTTGGAATGGACCCCCGAACTGGCCAGGCCGAGCAGCACGTCACCGGGCCTGACCGACTGACCGGTTAGCGCCTTGGCGCGGTCAACCGCGCCGACGCAAAATCCGGCAAGGTCATAGTCGCCCTCGCCATACATGCCGGGCATTTCTGCGGTTTCGCCCCCGATCAGCGCGCAGCCGGCCTGCCGGCAGCCATCGGCGATCGAGGCGACGACCGCGGCGGCGACATCATTGTCCAATTTCCCGGTCGCATAATAATCGAGGAAGAACAGCGGCTCGGCACCCTGCACAACAAGGTCGTTTACGCACATTGCGACAAGGTCGATGCCGACGCCTTCGTGGCGGCCCGCGTCGATCGCCAGCTTGAGCTTGGTGCCGACCCCGTCATTGGCCGCAACCAGCAGCGGATCATCATACCCCGCAGCCTTCAAATCGAAGAAGCCGCCGAAGCCGCCCAGTTCGGCATTGGCGCCAGGACGGGCGGTGGATTTTGCCAGCGGAGCGATGGTTTTCACCAGCGCGTTACCCGCGGCGATCGACACGCCGGCATCGGCATAAGTCAGCGGCTTTTGGCTCATGAGCCGGGCGACTAGCCATATCTGGCTTGGATTTCCACGCCATTGTCGCCAAAAGCGCGTCAATGCTTGTTCGCTGGCCCGCCGTCATCATCACCGCCGCCCTGCTCGCCGCTATCGGCTTGGCCGGGGGCGTGATTGCGCAGATGGAGGCGGGCGAGCGTGGAATCCTGCCTATCGACAGCAGTGGGACGCTCGAAATCACCGGCATTTCGGTCGATGTCGGCGGCAAGGACGCCGAAAGCGCGCGTTTCGCCGGCTGGCGCGTAGCTCAGCGCGAAGGGTTCAAGGCGTTATGGGCGAAGACAAACAGCCGGCCCGTGTCGGAGGCCCCCAACTTGTCCGACTCGACACTCGACGGGCTGGTTAGTTCGATCGTGGTCGATCGCGAACAGATCGGCCCAACCCGCTACATCGCGACGCTCGGCGTCTTGTTCGACCGGGCCCGCGCCGGTGAACTGCTTGGCGTGCCTGGGCAGGTCAGGCGCTCTGCGCCAATGCTGCTGGTGCCCGTCATGGTCGCGGGAGGCGGCGCGACCAGCGTCGAGCTTCGCAATCCCTGGCAACGGGCCTGGGCGCAGTTTCGCACTTCGCAGAGTCCGGTCGACTATGTCCGCGTCAGCGGGATGGGCGTTGACCCGCTGCTGATCAATGCCGCGATGACCAGGCGGCCTGGGCGAAGCTGGTGGCGCAACGTGCTCGATTTCTACGGTGCGGCCAACGTCCTCGTCGCCGAGGTGCGGGTCCAGCGCCTATATCCGGGCGGCCCGAGCAAGGCGACTTTCCTTGGCTATTTCGGTCCCGACCGCCAGCCGCTAGGCAGCTTCGAGATGGTCGCCAAGGACAGCAGCGACTTGCCACGCATGATGAGCGAAGGCGTCCAGCGCATGGACCGGCTGTTCACCGACGCGCTGGAGGCGGGCATCGTTCGCGGTGATCCCGACCTCATCATCCAGCAGCCGCCACCGCCGCCCGAGGAGCCCGAGGAAATGCCGCCGCCGCGCGCGCCGATCCTCATCGCGATCAGCTCGCCCAACGATGCCTGGCGGGATTATGGCTTAGCGGTGATCCGCTCGATCCGTGGCGTCAGCATATCCGGATCGGGATCGACCGTTTCCGTCACCTATTCGGGCACGCCAGCCGAGCTTCGCGACCAGTTGATTGCGCGGGGCCTGACCGCGAGCGTCGAAGGCGGGGCGATCCGCCTTATTTCCGCGCCCAAGTCGGCGGCGCCCGACCCCGGCCCGGCACCAGCGCCCAGCCAGCCGCTGCAATCTCCATGAAGCGGCCAGCGGACCAGATCGCGCTGCCGCTCGACTGGCCGCAGGCGCGCGATCACAGCCGCTTCATCCTGTCGGACGCTAACCGCGAGGCCTATGAGCATTTTCGCGCCTGGAGCCTGTGGCCGGTCAAGGCGACGATATTGACTGGACCGCCGCGTTCCGGCCGATCCTTGCTAGCGCGGACCTTCGTTGAGCGGGTTCATGGCCGGCTCTACGACCGTGCAGAACGGCACAATGAGGCCGAACTGTTTCACGCCTGGAATGCCGCGCAGGACGACGGACGGCCGCTGGTGATGGTGGTCGATGAAGTGCCTCCGCAGTGGGAAGTCGCGCTACCCGACCTCCGCACCCGGCTGGCCATTACTCCCATCGCTCGGATCCAGCTTCCCGACGACGAACTGTTCCGCTCGCTGATCCGGCTTTTATTCGCCGACCGGGGCATGCACATCCCGGAAGAAGCATTGCGCTACGTTTCCCAGCGGGTCGAGCGAAGTTATTGGACCGCCGAAAGGGTGGTCGACGCGATCGATCGTTTTGCGATCGCTGAGCGGGCGCGATTGACCTTGCCCACGGTACGACGTGCCTTGGCCGAGGGAGGAATTATCGATTCCAGGGGCGCGGCATGAACGCCGCCAGTCGCGCGTTGAGTGCCGACAGGCGACTATTCAATCGGGAACTGAGCTGGCTGGCATTCAACCGGCGCGTGCTTGAAGAGGCGACCAATAGCGCTCACCCGCTGCTGGAACGGCTCCGGTTCCTGTCGATTTCCGGGACCAACCTCGACGAATTCTTCATGGTTCGCGTCGCGGGCCTGAAGGGCCAGCAGATTCAGGGCATCGACAATCTCAGCGCCGACGGGATGACCGCGACGCAACAGCTGGACGCCATCGCCGAACAGGCCGACTCGCTGGTTGTTGCACAACAGGCCGAATGGCTGATGCTGCGCGAGGCGCTTGCCGAGCAGGGGCTGCAGGTACTTGCGCAAGACCAGCTCAGCGATGCCCAGAAACAGTGGCTGTCCAGCCATTTTCGCGAACAGATACTGCCGGTTCTCACTCCCCAGGCGATCGACCCCTCGCACCCATTCCCGTTCATTCCCAATGGCGGCTTCAGCCTGGCGTTCGACCTTCGGCGCGGGAGCAAGGATCCGGTCGTCGAACTGCTGATGATCCCGCCGACCTTGCCGCGGTTCATCCGCTTGCCTGGCAAGACCTTGGCATTCATTGCCATCGAAGCGGTCATTCGCGCCCATCTCGATCAGCTGTTTCCGGGCTTCGAGCTTGCGGGTTCTGGGGCGTTCCGCCTGATCCGCGATAGCGACATCGAGGTTGAGGAAGATGCCGAGGACCTGGTTCGCTATTTCCGCAGCGCGATCAAGCGGAGGCGTCGAGGGCGGGTGATCCGTCTTGAATTCGCGGTGGATACGCCGGCCGACCTCGAGGCGATGGTCCGTGAGGGCGTTGGGGCTGATTCCGCGCTGGTCGTCGAAAGCGCGGGCTTCATCGGCATTGCCGACCTTGGCCAGTTAGTTGAGGTGGAACGGCCCGACCTCAAGTTCCCGCCCTATACGCCGCGCTTTCCCGAACGGATCATCGAATATGACGGCGACTGCTTCGCCGCGATCCGCTCGAAAGATTTCATCGTCCACCATCCCTATGAAAGCTTTGAGGTCGTCGTCGCCTTCCTGCGGCAGGCGGCGGAGGATCCCGACGTCGTTGCGATCAAGCAAATGCTGTACCGCGCTGGAAAGCAGTCGGCGATCATCGACGCGTTGGTTGCGGCGGCCGAAGCGGGTAAGTCTGTCACGGCCGTCGTCGAGCTGAAGGCGCGCTTCGATGAGGAACAGAATTTGCTCTGGGCAAGCCGGCTCGAGCGGGCAGGCGTGCAGGTTATTTATGGCTTCGTCGAATGGAAGACCCACGCCAAGGTTTCGATGGTGATCCGCCGCGAAGCCAATGTGATGAGAACCTACTGCCACTTCGGCACGGGCAATTATCATCCGACGACGGCCCGGATTTACACCGACCTCAGCTATTTTACTGCTTCGCGCCGCGCTGCCCGCGATGCCGCCAAACTATTCAACCTGACCACGGGTTATGTCCAGCCGAAGGGACTTGAGTTGCTCACCCTGAGCCCCAAGGGCTTGCGCGACAAGATCATGCAGCTGATCGATACCGAGATCGCCAATGCCAGGGACGGCAAGCCGTCGGCGATATGGGCGAAGATGAACAGTCTCGTCGACCAGCGGGTGATCGAGAAGCTCTACGAAGCGAGCGAAGCCGGCGTGTCGATCGAGCTGATCGTTCGCGGTGTGTGTTGCCTGCGTCCCGGCGTGCCCGGCATGTCGTCCAATATCCGCGTGAAATCGATTGTCGGCCGGTTCCTCGAACATGCCCGGATCTTCGTGTTCGCCAACGGCGAACGCCTGCCGCACCGCAAGGCCAGGATCTATATCAGTTCAGCAGACTGGATGCCGCGGAACTTCGATAGGCGGGTCGAATATATGCTGCCGATCGAAAATCCCACGGTCCATGCACAGGTGCTGGACCAGGTGATGATCGCCAATTTGATCGATAACGAGCAAAGCTGGGTGCTTGGACCGGATGGCGGCTATACGCGGTTGAAACCGGGCAAGCGCCATTTCAACCTGCACCGCTATTTCATGACCAATCCGTCTCTTTCCGGTCGCGGCCAGGCACTGGCGGGCAAGGCGGTGCCTAAATTGCGCCTGACGCAGCGGGGCTGAGCGGATGACGAGACGCAACTTCGGACCCGTTGGGATCATCGACATCGGCTCCAACAGCGTGCGTTTCGTGGCTTATGGCGGGACCGCGCGCGTGCCATCGGTGTTGTTCAACGAGAAGGTGATGGCCGCGCTTGGTCGGGGGCTCGCCCAGGACGGGCGGCTTGATGAGCGGGCGATGCGCACAACGCTCGAATCCCTGGCTCGCTTCCGCCAGCTCGGACGCGAGATGGGCTTGAAGAAGCTCCACGCCGTCGCCACCGCCGCTGTCCGCGACGCTGAGAATGGCCCGGCCTTCCTGAAGGAGATCGCGGCGCTGGGCCTCAAGCCACGCCTCCTGTCCGGCGCCGAGGAAGCGGAGTTGGCTGGATTGGGGGTGATCTCGGCCATCCCGCGCGCAAATGGTATCGTCGCCGATCTCGGGGGGGGCAGCCTCGAACTTATCGGTGTCGCCCGGGGAATGACCGGCGATGCCATCTCGCTGCCGCTTGGCGTGTTGCGGATCGGCGCAAGCCCGTCCGGGTCGGACCTCGACACGGCGATCAAGGTTGGACTTCGCAACGCCGGGCGGCTGGCCGACGCCGCTAGGGGGCAGGGGCTTTACTGCGTCGGCGGTTCGTTCCGCGCCTTGGCCCGGCTCGACCTTTTAACGCTCGGCCATCCGTTGCCAATGGTCCACCAGCACCGTTTCCTGCCGAAGCGTCTCGACGATCTGCGGGGGATCCTCAAACTGACCGCACCCGACGAGCTGAAGCGGATGACCGCGATCACTGCGTCTCGAATCCCGACCTTGCCGGCTGTCGTGACGATGCTCGAGGCGATGATGGAAGTGCTTGGCCCCAAGAAGGTGATCGTTTCTGCCTTTGGCCTTCGCGAAGGCCTGCTCTACCGCGATCTCGATGAGGCCACGCGCCGGCAGGATCCGCTGCTTGCCGCGGCGCTGGAGGTCGGCGAGCGGCTCGGTCGTTTCGGCGACCATGGCGCTGCGCTCGAACAATGGCTCGCGCCCTTGTTTCCCGACGACAGCAGTGAACTGCAGCGGCTGCGGCTTGCGACATGCCTGCTTGGCGACATCGCCTGGAATGCCCATCCCGATTTCCGCGCCGAGCGTGCGGTGGACATGGCGATCCATGGCAATTGGGTCGGGATCGGCGATCATGGCCGGGCGGTGATGGGACGCGCGCTATGTGCTGCATTTGGGGGCGACGGCGGCTTTGACGCCAAGCTTTCGGCATTGCTGCGCCCGGGCGAAGAAGAGCGATTAATAGCTTGGGGCAAGGCGCTTCGCCTGGCCCAGCGGCTGAGCGGCGGGACCGAGGCGCTGCTGCGAAAAACGCAGGTCGGTCTTCGCGGGGACCGTCTGGTCCTCACCATCCCCGGGAAGTATCGGCTTCTCTATTCCGAACCGGTCGAGCGGCGTTTCAATCAGCTGGCGAAAGCGCTCGACCGTCGTCCGGACATTTGCTTTGCCTAGCCGCAGCGCGCGGTGACGACGCGATTGGCCCCGTCAAGCTGGACCGTCAGCCGGTCCATTCGATAATCCATCGTGACGACGCCGCCCTGGGGTACCCAGCGGATGATGCGGGCTCCCGACACGGCAAGCATGCGCGCGCCCAGTTCCTGGGTAGCCGTCTGGCCGCTGAACTGGCCTAGCTGGTCATTGCGGCATTGCTGGCCCGGAGGCGGCGGTCCGTTTACCGGATCACTTCCAGCAACGGTGCACCCGGCAAGCGCGGCGATTGACAAGGTTGCGAACAGGATACGCATCGATTCATCTCCTTGGATCGATGTAACAAGCGTCAGACCTCCTGTCCGGTTCCTGAATCCCCTGCGATCCTGCTCAACTTGAGCTTGCCGTTTTCGGTAGCGAAGGCGAGCCGGCCCTCCACGAGGTCGAGCGCGTCGCGGCCGAACTCCTCGAAGCGCCAGCCCGACAGGATGTTGAGTTGGTCGCGCACTCCGGCGGCAAGCGATTCAAGTTCGTCTGACCGGGCGATGAGCTTGGGTGCCACGCCGCTTTCCTTGGCGCGGATCTTGAGCAGAAGCTTGAGCAGGTCGCTGACCAGCGCGGCGTCCTTCGTGAGGCCGGGACGGCGCGGTTCGCGCGACGGAAGGTCATCGGCCTCGAGCGGCTGGGCCTTGGCAAGCGCGCTCATCAGCCGGGCCCCGATATCGTTGTTTCGCCATCCCGCCGACAGGCCGCGCACCTTGCCCAGGTCGTCCTGCGTCTTGGGCGGGTGGCTCGCAAGCTCATTGAGCGTGTCGTCCTTGATGATCCGGCCGCGGGGCAGGTTCTTGTTGCGCGCCTCGCTCTCGCGCCAGCCGGCTAGCGCCTTGAGGCGGCCAAGGACCGCGGGGTTGCGGCTTGGAAGCTTCAGGCGTTTCCACGCGTCCTCCGCCGGGAAGGCGAAGCTCGACGGGTCGGCAAGGCGCTCCATCTCCTCGTCCAGCCAGGCACCGCGGCCGGTCTTAATCAGCTTCTTGACGAGGCGAGGGAAAATCTCGGCGAGGTGGGTGACATCGGCGATTGCATAGTCGATCTGGCGCTTGTCGAGGGGGCGGCGCGACCAATCGGTGAAGCGGGCGCCCTTGTCGAGGTTGTGGCCAAGCACGCTTTCAACGAGGTTGGAGTAACCGATCTGCTCGCCATAACCGAGCGCCATGGCGGCGATCTGGGTATCGAACAGTGGGTTGGGCACCTTGTCGGTGAGATTGTGGATGATTTCAAGGTCTTGCCCGCCGGCGTGGAAGACCTTCAGCACGTCATGATTGTCGACCAGTAGCTCAAGCAACGGTGCCAGATCGATCCCCTCCGCCTTCGGATCGATCGCCGCGGCTTCGTCGACGGTAGCGATCTGCAGCAGGCAGAGGTCGGGCCAATAGCTATTTTCCCGCATGAACTCCGTGTCGACCGCCACGAAGTCGTGGTCGGCCATTCGGGAAACGAGCGCGGTGAGATCCTGGGTGGTCGTGATCAGTGGGTGAATTTTCATCTGTGGCGGCCCATAGCGGCACCCGCGCGCCTTGACAAAGGCAACCCTGACGGCGAAGCGCCCACGCGACTATTTCGCGCCTGCGAACCTCCATTTTCTCGAACGAGCAAGCCCATGCACGCCTTCCGAACCCACACCTGCGCCGACCTTCGCGCTTCCGATGTCGGATCGAACGTCCGCCTGTCGGGCTGGATCCATCGCAAGCGCGACCATGGCGGGGTGCTGTTCGTGGACTTGCGCGACCATTACGGCCTGACCCAGATTGTCTGCGATGCCGACAGCCCGGCGCTGCCGATCCTCGACTCGCTCAGGGTCGAAAGCGTGGTGACCATCGACGGCGAGGTGAAGGCCCGTGCCGAGGGAACGACCAACGCCAAATTGCCCACCGGCGATATTGAGGTGTTCGCCCGCACCGTCGAGATCCAGTCGAAGGCCGACGAACTGCCGATGCCGGTTGCCGGGGAACAGGACTATCCGGAGGAAATTCGGCTCAAGTATCGCTATCTCGATCTTCGCCGCGACCGGCTCCACGCCAATATCATGCTCCGTTCGAAGGTGATCGCTTCCATCCGCCGCCGGATGATCGACCAGGGCTTCACCGAATTCCAGACACCCATCCTGACCGCCTCGTCGCCCGAGGGCGCGCGCGACTATCTGGTTCCAAGCCGCGTCCACCCCGGCAAATTCTATGCGCTTCCCCAGGCGCCCCAGATGTTCAAGCAGCTGCTGATGGTTGCCGGCTTCGACCGCTATTTCCAGATCGCGCCCTGCTTTCGCGATGAAGATGCCCGCGCCGATCGGTCGCCTGGCGAATTCTACCAGCTCGACTTCGAGATGAGCTTCGTTACCCAGGACGACGTCTTCAATGCGATCGAGCCGGTGCTGTCGGGCGTGTTCGCAGAATTCGCGGGGGGCAATTATGTCACTCCGGCCGGCGAGTTTCCGCGCATCCCCTACAAGGAAGCGATGCTGAAGTACGGCAGCGACAAGCCGGACCTGCGAAATCCGCTGATCGTCCATGACGTCGGCGAGCATTTCGCCGGGTCGGGGTTTGGCCTGTTCGCCGGCATGGTCGAAAAGGGCATGGTGGTGCGCGCCGTCGCAGCGCCGGCAACGGCAGAAAAAAGCCGCAAATTCTTCGACGAGATGAACGATTGGGCGCGGCAGGAAGGATTTGCCGGGCTTGGCTATGCAACGAGCAAGGGCGGAGAGTGGGGCGGGCCCATTGCCAAGAACCATGGCGCCGAGGGCATGGACCGGATCGCCGAGCAGATGGGCATCGGTCCGGACGACGGCATTTTCTTCGCCGCCGGTCCCGAAGCGCAGGCGGCGAGGCTCGCCGGCCTTGCCCGAACCCGTGTCGCCGAACAGCTTGGACTGATCGAACAGGGTGCGTTCCGCTTTTGCTGGATCGTCGACTTTCCGATGTTCGAATATGATGAGGATGCGAAGAAGGTCGATTTCAGCCACAACCCCTTCTCTATGCCCCAGGGCGGAATGGAAGCGCTGGAGACCAAGGACCCGCTCGATATCCTGGCTTGGCAGTACGACATCGTCTGCAACGGCGTGGAATTGAGCTCGGGCGCGATCCGCAACCACCGTCCGGATATTATGTACAAGGCGTTCGAGATTGCCGGCTACAGCCGCGAGGACGTCGACACCAGCTTCCCGGGCATGATCGGCGCCTTCAAATACGGCGCGCCGCCGCACGGCGGGTCGGCCCCGGGTATCGACCGTATCGTCATGCTGCTCGCCAATGAGCCGAACATCCGTGAAGTCATTCTCTTCCCGATGAACCAGCGGGCGGAAGACTTGATGATGAACGCCCCCGCGCCAGTGACGATGAAACAGCTACGTGAGCTATCGATCCGGGTGGTCGCGGATTCCGAGCCCGAGGCCAACTGAGCCGCGTCCCGTCGCACCGTTCCACCTTGGGACGAATGGGCGGAACTGTTCATCGGAAGCCAATTGCGGCGCCCGAGGCTTTGAGTTACGCCTCCCAGCGTGCCGATCGAATTAACGGATTTTGAACGGGGAGCGCCGTTCCCTGGTGATCCGGCTGCAGCGTTGAGCGCGTTGCAGGCCCGCCTCGCGCGGCTTCAGCTTGCGCAGATCGTTCATCGGCGGCGCTCGCTCATCCTCTTCGAAGGGTGGACCGGGTCGGGCAAGAAGGCCGCGCTGAAGCTCCTCGCCGGAAGCTTCGATCCCAGCCATGTTCAAGTGCGCAGCGTCGGCGGCCTCGAGGAAGCCGACGATGACCGCCACTGGCTTGCCCCCTTCTGGAGCGGACTTCCCGCCGCGGGGGACACCACGATATTCTATCACAGCTGGTACCGGCGGATTATCGAACAGCGCGTCTCGGGCCGCTATGATGACCGGCGCTGGGCCCGGGCGTGCGACGAGATCAACGAATTCGAAGCGCAGCAGCGCGACCATGGCACCATCGTCGCGAAGCTATTCTTTCATGTTTCGGCCGACCAGCAAATCGCACGGCTTCGCGAGCGGCAGGCCGATCCGTGGGAACGCCACCTGCTCGGCGAGGAGGATCTCGTCGGACTCGGCGAGCGCGATCAAACGGTGGAAGTGCTTCACGACCTGTTCCGCCAGACGGACACGCGTTGGGCGCCGTGGCAGGTTATCGACGGCAATGACGAAGTGGCGGGGACGTTCGCGGCGCTGACCGCGATCATCGCCCAGCTGGAAAAAGCGCTTCCCGCAGAACCGCCGGCAGAGGGGGCGACGGTGATCCAGTTCCCCCAGCAGAAGGCGAGCTGACCGAACCTAGTCCGGATAGCTGATTCGCATCACTTCATAGCTTTTTTCGCCGGCTGGAAGACGAACAATGCGCTCGTCGCCGACCCGCGCGCCGACTAGCGCCCGGGCGATCGGCGCCACCCAGCTGATTCGTCCGGCTGAGGCATCGGCCTCGTCCTCGCCGACCAGGGTCAGGGTGCGCCGCTCGTCATTCTCGTCGGCGAGTTCGACTGTCGCCCCGAAGCGGATCGTGTCCCGCTGTTCCTGCGTGGCGGGGTCGACAAGCTTGGCCGACTTCATCACCTTGGCAAGGTAGGACAGGCGGCGGTCGATTTCGCGCAGCCGCTTGCGGCCATAGATATAGTCGCCGTTCTCCGAACGGTCGCCATTCCCGGCAGCCCAGGCGATCGTATCGACGAGTTTTGGCCGTTCGGTGCCGAACATCTGTTCATATTCGGATCTGATGCGCGCAAATCCCTGGGGGGTGATGAAGCGCGGCGCCCGGTCTGCCATGACGACGGTCTTAGCCGGGTCGCGACGACTTGCCGAGATAGGTCGAGATATGGACAGGCTCGGGTCCCGGCAGGGTCGGGTTCAGCCGATCGTAGACGACGCTGTTCTCAAGCACACGCTGAACATAGCCGCGGGTTTCCATGAACGGAATCTGCTCGATCCAGCGGACGATGTCGCCGTTGCTGCGCGGATCGCCATAACGGTTGATCCACTTGCGCACATTGCCGGCCCCGGCGTTGTAGCTGGCAACCGCGAGCGGATAATTACCGTCCCATTGCCTCAACAGCCGCTGGAAATAGGCGCTGCCGAGCATGACGTTGTAATTGGCATCTGAAGTCAGTCGGCCATAGTCATAGCCCATCCCCATCTTGCCCGCCTGCTCGCGCGCCGTGGCGGGCATCAGCTGCATCATCCCGCGGGCATTGGCGTGGCTGACCGCGGCGCGATCGAAACTCGATTCCTGCCGGGTGATCCCATGCACCAGAGACCATGTCCGCCCACTGGGCACATTATAGGCATGGGTCGGGAAGGCCGCCTTGTAATAGAAGGCGGTGCCGGCGTTGCGGGCCGAACGCGCGGTCCACACGGCAAGGTCGGGCCGGCCGATGCTGGCAGCAAGCTCAAGCGACATAAGCCGGTCGGCCTCGGTCTCGGTTGCTTCGGACAGGGCGCGAATGAAAAGGGTTTGCTCGTCGCGGCTGCGCGACAGGGCACGAACGGCCTGGACCAGGCGATCGCTATAGAAAGCCTGGCGCTGCGCATTGGTGACGAGCAGGCTTGGCGTTCCCGACGGTGCGGGGACGATTCGGCCGAGCCGCTCGAGCGCCAACTGGCCGTAGAACAATTCGGGCGTGGCTGCCGACTTTTCGAAGTGTGCGCGCGCGCCCATCGTGTCGCCGGCCTGCGCCGCAGCCCGGCCGGCCCAATACCATCCCTTGGTCGCAACCTGCAGCGACTTGCCGCCATTGGCATATTTGTCGAACAGCACGACGGCCTCGCGCGGGCGATTGAGCCGTTCCAGCGCCATCGTTCCGGCAAGCCAGGTCAGGGTCGTATATTTGTCGCGAATGCCATAGGATTGTTCGGAAATATCGACGCCGGGCGCGAAGCTGTCGTCGACCTGCCGGGCGATGTCGTAGGCCAGCTGATACTGCCGGTCGCTCGCTGCCCCCGCCGAGAGAAGCTCGAGCATCTCGTAAAAACGGTCGGCGTCGGTCGGGCGGTAGGTGAACCTGTGCGGCCGCGCGAGCAGCTGGCGAGCCGCCTGCTCATTATTGCCTTCGCGAAGGTAGCGGGCGCGATCCATCAGCAGGCCGGCGTCGGTGGAAACTTGCGCTGCTACCGCCTGAAAGCGCTGCTCCGCGTCGGCGCTGCGTGAATGCATCGCGATACGCGCCGAAAGCGAAGCGCGCCGCTGCGGACTCGTCCAGGGGAGCATCCGGTAGGCATCGCTGGCCTTCTTGTCGAACAGCAGCGCGTCGACCCTATTGTCATGGTCGGCGGAGGTAAATTGCGTCCCGAAGCGGGCGAACAGCGCCTGCTCGTCATATTGGCTGAGGTCGGCGGAAGTCCATGCACGCCGCGCCGCCGCAATGGCCTCGGCCGGACGGTTGGTGGCGGCATGGGCTTCGGCCAGTCTTGCCCAGCCATTGCCGCTTTTCGGTTCGATCGCCCGGAAGAAGGTGATGACCGTGGCCGGATTTTCGCCCGCCCGCATTTGCTTTTCGGCATCGCGCCGCATTGCCGGCTCGCCCGGCCAGCCGGGGTTGGCAATGAGGAACCGGGCATAGTCGGCAAAGGCATAGCCGCTGGCCTGGCGAAGCCGGCGCCAGTCGGCGATGGCATAATTGATGTGGGCTGCAGGCGCGGCAATAGGCGCCCGGTTCGGAAGGACCGGGGAGGTCTGTGCCGATGCCCCCGTGGCAACAGGCAGCAGGCAAGCGATCAATAGTCCGGATTTCCTCATGCTGGACATTATGGCGCCCCTGTCCTTATCAGCCGCTGAACGAATGGTGTCGGCAGGAGCCTAACGCGGCGACGGACTCCAAGTGAAGGAAAAATTGATGTTTTTCGGGTCGATACCGGCGCTGGTGACGCCATTTGCGGCAGGCCGAGTCGATCTTGCGATATTCCGAGACTTTGTCGAATGGCAGATCGATGAGGGCTCCAATGCATTGGTGCCATGCGGCACGACCGGCGAAGCCGCAACGCTGTCGGTCGAGGAGCATCGCGCGCTGATTGCGCTTGCAGTCGAGACCTCGCGAGGCCGGATCCCGGTGATTGCCGGCTGCGGATCGAACAATACTGCCCATGCCATCGAACTGACCCGGAACGCCAAGGAGGCAGGTGCCGATGCGGCGCTTCATGTTCCGCCCTATTACAACCGTCCCAATCAAGACGGCATCTATGCCCACCTTGCTGCGGTTGCCGACCTTGGCATCCCCGTCGTCCTCTACAATGTCCCGGCCCGGACGATCACCGACATCGCGGTGGAGACGATGGCGCGCCTGTCGCGCCTGCCCGGTGTCGTCGCGGTAAAGGACGCCACCGGTAACCTCGCGCGCGTTTCGGCGCAGCGCGAGGCGTGCGGCAAGGAGTTCGTCCAGCTTAGCGGCAACGACGACATGGCTCTCGGGTTCAACGCGATGGGAGGGAAGGGGTGCATTTCGGTCACCGCCAATGTCGCGCCAAAGCTATGCGCCCAGTTCCAGGAGACCACCCGGGAGGGCCGCTGGGCCGAGGCGCTGGAACTTCAGGACCGGCTCTTTCCGCTGCACGCGGCGCTGTTCAGCGACGCCTCGCCCGGCCCGGTCAAATATGCGCTGTCCCGGGTTCGCCCCGGCTTCCCGGCCGAACTGCGCGCACCGATGACCGAACCGTCGGCGGCATCGAAAAAGGCGGTCGATGACGCGCTCGCCCACGCCGGCCTAGCCTGAGGTCCCCTTGGCCAAACCTGTCCCCGTCCGTGAATTCGACAAGGCCAAGGTGGTCGCCGAGAACCGGCGGGCACGTTACGACTATTTCGTAGAGGACCGGTTCGAGGCCGGGATCGAGCTCCAGGGTACCGAGGTCAAGGCACTTCGCACTGGTGAAGGATCGATCGCCGAAAGCTATGCGTTGGTCGAGAATGAGGAGGTTTTCCTCATCAACAGCCATATTCCACAATATGGTGCCGGCAGCTGGATGAACCATGAGCCGAGACGGCGGCGCAAGCTGCTGCTCAAGGCGAGGGAAATCGACAAGCTGCACGGCGCGATCACGCGGCAGGGGCTGACGCTGGTGCCGCTTTCCATCTACTTTAACTCGCGGGGGCGCGCGAAGATCGAACTGGCGCTGGCTAGGGGCAAGAAGGTCCACGACAAGCGTGACACGATCAAGGAACGCGACTGGAAGCGCGAGCAGGGTAGGTTGTTGAGGCAGCGTGGCTAATCACATGAACTTCTGGCAGCGGTTCTTGCACCGCCATGCACCGAGCCGGGAGGAAGTGCTTGAAAGCCGCTGGCTGCGGCCGTTCGGTGCGCGGATTCGCCATTCCGAATTATGGCGTTTTACCCGCCGTTCGGTGCCTCGCGCGGTGTTCGCGGGGACGTTCATCGGTATCTTCCTGATGATACCGGGATTGCAGATCGTGGGCGCGGCGCTCCTCTCGATGCCGATGCGGGCCAACATTCCAATCGCCGCGGCGATGACTTTCCTGTCGAACCCGATCACGACGCCCTTCTTCCTGCTGGCAGCAATCCAGGTCGGGAACCGCATCGGCTTCCAGGCTGACCTCCAATCCTATTCCCGGCTGAACCAAAGTGGTGCAGGATTCGGCGAATGGATGGGCTGGCTATGGTCCGACGCGGCGCCCGCGCTGGTATCGGGGCTGTTCCTGATCGGCCTGGGACTGGCGCTGTTAGGCTACGTCGTGTCACTATTCGGCTGGCGGTGGTGGATTGGCCGCAAGTGGAAGCAGCGGGTCATTCGAGAGGCCTGACCGGGGAAGAAAGGGGGGCGGGCGTCTTTGCTATTCGAACAGCTCGACCTCGCTGATTCGCGCCCGCTCGATGGCGGCGTTCGCTGGCTGGTGCCTGCGCTTGTCGCGGCCGCCGCCGCTAGCGGGGCGCTGATCTTCTACCTGGTCGGCCAGCCGCTGTTCGGTGGCCTGTTCATGGCCGGCTTCATCGCCATGCTGGTCGCTGCCTTCATTATCGACCGCAGGTCAGGAACCCGCGTCGAAATCGCACCGATGGTCCTTCCGGACCTGGAGCTGGTCGGCTCCGCGCTGAGCGCGTCGCGAGACCCGGTGGCGATGACCGATGGCGAGGGCGCGCTGCGGGCGGTCAACGCCGCTTATCGGGAGCGATTCCAGGACCGTTCGCCCGCCGGGCTCGCGGAGCCGATGAAGGATTTGCTGGAGGCTGCGCTGTGCGACGGTCGGGCAGAGGGCGAGGCAGCCTCGGCCAAGGTCCTGGTGATGCGGGCGGGACAGAAGCAGGACCTGTTTATCTGGCATTTCGCGATGGAGGCGCCCACCGACACGATCGAGGTCGCCGCGCGGCGGGTCAGCGGCGCAATGGGCGAGCGGCTAGGCAAGGCCGGGGTCCTCGCCGTGCTGGTTGATGGCGACGGCCTGCTGGTCGCCGCCAACGGCGCCTTCACCGACCGGGCGCTGCCCGATCTTGGCAATCGGGGCGCGGCGCCGAATATCGAAGAGTTGATCACGCATGGCGACGACGGGTCGATCCGCCTAGCCGCCGAAGGTCTCGACGCTTCTCCGCTGCGGCTGGTCACCGTCCCACTGGAACAGGATGGTTCCGGAGCGGCAACCATGCTGCTGTTCGATTCCGAACAGGGTTCGGGGCTCGCCGCCTCGGCCAACGTCCAGGTCCTTCTCGAAATGTTGCCGATAGGGCTGGCGCTGGTCGACCGCGACGGACGTTTCCTCATGATGAACCGGGCGTTCCGGATCGCCGCCGGGATTCCGGGCGAAGAAATGCCTGCCTATCCGGGCGACTTGGTCGTTAAGGAAGACAAGGCGGCGGTGGCCGACGCGGTCCGCCGCAATGCCCGTGGTCCCGCGATGTCCGGCGATTTCCCGGTCCGCCTCGCGCGCCAGCCAGGCGAGCCGGTTGCGCTTACCGTTGCAGGGCTGCGCGGGCTGGGCGATGCCGCGGTGCTGCTGCTCCTCAAGGACAATAGCGAGGAAGCCAAGCTCAAGCGGCAGATCGCGCAAGCTACCAAGATGCAGGCAGTCGGCCAGCTGGCCGGCGGCGTCGCCCATGATTTCAACAATATCCTTACCGCGATCATCGGCCATTGCGACCTGATGCTGATGCGGCATACACCGGGCGACACCGACTACGACGATGTCCAGCAAATCAAGTCCAACAGCAACCGGGCAGCCGGGCTGACCCGCCAGCTGCTGGCCTTTTCGCGCCAGCAGACGCTGCGGCCCCAGATCCTCCAGTTGCCGGATGTCATCAGCGAAGTATCGCACCTGTTGAAGCGGCTTCTTGGCGAAACGGTGCAACTGGTCGTCAAGCACGGCCGCGACCTTGGTGCGGTACGCGCGGATCCCGGCCAGCTGGAACAGGTCATCGTCAACCTGGCGGTCAATGCCCGCGACGCAATGGCCGGCAAGGGCGGCGGAACGCTGACAATCCAAACCTATTCGATCAAGGCCGACCAGGTAGCGGACCTAGGCAGCGAGATCCTGCCCATCGCCGACTATTCAGCGCTGTCGGTTGCCGATAGCGGAAGCGGTATCCCGGCGGCGATATTGGGCAAGGTCTTCGAACCCTTCTTCACCACCAAGGAAGTCGGCAAGGGCACCGGTCTTGGCCTTTCGACCGTCTACGGCATCGTCAAACAGTCGGGCGGTTATATCTTTGCCGATTCGAAGGTCGGGGAGGGGACCCGCTTCACCATCTACTTGCCGGTCCACCAGGTCGAAGAAGAACCGAAGAACAAGCGCCGCAAACCCAATTCGGGCGATTCCAACAATGAACTGTGGGGAACCGGAACCATCCTCCTGGTCGAGGACGAGCCGATGGTGCGCACCGTGGCCGAGCGGGCGCTGACTCGCCACGGATATAAGGTGCTGACTGCCACCAATGGCGAGGAAGCCCTGGAAATCGTCGAGCGCGGGGACGAGATCGCGCTGCTGGTGTCCGACGTCGTCATGCCGCTAATGGACGGTCCGACGATGGTCCGCGAAGCGCGTAAGACACGCCCCAAGCTGCCAATCCTGTTCATGTCCGGGTACGCCGAGGAGCAATTGCGCAAGTCAATCGACATCGCCAACGTCGCCTTTCTGCCGAAACCCTTTTCGGTTCAGGAGCTTGCCGAGGCAGTCCGGCGGGCCCTGACCACCAAATAACTCTTTCCTCAGCCGAAACGGCTGCTATCTCTGGCGCCCATGTCAGGGTCACGTTCCATTCTCATCGTCGAAGACGAGCCGCTCATCGCAATGATGCTGGAGGATTTCATCCTCTCGCTGGGACATGAAGTCAGCGGAAGCTGCGACAATGTGACCTCGGCGCTGGCCGAGGTTGAGCGTGCGCAATTCGACCTCGCCATCCTCGACGTAAATCTGAAGGGCGAGAATGTCTGGCCGGTCGCCGCCGCGCTGCGTGAAAAGGGCACGCCCTTCATTATCGCCAGCGGCGGCCACGTCGAACCGCCTCCGGTGGAATTCGCCAGCGTTCCAATGATCGAAAAGCCCTACACGCTGGACCGGGTCACACCTGTGATCGAGGCTGCGCTGGCCGCTTGAAATCGGCGAGGACCGCCCGCGAACGCTGGTCTTCGTTCCCTACTTGTTCTGCCAGAACAAATAGAATACAAATGTTCCATCCAAGGGGGACGCTCAGCTCCCAATTGACGAAGGGACAAGGACCATGGCAGCGCAGCTCAAAGTCGTCGGAACAAGTGGAGAGAGCGTGAACACGGACCGTCAAAAGGCATTGGAAGCCGCGCTTGCGCAGATCGATCGCGCGTTCGGCAAGGGCTCGGCGATGAAGCTGGGAAGCCGGGAAAAGATTGAGATCGATACCATTTCGACCGGTTCGCTCGGCCTCGACATTGCGCTTGGCGTGGGGGGCATCCCGCGAGGTCGGATCGTGGAAATTTACGGACCCGAAAGTTCGGGCAAGACGACCTTGGCGCTTCACGCCATCGCCGAGGCGCAGAAAACGGGCGGCACCGCGGCCTTCGTCGACGCCGAGCATGCGCTCGATCCGGTCTACGCCAAGAAGCTTGGCGTCAACATCGACGAGCTGATCGTTTCGCAGCCCGATACGGGCGAGCAGGCACTGGAAATCGTCGATACGCTGGTGCGATCGAACGCGATCGACGTGCTGGTGGTGGATTCGGTCGCCGCGCTCGTCCCGCGGGCGGAAATCGAGGGTGAGATGGGCGACAGCCATGTCGGCCTCCAGGCGCGGCTGATGAGCCAGGCGCTGCGCAAGCTCACGGGCTCGATCAGCCGGTCGCGCTGCACCGTCATTTTTATCAACCAGGTCCGCATGAAGATCGGCGTGATGTACGGAAATCCGGAAACCACGACCGGCGGAAACGCTCTCAAATTCTATGCGTCGGTCCGCCTCGACATTCGCCGTACCGGGCAGATCAAGGACCGCGATGATATCGTCGGCAACACCACCCGCGTGAAGGTCGTCAAGAACAAGGTCGCGCCGCCGTTCAAGCAGGTCGAGTTCGACATCATGTACGGCGAGGGTGTCTCCAAGGTCGGCGAAATCCTCGACCTTGGCGTCAAGGCTGGGCTGGTCGACAAGGCGGGTGCCTGGTTCAGCTATGACTCGACCCGGATCGGGCAGGGCCGCGAAAATGCCAAGCTGTTCCTCAAGGAACATCCCGAAATCGCGCAGCGCATTGAAAATGCAATTCGCGGAAAGACCGAGGAAGTCGGGGAAGCGCTGATGGTCGGCCCTGAAGAAGAGGCCTGACCTCCGGGTTTGTTATTCGACTGGCGGGCGGAGGGAAACCTCCGCCCGTAGCATTTGGGGCGTGACAAGGGCCGCGAACAGCCGGCCACGTTCGGTCCAGAGCAGGATCGCCAGCGCGGCAAGCCCGCACAGGGCGGTGCCATACAAGAACGGCAGCTGGGTCCCGTCGAATTGCAGGCCGATCGTCATGCCGGTCAGCGCTCCGCCGATCGTCCCCACCACGCCTTGGACGGACGATGCCGTGCCGGCCACAGGCGCCATGTTGGTCATCGCCAGCGTACCGAAATTGGCGGTGGTGAAGGCAAAGGCGGTAAAGCTTAGCCCCATCATCACCACGAACAGCCACAGCGGCTCGTCGATGCTTGCAGCGAGGACGGCATGGACAAGCGTGATCGCGACGAAGGCCAGAAGTCCCGAATGCCCGGTCCGGCGCAAACCGAAGCGGCCGACCACACGGGAATTGGCCCAGCTTGCGACAGTCATCGGAGCGGCGATGGCGGCGAACACTAGACCGATCAGCTCGCCCGATCCAAAGGCGTCGAACACGATCTGCTGGATCGAGGCGATATAAGCGGTCAGACCGCCGAACACCGCGGTTAGAGCAAGCGTGTAGCCCGCCGACAGCCGATCGGTCGCCGCCAGCCTTGCAGCGCGGCCGATTTCTCCAAGGTTGAGTGCCCGCCGATATTCGGGACGCAGTGTTTCGGGGAGCCGGACCATCGCCCATGTCAGGACGAATAGCCCGTAGGCAGCCAGCACGATGAAGATTGCCTGCCAGGGCCCGACCAGCAGGATCGCCTGGCCGACGCTGGGTGCAAGCATAGGAACCAGCATGAACACCATGAAGACGAGGCTCATCACCCGCGCCATCGCTTCTCCCTCGAACAGGTCGCGGACCATGGCGGTGACGAGTACGCGGGTGACCGCCGCCGACGCGCCCATCGCCACGCGGGCGACGATCAGCAGGGTGAAGGTATGGGCGAGCCCGCACAGCAAGGCGAAAGCGGCATAAAGCGCGACGCCTACCGCCAGGATGGGGCGCCGGCCGAAACGGTCGGCGAGCGGCCCCCACAGGATTTGGCCCACGCCGAACCCGAAAAAATAGGCAACGACGACCAACTGCCGCCGGTTTTCATTGCTGACGCCAAGGTCGGCGCCAATTGCCGGCAGCGCCGGGATCATGGCGTCGATCGCGAAAGCATTCAGCGCCATCAGCGCCGCCAACAGGGCGACAATCTCTCTTGGTCCGGGGCGACCGGCCCCCGAGGCTGAAGGTGGCAAGGCGAAAGGCATGGGGCGCGGGTGCTGGCCTAATGTCGGTCGCCATGCAACAGATGCGCAGCGACTATTCGACGAGTGACATGATGTTGATGAACCGACGCGGAGTGTTGGCAGGCGGCCTTGCGGCAGCGGTCCTGCCCGGTAGCGAGGCGCTGGGCGCGCTTAGCGCGACTGAGCCCAAGAGGCGCATGGCGCCGAAGGCGATCGGCACGGCGGAACGGATGGCCCGGATCGCCCGAGCGCGCGTCCTAATGGAAAAAGCCGGAATCGGGGCGGTTCTGGTCGAAGCCGGCGCCAGCCTCGATTATTTCGCCGGCTTTGCGTGGAATCGTTCGGAACGTCTGACGGGCCTGCTCATTCCCCGCGAAGGCGAGCCCGTCGTCGTCACCCCCTTCTTCGAACTGGCCACGGTCACCGAGCTACTCGGCATCCCGGCGGCCGTCCGCACCTGGCACGAACATGAAAGCCCGTTCCGGCTCGTTACCCGGATCATGGCCGAACGCGGGCTGGCCGCCGCGCCGATCGGTCTTGAACATAGCGTCCGCCATTTCATTCGCACCGGGCTAGAAGTCGCCAGTCCGCGAACGAAGCTGGTCAGCGCCGATCCGGTCGTGGCGGCGCTGCGGATGATCAAGACTCCTGCGGAGATCGCGCTGATGCAGTATGCGTCGGACCTGACCCTGGATGCGATTGCCGAGGTCCATCCCCGGATTCGCCCCGGTGTCGGCAACCGCGAGGTTGCGGCGATGCTCCAGCAAGCAATGGTCGATCGCGGCGGCTCAAACCCTTGGGCCCTGGTCCTGTTTGGCGCCGCCGCCGCACTTCCCCACGGGACCGGTCGCCCGCTGACGCTTCAGGCCGGGCAGATGGTGCTGATCGATACCGGTTGCTCTTTCGGCGGATACCAGTCGGACATCAGCCGAAGCTTCGTCGTCGGTGCTCGCCCATCGGCTGAGCAACGGCGCGTGTGGGAACAGGTCGCCGCAGGCCAGCAGATCGCCTGGCGCGCGCTCAAGGTCGGCGCGCCGGCCGGTAGCGTCGATGACGCCGTGCGCACCGCTTACGCGCGTTGGGGATATGGCCCCGATTACCAGTTGCCCGGTCTGTCTCACCGAACCGGGCACGGGATCGGCATGGAGGGTCATGAACCGATCAACCTCGTTCGCGGCGAGCGCACCCGGCTGGCACCCGGCATGTGTTTTTCGAACGAGCCGGGCATTTACCTTCCGGGCAAGTTCGGGGTTCGGCTTGAAGATTGTTTTTACATGACGGCTGCCGGTCCGCGCTGGTTCAGCGTCCCGCCGGCGACCATCGATGATCCGATCGGCCGTTCGGGCGCTTGACGCTCGTCGATGCTGCGGCAATGGCCGAAGCTAACAGGAATCAGGGGAGAGTTATGGCGGACATCAAGCGTAAGGGCCTGGCGCTGCAATGGCAGATGCTCATCGGCTTCATCGTCGGCCTGCTGTTCGGCCTGATTGCCTATTCCACGCAGCGCGACGCCGCCTGGGTCGAATTCGTCACCACCTATGTCACCGGGCCAATCGGGCAACTTTTCCTGCGCCTGCTGTTCATGCTGGTGATCCCCTTGCTCTTTTCCGCGCTGGTCGTCGGTATTTCGGAGATGGGCGAAGTCGCTGCGCTCAAGCGGGTGGGCATCCGGACTCTGGTCTATACCGTCGTCGTTTCATCGATCGCGGTGGCAATCAGTCTTGCCGTGGTCAACTGGCTAAAGCCCGGGATTGGCGTCGATCGCGCCGCCGCGGCCGAAATGCTTGCCCAGTCGGAAGGCCGGGCAGGCGAAATCGTCAAGGCGGGCACCGAACAGCCATCGGGAATCGACGCCTTCATCAGCATCATTCCCAATAACCTGGTCGAAGCGCTGGGATCGAACAGCGCCATCCTGTCGGTGATGTTCTTCGCCCTGTTTTTTGGGATCGGGCTGCTGCTCACCGACACCGACAATGCGCGCACCCTGAAGAAGGGTTTCGAAGGCCTATTCGACGTGACGATGCGGTTGATCCTGATCGTCATCAAACTGGCGCCGATTGCGGTCGCCTGTTTCATGTTCAACCTTGCCGCGCTGTTCGGCTGGGACCTGCTCATTCGCCTGTCGGCCTATGTCGGCGTGGTGGTGCTTGCGCTGGGCTTGCAAATGTTCGTGGTGTTCCCGCTACTGCTGAAAGTGTTCGGCAAGAAGAGCCCGATCGCCTTCTTCCGCCAAACGCAGGAAGCTGCGGTGATGGCCTTTTCCACGGCCTCATCCAATGCCACCCTGCCGACCGCGCTGCGGGTTGCCGAAACGGAATTGAAGCTCCCGCGCCGGATCAGCCGCTTCGTGTTGACGATCGGCGCCACCGCCAACCAGAACGGCACGGCCATGTTCGAAGGGGTGACGGTGATTTTCCTCGCCCAGTTCTTCGGCATCGAGCTGTCGCTAGGCCAACAGTTGATGGTGATGCTGGTTTGCATCCTTGGCGGCATTGGCACCGCGGGTGTGCCGGCTGGCTCGCTTCCTGTCGTCGCACTGATCCTGGCGATGGTTGGCATCGACCCGCAGGCGATCGCGCTGGTGCTTGGCGTCGACCGCTTCCTCGACATGTGTCGCACGACATTGAATGTCGTTGGTGACCTTGTCGCGGCGCAGGTGATTTCGGCCGGCGAACCCGAGGAAGTGCCCGACGCCCAGCCCCAGGCTGCGTGAATCCGCTCGACCATCTCGACCCGCGCTATTCGACCGTCCTGTGCGACGTTTGGGGCGTGATCCATGATGGCGGCGTGCTGTTCGCCGGCTCGCGCGAACGGCTGGAACGCTGGACTGGCGAAGGGCGGCGGGTCGTCCTCGTTACCAACGCGCCTCGGCCGGCCGAGCGCGTTGAGCGCGAACTCGTCGCCATGGGGTTGCCGCGCGCCTGCTTCCACGCGGTGACGTCGAGCGGCGAGGCGGGCATCCGGGCGCTGACTGACCCGGTCCGGCCGGTGGGTTTCCTTGGCACTGAAGAGGATCGCGCCGACCTTGAGGGGCGCGGCGTCGAGCTTGTTGGGTCAGGCTGGACCGAGCTTGCCGCGGCCGGCCTCGAGGAATGGCACCATCGCGCCGAAGACTATGATGGCGCGATGCACGACTGGCTCGACCGCGACGTGCTTTTTCACTGTCTCAATCCGGACCGGGTCGTCGTCCATCGGGGGGAACGCTACGTCTGCCCCGGCGCGCTTGCCGACCGTTACGAAGCGATGGGCGGCCGCGTGGCTTGGTACGGCAAGCCGCATCCGCCGATTTATAAGACTGCCCTGGAGCTCGCTGGCAATCCGCCCCCGGATCGGGTGGTGATGGTGGGCGACAGCCTGAATAACGACATGGCAGGCGCGATCGAACAGGGTTTCGCCGCCGTGTTCGTCCAAAGCGGAATCCACGCCGGCGAGGAAATCCCCGCCGATTTCGGCGCCCTGCATGGCGCGCCCGGGTGGCGGCCGCTTATGTGCGTCGAAACGCTTTAGCGACCGCGTCTCTCAGGCGGGTTCGGCGACCTGCTGCACGACCTTTTCGGCAAGGTGGCCGTTAAGCTCGGCGAGATGGTCGAATTCAGCCTCGTAGCTTGCAAGACCCTGGCTGAGAGAGCGCAGCTCCGCCTCGAGCCCGTCGAGCTCCGCTTCGGGGACCAGCGCGTCGATCCGGTCCCATCCGGCCCAGCCGTCGCGCGGAGCCATGCCGAGGATCTGGCCGCGGCGGCCGGCCACTGCCGACGAGACCCGGCTGGTCGATGACGCCGGCGTAACCAGCACTAGCTTCTGTACTGGTTCCAGCAGATGCGGCGCGGCCTGCTCCAGTGCTTCCTGCATCGCCAGCCTCCCCGCCAGGCGAAAGGCCAGTTCGCTCGAATCAACGCTGTGATAACTTCCGTCCGTCAACGTGACCCCGACGTCGACCACCGGAAAGCCGAGCGGCCCTTTCAACATCGCGTCGCGCGCGCCCTGTTCGACCGCGGGGATCCATTGCTTGGGAATTGCCCCGCCATGGATTCTCTCTTCGAAGCGGAATCCTTCGCCGCGGCCGAGCGGTCGGATTTCGATGATCACGTCGCCATATTGGCCGTGACCGCCCGATTGCTTCTTGTGCCTTCCGCGCTGGGTTACCGGCCGGCGGATGGATTCGCGGTAGCCGATCGTCGGCGAACGATACTTTACCTCGACCCCGTATCGCCGCTTCAGCTTCGCGAGCGTGGTCTTAAGATGTTCATCATTGACCCCGCGAAGCCGCATTTCATGGCTTGCTTCGTCCTGCTCCAGCGACAGCGCCGCATCTTCCTCGAGGATCCGGGCCAGCGCGCCCGACAACTTGACGTCATCTTTGCGGTCGGCGGGCTCGATTGCCAGCGCGCAGTTGCGCGACGGCAGGTCGAGGTCGACCGGCGGCGGCAGCGAAGCTTCGCCCAGCCAGTCCCCGGACCTGACCCCGTCGACCTTGGCGACTGCTGCGATGTCGCCGTCCTGCACCTGGGCAACCTTGGCGGTCTTGTCGCCCTGGACCGAAAAAAGCGCGCCGAGCCGCCCTTGCTCGCCACCGGAGCTGGTGAAGTCGCTATTTTCCCGCACCGGACCGCCTAGGGTCCGGGCCAGCGCCAGCCGGCCAACCGACCCGCCATGATAGATTTTGAAGACGTACATGGAAGGCTTCTCGACGCCCAGCCGGCGCGCCGTGGAGGCCGGACCCGGCGCTTCATGGCGCAGGGCCTTAAGCAGCCTGCGTACGCCCCATCCATTATGCGCCGAGCCGAACAGGACGGAGACGCCCAAATTGTCGCCGGTCTCGCGACGCAGGTCGGCGAAGATGGTGCCGGGTTCGGGCACCTCGTCCATCAGCAACTGTTCGAGCAGCGTATCGTCATGATCGGCAAGCTGCTCGAGAAGCTGGGTACGAGCCTGCGCCTCGCGCTCGGCGAGGTCAGCGGGAAGCTCGATCCGCTCGGACGGCTTTCCTGGCACATAGTGGAAGGCGCGCTCGAGCGCGATGTCGACGAAGCCGGTGACCTTGTCGCCCTCGCGGATCGGAATCTGTCGGGCGATCAGCGGCGACACGCTCATCGGCTGAAGCGCCGACAGCAGGTCGCGGATCCGGCCATGGGCCTGGTCGATCCGATTGACGAACAGGAGATGGGGGATGCCAAGTTCGTCGAGCATTCTCAGCGCGGGCGCGGCAAGCGCGGCGCGGGCAGGGTCAGGGTCCACCACGACGATGGCGACATCGGAAGCGGCGATCGCCCGCGCCGCGTCGGCGGCAAAGCCGATCGATCCGGGTGCGTCAACGATGGCGTAGCGATCGCCCAGATAGGTGAAGTTGAGGAGATTGGTTTCAGTCGATCCGCCGCGCGACCTTGCTTCCGCGCTGCTGTCGCCGATGCTGCTGCCGTTGGCGACCGAACCTTGGCGATCGGTTGTGCCGCTTGCGTAAAGCAGGGCTTCGGCAAGGCTGGTTTTGCCCGCGCCGGCCGGTCCGACCAGCGCGATGACCCTTGTGCCGTTGGATTCTCCAGGCATGCGACTTTCCTTCCTCCGTCTGATGTGGGCGGGGGCGCGAGTCGCGCGGGAGGCGGCCGGCGCACTCCAAACCCCGAGCCTCGGACTCCGTGGAAAGGAAAGCAAGGGCTACTGTCGCGGCGGCGCAACGATTGGGCGGTGATTGGCTGTTGCTGGCCGCGCCGGCGCACATTCCGTCAAAACCAGCTGATGCGCGGGGCTTGCCCCGCGGTATTGCCGTGCTAAGGGCGGGGCGCGTGCCCCCGTGGCGGAATTGGTAGACGCGCTCGACTCAAAATCGAGTTCCGCAAGGAGTGTCCGTTCGACTCGGACCGGGGGCACCAAATCTCCCGAGAATAGCCGGTTTCATACGCCCAACCTTGCCTATGGTAGCGGGTCGCGGACGCGGATATGGTGCGCCGGATGGACGCGCGCAAACAGCAGATTTCCGGGGTAGAAGAGCATCATCCGGGTGAGCCGTTCGAACTTAAGCGCGTGCGCCTGCTTGCCTCGCTGACACTGATCGGCGGAATCGGCCTTCTGATCTCGTTGCCCTTCGCTCTTCGTGCCGGCGCGGAGTTTTTTCTCCCGGTCACCGCCGCTCTGGTCGTAGCCATCGCGCTCGTCCCGATGCTCGAGTGGTTCGAACGACGTGGCGTTCCGGCTCCGCTGGCATCGGGTCTGTGCGTCCTGATCTTCCTCGCCATCGCCATTTTCGCGGTGGCGGCGATCGTTATCCCGGCGATTGACTGGGTCGCGCTCATCCCGCAGCGGATCGACCGGGTCACAGTGGCGCTGGCGCCGATCCTCGATCTTTATTCTTCCCTCGAACGGTTCATCGACCAGACGGTGGCGCGCATATCGGTCAACGCGGATGACCCGCGCTCGGTCCGGTTGGTGACCCCGAATTCGATGCTCGGGATCATTACCGCCTCCGCGCCGCACGCGATCGTGCAGCTCTTTTTCGCGCTGCTGGTGATCTATTTCTTCCTCTCCGGCTGGACGGGAATGCGCAAGCGCACCATCGTCAGCCGCGGTAGCTTCGAAGGGGCGTTGACCACCGCGCGGGTCATCCAACAAACCGTCGACGCCACCTCGACCTATATCGGCACGATCACCGTCATCAACGTCGGCCTGGGCGCGGTAACAGCCGGGACGCTGTGGGCGCTGGGCATGGACTCGCCGGTGATGTGGGGCGGCATCGTAGCCGTGCTGAACTATATTCCCTACCTCGGCCCAATCGCCGCTGCACTGTTACTTGCACTTGGCGGGCTGATGACCTTCGCCGATCCCTGGGCTGCGCTGCTCCCGCCGGCGATCTTCACCGGGCTCCACCTCATCGAGGCCAATGTCATCACCCCGCTGGTGGTCGGCAAGCGGTTAACCATCAATCCGCTTTTGATCCTCGTCTCGCTGTCGTTCTGGGCATGGGTATGGGGAACGACCGGCGCGTTGCTCGCGGTTCCGCTCCTGATCATCATCAAGACGGTATTTGCCGCAGCAGGCACGCCCGACATCGCCGGCTTCCTGTTCGAAGACGGAACCTTGACCCATGTCGGCGATGAGGAAGAAAAAGACGACTAGGCTTGTTGACAGGGTGGAGCGGCTCTCCTAGTTGCCCGCCACAGCCAAAGCGCGGGTGTAGCTCAGTCGGTTAGAGCGCCGGCCTGTCACGCCGGAGGTCGCGGGTTCGAGCCCCGTCACTCGCGCCATTTGCTTCATCAAAAATAGTGAGAAAACCGCCACTTGGCGGCCCCGCTTAACGTGCGTTGGATGCGACCGGCATGCTTGGCGCGAGGTCGGCTGGACGGCCCAGCGGACGGTCAGCCTCGGCCGTCCCTCCGCCAAGTGCGAAGCGAAGATTGTCCGACGCCGCGACCCGCTCGACATAAGGGGTCACCTTGACCTTCTCGACCGCCTCGCGGGCTTCCGGAGTGAAGCGGACGCGCACCCGGCCATTGGCCTCGCTAGTCACTCTCGCGCCAGCCTGGGCAAGCTGCTCGACCGCTGGCGCCGCGACCGGCAGTGCGGCGCGCGCGCGTGGAGTCCGTAACGCCGCGAGACGCAAGGCTGCGGGATCGCCTTCCCGACCTGACCAGCGATCGTTGAACGCGGCGGGGCGGCCCCAGTTGCCCTGCCAGCGATAAAAGATGTGCGCGCCTTCGACAGCGGTCTTGGCGAGGCTCGAAGCCCAGTAAGGAACGACGTAGTTCGCATGGTAATGGGTGGCATGTCCGACCGGCGCGAAGACCCGTCCGGCAAGCATTTCCTCGGCAACTTTCTGCGCCCGCAGCCATAAAGGCGCGACCGCGCCGCGGTTCAGCGACCCGTCGCAAGTAAAGGTGAACTGGCAACCCGTCTGGCGGGTGGAGCCTTCGTAGACGACGCCGCAAACGCTGTCGGGAAAGGCCGGGTGGCGGACGCGGTTGAGCACGACTTGCGCCACCGCGCGCTGCCCATCGCTGCTTTCCTGTCCGGCCTCATAATAGATCGCGCTGGTGAGGCACTCGAGTGCACGCGCCCGGGCTTGACCGCTAGCCGACAGGAGGAAGGGCGAAGCGGCGGGATTGGGCCCGGTCGCGACCGGCATTGCGGCATTAAGCTGCAGCGCGGTTTCGGGCGGGAGATCGCGGATCTGGTCAGGCAGCGGCCTGACCCCTTCGGCTGCCGCGGCCACCGGTCCATCTACGGGAAGGGCTGCGTCGCTGGACCCGGCAACCGCAAGCAATCCGATTGTCGCGAGCACGACAATGCCGATCGTTTCGCGCGGATGTGTGCGCCACGGCCTCAAGGGCTGAAAGGAGACCAGGTTGGACATGTCGGGAGCGGTGCCTTGCCGCGCCAATACAGCGGTTACAATGAACCTTCGACGAACGGTGCGAATCAGGCCCTGAACCGGCCGGTTTCCATCCAGCGCAGCAAGGGCTTAAGCGGCAGGATCCAGGCAAGACCCGCAAATAAATAGAAAGCTCCCTGGAGCAGCACGGGCCAGCGGCCGACCGAGCCGGCGAGCGACGCGATCAACACCGCCCAGCCGATAATCAACAGCAGGATCGCGAAAATGCCCGCGGGTTTGCGCCAGCTGGGTTCGGTCACCGGAACATCTCCAGCCCGTCGGGTGATGCAAAGCCATCGAGCGGGACGTCCCACGGGTCCGCCGGGATTATCCCGTCAATCAGCTGGATCGCCCACCCGATACCGATCAGCATCGTGCCGTTGCGCTTCAGGTCGGCGACGACCCGGTCATAATGACCCTTGCCCTGGCCGAGCCGGGTGCCGCGCCGGTCGATTGCTACAAGCGGCAGCAGGACCAAGTCAGGAAAGACGTGGGGCGCGGTGAGCGGCGGTTCCAGCGTCGCCCACAGGCCGGACAGGCTCGGCTCCCCGGCAAGGAAGCGAAACGGCTCATGACGGCTCGAAAAAGCTGGATAGGCAATGACCGCGCCTGCCGCCTTGGCGACATCGAGCGCCGGAATCGGGCTGATCTCGGCCGGCATCGGACAATATCCGCCGACGATTCGCGACTGGCTGACCAGTGGTTTCAGACGTTCTGCCAGCTGCTGCTCGAGCAAGGATTTCGCTTCAGGATCAAGCGCTTCGACAAAGGCTTGGCGATGCTGCCGAGCCTGGCGCCGGAGGGCGAGCTTGTCGCCGGTTGTAGGATGTGACGGGACCACCATGGCCGTTTGCCGGAAATCCTCTGACGCCACAAACGTCAGGTGGGCGCCGTGTGCGTCCGGCCAGGGCCGGGGCAGGGACAGCTCCCAATGGGATTATATCGCCTCAGGGATAACTCAAGGCGCGCACCGGGCAGTACCCGTCATTCACCTATCTAGTCGGTCCGGGCCGGCCGCTCAAGGGCATCCGCAAGCGATTCCAGCCGCGCGGCAAGCCGGTCGGTGCGCTCGACCAGTTCGGGATCGGGTCCGGTGGGCACCTCGACGTCGCGCCCTTCGACGAGCTGGTCGGCAAGAAGAAGCGCTGCAAACAGTAGCTGGCGGGACTCGCTCAATGTTCCCAGGCCCGCCAGCGCCTCGCGGCTTTTGGCATCGACCAGCGCGCCGGCCTTGCGCAAATTGTCTTCCTCGCCGTTGCGGCAGGCGACGCGATAGGGGCGACCGGCAATGGTCAGTTCGACTTCAGCCACGACCCGCCTCCCGGATGATATCGTCGAGGTCAGCCAGCACTTCGGCCACGCGGGCGCGCAGGACCTGGTCCTTGTCGTCCCCCATAGACAGGCGTTCGACGGCGTGCTCGATCCGGATCAAGGCGCGTTCGGCGCGATCCATCGCTTCTTCCAACGACCTAATGCTCATGGCTAAGACCGCGTAGCATATTGCCGTCAGTCCGCAAGCAGGGCCGCATGGGCCGCCAAGGTTGACGCCGCGCGGTCGGGCGACAATAGGCACGGAACCATCGGCCAGCCGAATCCCGGAGCCCCGGCCGACCCATGGAGATCCAATGGCCACCCAACGTCGACTCGCCAATGCCATTCGCGCTCTGGCGATGGATGCGGTCGAAGCCGCCAATAGCGGCCACCCCGGCATGCCGATGGGCATGGCCGACGCGGCGACCGCCTTGTTCACGCGCCATCTGAAATATGATGCGGCCTATCCCCACTGGCCCGATCGCGACCGTTTCATCCTGTCGGCGGGTCACGGGTCGATGCTGATCTACGCGCTGCTGCACCTCACCGGCTACGAACGGCCGACGATGGACGACATCCGCAACTTCCGGAAGATCAGCAGTCCCTGCGCAGGCCACCCGGAAAACTTCATGATGGCCGGAGTCGAAACGACTACCGGACCGCTTGGCCAGGGCTTGGCCAGTGCTGTCGGGATGGCCATTGCCGAACGCCATCTCAATGCCATTTACGGGGACGAGCTGGTCGATCACCGGACCTATGTCGTGGCCGGTGACGGCTGCCTGATGGAAGGCGTCAACCATGAGGCGGTCGGCCTTGCTGGCCACCTCAAGCTCGGTCGGCTGATCGTGCTTTGGGACGACAACAAGATCACTATCGACGGTTCGACCGACCTCAGCCGTAAGGAAGATGTTGTCGCCCGCCATGAAGCGATGGGCTGGCATACTGTCGAATGCGACGGAATGGACAGCGCCAAGGTATCCAAGGCGATCGAGGAAGCGATCGCCGACGAGCGACCTTCTCTGATCCGCTGCCGGACGATCATTGGTTATGGCGCCCCCAACAAACAGGGAACGGCAGCAACCCATGGCGCGGCGCTTGGCGCCGACGAGGTCGCCGCGGCGCGCAAGGAACTGGGCTGGGACATGCCTCCGTTCGAAATCCCCGACGACGTGTCCCAGGCCTGGCGCGACGCTGGTTCGCGCGGAGCCAAGGCTCGCGCCGATTGGTACAAGCGGGTCGAAAACAGCGCCCGGGGGAGCGAGCTGCTCGACCGGCTTGCCGGTAAGATCGATAACAGCTGGCTTCAGCCTTATATCGACGAGCTGCTGGCCAGCCCAGCCAAGGTGGCTACGCGCAAGGCGTCGGAAATGGCGCTGGAAAAGATCAATGCGGCCTTGCCGCAGACGATCGGCGGGTCGGCCGACCTGACGGGATCGAACAATACCAAGACCAAGGCGCTCGTCCCGCTGACGGCAGGCAATTATGGCGGTCGCTATATCTATTACGGGATCCGCGAATTCGGGATGGCCGCGGCCATGAACGGCATGGCCCAGCATGGCGGCGTTCTGCCCTATGGCGGCACCTTCCTCGTATTTTCCGACTATAGCCGCCCTGCGATCCGCCTAGGCGCCCTGATGGGTGCGAAGGTCGTCCATGTGATGACCCATGATTCGATCGGCCTTGGCGAAGATGGCCCGACCCACCAGCCGATCGAGCATCTGCAAAGCTTGCGGGCGATGCCGGGCCTGACGGTCTTCCGCCCGGCCGATGCAGTTGAGACGGCGGAATGTTGGGCTGCGGCGCTGGCGCACGCGGGGCCAAGCCTACTCGCTCTGTCGCGCCAGAATTTGCCGCAGCTTCGCCGCGAGGCGGCCAGTACCAACCTTTGCGCACATGGTGCCTATCGGCTCAGGGCCGCCGGTAAGGCCCGCAAGGTGATTTTGATCGCGACGGGTTCGGAAGTCGAAATTGCGCTCGACGTTGCCCAGGGGCTGGAAGAGAACGGTATCGGCGCCGACGTTGTATCGATGCCGAGCACCGACCTGTTCGACCAGCAGCCCGACACATACCGCGAGGACATCCTTCCCGATGTGTCGAACCGGGAAATCCTGCGCGTGTCGATCGAGGCCGGGACCACTATTGGCTGGGAACGCTACACCGGCCTTCATGGCCTGCGCATCGGCATCGACCGGTTCGGTGCCTCGGCGCCGGCAACGGACCTGTATGACCATTTTGGGCTGACCGCCCCCAAGATCCTGAGCCGCGTGCTCGACTATCTCAAGGTGAGGGAAATCGCATGACTAAAGTCGCCATCAATGGATTTGGCCGCATCGGCCGCCTCGTAGCCCGCGCCATCCTCAGCCGCGACGACCATGGGCTCGAGTTGGTCGCGATCAATGACCTGGCCGACGCCAAGGCGAACGCCATGCTGTTCCAGCGCGACAGCGTGCATGGCCGCTGGCCGGGCACGGTCACAGCCGAGGGCGACACGATGATCGTCGATGGCAAGCGCATCAAGGTCACTGCCGAACGCGATCCAGCCAAGCTTCCGCACGCCGAGATGGGCGTCGACATCGCGCTGGAGTGCACCGGCTTCTTCACTGACAAGGAAGGCGGCCAGAAGCATCTCGACGCAGGCGCCAAACGCGTGCTGATCTCGGCTCCGGCCAAGGGAGCGGACCTGACGGTCGTGTTTGGCGTCAACCACGACAAGCTGACGGCAGATCACAAGATCGTGTCGAACGCGTCGTGCACCACCAACTGCCTGGCGCCGGTGGCCAAGGTCCTCAACGATGCGATCGGCATCGAGCGCGGGCTGATGACCACCATCCACGCCTACACCAATGACCAAAAGATCCTCGACCAGATCCATGGCGACATGCGGCGCGCGCGCGCCGCGGGCATGTCGATGATCCCGACCACGACCGGTGCCGCACGCGCGGTGGGAGAGGTGCTGCCCGAGCTCAAGGGTAAGCTCGACGGCTCGGCGGTGCGCGTACCGACCCCGAACGTCAGCCTCGTAGACCTCACCTTCACGCCCAAGCGCGATACCAGCAAGGAAGAGGTCAACCAGCTGCTCAAGGCCGCCGCCGACAAGGGTCCGCTCAAGGGCGTGCTCGATTATACCGACGAGCCCTTGGTCTCGATCGACCTTAACGGTTCGCCGGCGAGCTCGACCATCGACAGCCTTGAGACCGCGGTGATCGACGGCAAGCTCGTCCGCGTGGTCAGCTGGTATGACAATGAATGGGGCTTTTCCAACCGCATGGTCGACACGGCCGGCGCAATCGCCCGGCTGATCTGACCCGCATGGCGGCCGGATTCCAGACTCTCGACGATCTGCCTGCCGACCTGACCGGCAAGCGGATTCTAGTCCGCGTCGACCTCAACGTACCGATGCAGGACGGAGCGATTAGCGACGACACGCGGCTTCGTGCCGCAGTCCCGACCATCGCGGAATTGAGCGATAAGGGCGCCATTGTGCTGCTGCTGTCGCATTTTGGCCGCCCCAAAGGCGCCAGCCGGCCCGACATGTCGACTGCGCTGCTGGTCAAGCCGCTGGCCGAGCTTACTGGCCGGTCAGTGCGTTTCATCGAAGATTGCACGGGCAAGGAGGCGGCGCGGGCCGTCACGATCATGCTTCCGGGGTCGATCGGCATCCTCGAGAATACGCGCTTTCACGCCGGGGAAGAGCGGAACGACCCGGAGCTGGCCGAAGGAATAGCCGCGCTTGGCGATATTTACGTCAACGACGCCTTCTCCGTGTCGCACCGGGCCCATGCGTCTACCGAGGGCGTTGCGCACCGGCTTCCAGCCTATGCCGGCCGCGCGATGGAAGCCGAACTAGCCGCACTCGAAAAGGCGCTCGGCCAGGCCGAGAGGCCGGTCGCCGCCGTCGTCGGCGGCGCCAAGGTGTCGACTAAGCTAGCGGTGCTCGGCAATCTCGTCGGCAAGGTCGACCATCTCATTATCGGCGGCGGCATGGCGAACACATTCCTTGCGGCGCGCGGTGTCGATGTCGGCAAGTCGCTGTGCGAAAAGGACCTGGTGGGAGAAGCGGAGAGCATCTTCGAGCGGGCCGAGGCAGCCGGCTGCACGATCCATCTTCCCTATGACGTGGTCGTCGCCGGCGAATTCGCCGCCAACCCCCCGAGCTTGCGGACGTGCAACGTCCATGAAATCTCGCCGGAGGAGATGATCCTCGATGTCGGGCCAAGTGCGGTCGAGGCATTGGCCGACGTGTTGAAGACGTGCCGGACGCTGGTGTGGAACGGGCCACTGGGGGCGTTCGAAATTGCGCCGTTCGATGCCGCGACGGTCGCGCTGGCACGGACCGCGGCGGCGCTCACGGAGGGCGGTACCCTGGTGTCGGTGGCCGGTGGGGGAGACACGGTCGCCGCGCTGAACCATGCCGGTGTGGCCGACGAATTCAGCTTTGTTTCAACCGCCGGCGGGGCTTTCCTGGAATGGATGGAGGGACGCGTTCTTCCGGGCGTTGCCGCGCTCCGGCGGGCGTAGGAATTTTCCGAAACTCCGCGCGCCACTGGTTCGTTAGTCTTCCGTGAAAAGGAGAAAAATGTGACCAGCGAAAAGAACAAGCTAGAAAATCGCGAAGAGCAGCGTGATCGCACCGATGGCAAGGCCCCCGTCAAGCAGGGTGGCAACCCTTCTCCGAGCGGACAGGACGAACCTCGTAACGAGGACGTGTCCAAGCAGACGATCTGATCGCTAGAGGAAAACGACCTTCGTGCCTGGCTCGACTGCTCGGGCCAGTTCCTCGGCATCCCAATTGGTCAACCGGACACAGCCGTGACTGGCGGTCTTGCCGATAAGAGCAGGGTCGGGCGTCCCGTGGATCCCATATCCTTCCTTCGACAGGTCGATCCACGTTCCACCAACGGGATTATTGGGGCCTGCGGCAATTGTGAGGTTGCGGTCGGGTCCCCAGTCTCGTCCTGACGGGTCGAAATAATATTTGGGATCGGGCGCGATCGCGCGGACTTCCATCGTCCCGTTAGGTGAAGGAAAAGTGCCGCTGCCGACGGTCGCCGGATAGGTGGCGACAATCTTGCCGTTGCCATCAAGCGCCCGGACTTCGGATGCCGCCTTGTCGATTTCGACCTTCGCAACCTTGGGCAAGTCCGACGGCTGGTTGGCGACGACCAGGATCGTCGTGCCGGCTTCCCCGAAATTGACGCCGGGGTTCAGCGATTTCAGAAATGCCTGCGACATATGGAATTTTTCGGCGAGGCCCTCGGCCGGGCTCTCAAAGCCGAGACGGTCCAGCTTCGATTGGCTCGTCATGTCCGATGGAACCGATACGAAGGGCCCGGCAACATCCTCGGCGCTAATCTCATAGCGGACCAGCAGCGGGCCCTCATGCTCGGACTGGAGCGCGGCAAGCAGGTCGGGTCCAACCGCGCCGGTTTCCGCCATCCCGCGAGCGCGCTGATACGCGCGGATGGCCCGCTTGGTGTTGGATCCCATCATGCCGTCGATGACGCCCGGCGAATGGCCGACACGGTCCAGCAGGATCTGCGCTTTCAATATATCGGCGGAACGCGCTTCTCTTTGCGAAAAATCGGGGAAAGATGCCGGCTGCGCAGCGGTGGGAAATGGCACTGCCGCGGCGATGGACAAATAGATCAAACTACGGACGGACAATGATTTTTCTGTGATATTCATAGGTCCTTAATGGGCCAAGTGGGTCGGGGGTTCCCCGGCCGCTAACCGTCCTTCCGATGTTCGGGGTTGGGCCATCCCGGCTTTTCGCCCGCGTCCCACTCGCTACGGACATTCCCTACTGCTGGGATCCCCCCTTGCCCTTTCAACATGCTTGCCAGGTGAAGCAGGTTGAAGGACATGAAGGTGGTGTTGCGCTGGGTGAAGAGGTTGTCGAAACCCACCCGGCCCGATCCGTCTTCCTTTTCGTCACCATAGGAAGGCCCGGGTCCCGCTTCGCCAATCCAGCCGCAGTCCGCCTGTGGCGGGACGGTAAGGCCAATATGGCTCATCGCGTAGAGCGTGCCTGCGGCGACATGCTTCAGGCCATCCTCGTTGCCAGTGACCACGCAGCCGCCGACCTTGCCGTAGAAGACATATTGCCCCTTGTCGTTGGTTTGGCTGCTATGGGCGTACAGCTTTTCGATGAATGCGCGGGCGAGTGAGCTCATGTCGCCGAGCCAGATCGGGGTCCCGAGGACGATGATGTCGGCGCCAAGCACCCTGTCCGAAATGTCGGGCCACTCATCATAGGCCCAACCATGTTCGCGCATGTCCGGATAGACGCCGGGGGCCAGCCGGTACTTGCTCAGCCGAATCCGCTCGACCTCGACCTTCTGGCTGCAAAAAATCGCATCGACCACATCGAGTAGCGTGTCGGTATGCGACGGCTCGCCCGCCGGCTTCAGGCTGGCGTTGACGAGCACCGCCGAAAGGTTCGAAAAATCGAGGTCGCATTCGCGGCAGATCCTGTCCTGGGTTTGGCTGAGCATGATCGTCCTTCGCGAGCTTGTCGGTCGGTTGCGCCGCCGGGGGCGGCTGGCTAATGCGCCCCCAACCGTCGATTCCACTGTGCCGAGGACCCGAAATGACCAACTCCGAAATGCGCGAAAAGATCAAAACGGGGCGGGGGTTCATTGCCGCGCTTGACCAGTCCGGCGGTTCCACGCCGGGCGCGCTCAAGGCTTATGGCGTTGATGAACAGGCCTGGTCGACTGAAGAAGAGATGTTCGCGCTCATCCACCAGATGCGCGAGCGGGTTATCACGTCGCCCTGCTTCGGCACCGGCAAGGTGCTTGGCGCGATCCTGTTCGAACGGACGATGGATGGCACTGCCGATGGCCAGCCGGTTCCCGATGCGTTGAAGGCGCGCGGCGTGGTGCCTTTCCTGAAGGTCGACAAGGGCCTTGCAGAAGAAGCCGACGGCGTCCAGCTGATGAAGCCCAATCCCGACCTCGAAGCGCTGCTCGATCGGGCAAATGCCAAGGGCATCTTCGGCACCAAAATGCGTTCGGTCATCAATCTCGCCAATGAGGCGGGGATCGCCGCAGTCGTCGCGCAACAGTTTGACGAGGCGAAACGGATCCTTGCCAAGGGCTTGATGCCGATCATCGAACCGGAAGTGTCGATCAAGTCGCCCGAACGCGATGCGGCCGACCGCATTCTGCTGAGCGAAATCGTCCGGCAGCTGGACGGGCTGGAGAATGATCAACAGGTGATGCTGAAGCTGACCCTTCCCGCGGAGGCCGGCCTGTTCCAACCGCTGGTCGACCACCCCAAGGTGCTGCGCGTAGTCGCGCTATCGGGCGGCTTCAGCCGCCAGCAGGCCTGCGCCGAGCTGGAGAAGAACCCGGGCATGATCGCCAGCTTCAGCCGGGCCTTGCTGTCCGACCTGCGCGCGGAACAGGACGAGGAGCAGTTCGATCGGGCGTTGGGAACCGCCATCGACGAGATTTACTCCGCGTCGGTGTCCTGAGCTTTCGTCAGCGAAGCTGAAACGCGAAGATATAGGTGCCGGGTGCGATCGGCTGGCCCGCCACTGGCGCGGGACGGGCATTTGCCAGGCGAACCACATGACCGCCGATAGGCTGGTCTTCGCCCAGAGCCAGCGGAATCGTCTGTCTCCACCCCGGCCCGTCGATCCGGGTAAGGAGGACGAGCCGGCCTGCCCAGACGCATTGCACGCCGGAAGGACAGCGGCTGTCCTCGACCACTTCCTTCGGGGTGAAGACCAGTGGTCCGACCCGGGTCGGCTCGTTCAGCCGCGCCTGGCCATCGCCTCGGATCGGCCCGCCAACGCCAATCGGTGCGTTCGCCGACGTCGCGCAGGCCGCCAGTCCGAGCGACGAAAGCACGCTGAGTGCAAGAATGATGCTCCTCATTGGACCTTTCTTCCACTTGCCGTAATGGACCGCGCATGAACGACGACGAACTGGACTTTAGCCGTTTCCGGCCACCGGTGCGAACTGAGCCCTGCCAGCTTTACCTGATCAGCCCCCAGGCGGTCGGCGGTGACTTCCCGCAGCGGCTTGCGGCCGCGCTGTCCGCGGGCCCGGTCGCGGCGTTCCAGCTACGCGTAAAGGGGATGGAGCAGCATGAGCTTGCAAGGCTCGCCGAGCCGCTTCGCGACATTTGTGCCTCCGCCGGGGTCGCGTTCATTGTTAACGACAGCGTCAGCCTCGCCAAGCGGCTGGATGCCGACGGCGTCCATCTCGGCCAGTCTGACGGCGACCCGCGAGAGGCGCGCGCGCAGCTGGGACCCTCGAAACAGATTGGAGTGACCTGTCATGCGAGCCGGCACCTGGCGATGGAAGCGGGGGAGGCTGGTGCTGACTATGTCGCGTTCGGCGCATTCTACGACACGCTGACCAAGCCGAGCCAGCATCGACCGGAGCCGGCAATCCTTAGTTGGTGGGCGTCGCTGTTCGAGATCCCTTGCGTCGCGATCGGCGGGATCACCCCCGACAATGCAGCGCCACTGGTCGCGGCGGGTGCCGACTTCCTTGCCGTGTGCAACGCGGTCTGGGGGAGCAAGGACCCGGCAACGGCGGTCGCAGCTTTCGAAGACGTTTTGGGCGACTAGCAGCGTCCCGGGCAGCCGGCATCAGCGCGGAACGCCTCCGGAAACTTCGGGGACGCCGAACGTTCGTTGGGAAACCCGCTTGTTTGGCGGGCAATACTGACGGAGAATTTTTTCATGATCCGCGTAGCCCTGGCCGCTTCCGTTGCGGCCCTGTCCCTTACCGCATGCAGCGTCACGGAGACGTCCGAGCAGCAGAATGCGCCTGAAACCGCCCAGTCCGGCCAGTCAGTCGATCCGATGGCGTCCAACGACCAGGATGGACCGACGGTCGCCGAAGACCGGCCGCGGCCCTTGATGCAGGCGCAGGTGGTACTCGACCGGCTAGGCTTCACGCCCGGCGTGGTTGACGGGAAGATGGGCATGTCGACGGTCAACGCGATCAAGGGTTTCCAGGAATCGCGGGGCCTGACCGTGACCGGAGAGCTGGACGAACCGACGGTCCAGGCGCTTTCCCAGTGGCAGTCGATCCCGGCAACACGCATCGTCACCATCCCGCCGGAGTTCGCAAGCGACGAGTTCGTCGATATCCCCGAGGATCGGAAGGCGCAGGCCAAGCTGAACCGCATGGGATATGAATCGCTGGCCGAAAAGCTCGCGGAGCGGTTCCATACGACCGAGGAAGTGCTGGCGGAGCTCAATCCGGAACTCACCGGCTCGGCCTCGCCGGCGCCCGCCGGAAACGACAGCGTGGAGGCGCCAACGATCGCCTACAAGGCCGGAATGCGGCTACGCGTTCCGAACGTCGGCGCCGACCAGTTCGACGCCTCCAAGGTCAAGGACGCGCAATGGGCGGATACGCTCAGGAAGTTGGGCGTCGGCACCAATCAGCCGACCGCTGCAAGCATCGAAGTCGACAAGTCCGAACAGGTTCTTCGCGTCCTCGGCGAGGACGGCAAGTTGCTGGCCCAGTTCACCGCAACCATGGGATCGAGCCAGTTCCCCCTGCCGCTCGGCACCTGGACGATCAAGGGCAATGCCTATCATCCGACCTGGCACTATGACCCTGCGCTGCTGGCCAATGTCCCCAAGTCCGACCCCAAGCTTGAAATCCCGCCCGGACCGAACAACCCGGTCGGGGTGGTGTGGATGGATCTTAGCAAGGAACATTATGGCATCCACGGAACCGATGAGCCGAGCCGCATCGGCCGTGCGGAATCGAACGGCTGCATCCGGCTCACCAACTGGGACGCGGCACGGTTGGCGCAAATGATCCGGCCGGGCACCAAGGCCGTGTTCAGGGCCTGAGGCGACGCGGATGACGGCGATCATCAACCGTATCGGGTGGGTGGTGGTCGCTCTTGTTCTGCTGGGCGCTGCGGCGATCTTCTACTTTGGGATCAACGCCGGTCGCAGCACGGAGGAAATCGCCGTCGCCGATGTTCGACCGATCAACCCGGCGGGAGAAGCCGGACCGTTTGAGATCGGCACCGTGGTGGTCGGCCCGGCCGGTCTGGCGATCCCGGTCGCCGGGGTGAACGCCGAGCAATTGGTCGATACTTTTTCGCAGGCGCGCGCCGGTGGTGCGCGGCGGCACGATGCGATCGACATCATGGCGCCGACCGGCACGCCCGTCGTCGCGGCGGCGCCGGGTCGAGTTGAGAAACTCTTCTACAGCCCGGGCGGGGGCGGGATCACCGCCTATGTTCGATCCGACGACGGCAACTGGATCTACTATTACGCCCACCTCGACCGCTATGCGCCCGGGCTTCGCGAAGGGCAGCGCATTACCCGCGGCACGCCGATCGGCACTGTTGGAGCAACCGGCAATGCCAACCCCGGTGGGCCGCACCTTCATTTCGCGATCAACCGCATGGCTTCGGGTGAGAGTTGGCATGAAGGCACGGCCATCAATCCCTATCCGCTGCTTGCCGGGAAGCCCGCGACGCGTTAGGGGCCGCGACCAGATTGGGCGGCCAGCCGCCCGCGGCTCTTTTTCATCTCTCTGGCATATAGGCGATCATCATGAAGATCAGCGGCGTCGACATTCGTCCGGGCAACATCATCGAATATGAAGGCGGCATCTGGCGCGCCGTGAAGATCCAGCACACCCAGCCCGGCAAGGGCGGTGCCTATATGCAGGTCGAGATGAAGAATCTTATCGACGGCCGCAAAACCAACGTCCGCTTCCGGTCAGCGGAAACCGTCGAGCGGATCCGGCTCGACACTAAGGATTTCCAGTTCCTGTTCGCCGACGGAGAGGACCTGACCTTCATGGATAAGGAAAGCTACGAACAGATCACCCTGCCGCGCGACACGCTGGGCGAGGCTGCGGCGTTCCTCCAGGACGGCATGGACGTGGTGATGGAGCTTCACGAGGAGCGCCCGATCAGCGTGCAGCTGCCAGACACTGTCGAAGCGACGATCGTCGAGGCCGACGCGGTGGTGAAGGGGCAGACCGCTTCGTCCAGCTACAAGCCGGCGGTGCTGGACAACGGCGTTCGCATCATGGTCCCGCCGCACATCGCATCGGGCACACGGATCGTAGTCGACGTCTACGAACAAACCTACGTCCGCCGCGCCGACTGATGGCTGCTTACTCCGGCCTTATTACCGTCATGACGCGCGCCGCCCGCAAGGCGGCGCCGCGCCTCCGGCGCGACTTCGGCGAAGTCGAGCAATTGCAGGTGTCGAGGAAAGGCCCCGCAGACTTCGTGTCTATGGCCGACCGGCGAGCCGAGCAGACGATCATCGAGGAATTGCGCAACGCCCGCCCCGACTGGGGCATCCAGTGCGAAGAATCGGGAATCGTCGAGGGCAATCCCGACAAGCCGCGCTGGATCGTCGACCCGCTCGACGGAACAACCAACTTCCTCCACGGCGTCCCCCATTTCGCCATTTCGATCGCGGTCGAGGACAAGACTCCGGCAGGCAAGCCGGAAATCAGCCACGGGCTCGTCTATCAGCCGATCACCGACGAAAGTTTCTGGGCTGAAAAGGGCCGGGGAGCCTGGCTTCACGACCGGCGCCTGCGCGTTTCGGCGCGCCGAAACCTCGACGAGGCGATGGTTGGCACCGGTATCCCCCATTTCGGCCGCGGCAATGTCGCGAGCTGGTCGCGCATTTTTGGCGCGATCGCTCCCGAGGTGGCCGGCATCCGCCGCATGGGTTCCGCCGCGCTGGACCTCGCGTGGGTTGCCGCCGGCCGCTACGACGGTTTTTGGGAAGAGGACCTCGACATCTGGGACACGGCGGCTGGCATGTTGCTGGTGCGCGAAGCCGGAGGGTTCGTCAGCGACTACCGCGGACAGGACCGGATGGTCGAGCGGCGCCAGTATCTGGCCGCCAATGGCGAGCTTCATTCGAAGCTCCACAAGCTGCTCGCGGGGGCCTTGCGCTAAGGCCTTCTTGCGATTCATTCTCAATGGTTCAGGCGCTTGCCCCATGGGGGGAGGCGTCCTAGAGAGCCGCCAACTGTTCGCCCTTGCGGAGATTTCCCCTTGGCCAGCGTCGCCGCCGGATATTTACCCATCCTGCTTTTCCTTGCCGTCGCGCTTGCCTTGTCGGCAGCGTTCGTCGTCCTGCCGATGGCGGTCAGCCGCCTGACTGGGACGCACAAGCCGGACTCGGAAAAGCTTAGTGAATATGAATGTGGCTTTCCGGCCTTCGAGGACAGCCGCGCCCAGTTCGACGTGCGCTTCTACCTGGTGGCGATCTTATTCATCGTCTTCGACCTTGAAGCGGCGTTCCTGTTCCCCTGGGCGGTCAGCCTGGTGGGCAGTGGCTGGGCGGGCTGGATCGCGATGATGATCTTCCTCGCGGAACTGGGTCTCGGCCTCGCCTATGCCTGGAAGAAGGGGGCGCTGGAATGGGAGTGAGTCCGTTGAACCCTGCCGGCCAGACCCGCGATCCGACCGTCATGTTGCGGCCGGACGAAGTGCCGTTGCTGGACCTGACGCCCGAACAAAAGGCGCGGTTCGAAGCAATGCGCGCCGAGCTCGATGAAAAGGGTTTCCTGGTCGCCAAGCTCGACGACGTCGTCACTTGGGCACGAACCGGGTCGCTGTGGTGGATGACCTTCGGCCTTGCCTGCTGCGCGGTTGAGATGATCCACGTCAACATGCCCCGATACGACCTGGAGCGGTTTGGGGTCGCGCCGCGCGCCAGTCCGCGCCAGTCGGACGTGATGATCGTCGCCGGCACCTTGTGCAACAAGATGGCGAGCGCGCTGCGCAAGGTCTACGACCAGATGAGCGAGCCCAAATATGTCATCTCGATGGGCAGTTGCGCCAATGGCGGCGGCTATTACCACTATAGCTATTCGGTAGTTCGTGGCTGCGACCGGATCGTCCCGGTCGACGTCTATGTCCCGGGCTGTCCGCCGACCGCCGAGGCGCTGCTTTACGGCATCATGCAGCTGCAGCGAAAAATTCGCCGCGAAGGAACAATCGACCGGTGAGCAGCCCCGCACCCCTGATTAAGCCGCGCGACGGCTTCGCGGACGCATATGCCGACGCAATCGGCCCGGCGCTGGTCGCCACCAAGAACGTGGCGGAAGAGCTGACCTTTACCATCGCCCGCGATGCGATCGTCGAGGCGGCGCGGATCGCGCGCGACCAGTTCGGTTATCAGCAGCTGATGGAAATCGCCGGCTGCGACTATCCCGAGCGGGCCGAGCGGTTCGAGGTCAATTATCACTTCTTGTCCGTGACCGAGAACCATCGCATCCGGTTGAAGCTGACGACCGACGAGGACACGCCGGTGCCGAGTCTGACAGGCCTGTGGCCGGTTGCTGGCTGGCTGGAGCGGGAAGTGTTCGACATGTATGGCGTGACCTTTGCCGGCAACCCGGACCTGCGCCGGATCCTCACCGACTATGGTTTTGAAGGCTTTCCGCTGCGCAAGGACTTCCCGCAGACGGGCTATGTCGAGCTGCGCTATTCGGAAGCCGAAAAGCGGGTTGTCTATGAACCGGTGCACTTGCCCCAGGACTTCCGCAACTTCGATTTCCTGATGCCTTGGGAAGGGGCGGAATATCGCCTGCCGGGTGACGAGAAGGCCGCGCCCGAGGCGGCTGGCGCGCCGAGCCCGGTTACGGCTCAGCCAAGCAATTCGCCCAAGGGCAAGGCGCCTCCGCCGACCCCCAAGACGACCAACGAACCGTCGGACACCGGTGCCGGCAAGAAAGCCAATGCCGCCGCGGCCCGTAAAAGCCCTACCGCGCCCAAGGCAAAGGACGATAGCCAGCCGAAGGGGAAGAAGGGATGACCACCCAGACCCTCGACCTGATGGTCGGCGCTCCCGGCGACAAGCCGACTGCGGGCGACCAGACCGTCTCCAACTATACGATCAACTTCGGACCCCAGCATCCGGCCGCGCACGGCGTGCTTCGGCTGATCATGGAGCTGGATGGCGAGATCGTCGAGCGGGTCGACCCGCATATCGGCCTGTTGCACCGCGGCACCGAGAAGCTGATCGAGTATCGCACTTACGCCCAGGCGCTGCCCTATTTCGACCGGCTCGATTACTGCTCGCCGATGTGCATGGAGCACAGCTATGTGCTGGCGGTCGAGAAGCTTATGGGGCTCGAGGTCCCGCTTCGCGCGCAATATATCCGCGTGCTGATGGCGGAACTGACCCGCATCTCCAACCATATGCTGAACCTCGGCGCACACATCATGGACGTAGGCGCGATGACGCCCAACCTGTGGCTGTTCGAGGTTCGCGAGGACACGCTGCAGTTGTACGAGGCGGTGTCGGGCGCGCGGATGCACGCCAATTATTTCCGCGTCGGCGGGGTTCACCAGGATATCCCGGAAAAGGTACTGGCCGACATGGCCGACTTCCTCGACAAGCGCATGCCGCTGTTCGAGGATGCGATCAGCCTGGTCGCCGACAACCGCATCTTCAAGCAGCGCAATGTCGATATCGGCACCGTCAGCAAGGAAGATTCGCTGGCCTGGGGCTTTTCTGGTCCGATGATCCGCGCCGCAGGCCTCCCCTGGGACCTTCGCAAGTCGCAGCCCTATGAGGTCTACGACCGGATGGATTTCGACGTTCCGGTCGGCACGCAAGGCGACTGCTACGACCGCTTCATGGTCCGGGTCGAGGAAGTGCGCCAGTCGGCACGGATCATGCGCCAGTGCCTGAAGGAAATGCCGAAAGGCCCGATTGGCACGCTCGACCGCAAGATATTCCCGCCCAAGCGCGCCGAGATGAAGCAGTCGATGGAAGCGCTGATCCATCATTTCAAGCTTTACACCGAGGGCTATCACGTTCCCGCCGGCGAAGTGTACGTCGCGACCGAAAGCCCCAAGGGCGAATTCGGCGTCTACCTGGTCGCCGATGGCACTAACCGACCCTATCGCTGCAAGATCCGGCCGACCGCGTTCAGCCACCTGCAGGCGATGGACTTCATGATGAAGGGCCACATGCTCGCCGACACCACCGCGGTCCTGTCCGCGATCGACGTCGTTTTCGGGGAGTGCGACCGCTAATGGCTGAGCGCGCTTTCGCCCCTGACACGCCAGAACTCCGCGCCGAGTGGGGCAATTTTGCCTGGGACGAGCCGCGCGCCAAGGCGGCGGCGGACATTCTCACCCGCTATCCGGCAGGGCGGCAGGCTTCGGCGTCGATCCCCTTCCTCGATCTTGCTCAGCGGCAGGTCGGCGAGATGACGGGGAGGCAGGGCTGGTTGCCGATCCCGGTGATCGAGTTCGTTGCGCGCGAACTCGACATGCCGCCCATCCGGGTGATGGAGGTCGCCAGCTTCTACACCATGTTCAACCTGGCCCCGGTCGGTAAATTCCATGTCCAGGTATGCGGCACCACGCCGTGCATGTTGCGCGGTTCGGACGACGTACTGTCGGCCTGTTTCAAGCGCGGCATGAAGAAGGGCAGCACCACGGCGGACGGCCTGTGGACCTTGAGCGAGGTCGAATGCCTTGGCGCCTGCGCAAACGCGCCGATGGTCCAGATCAACGACGATAATTACGAGGACCTCACCGAGGAAAGCATGGGCGCCGTGCTCGACGCGCTGGCCGCTGGCAAGCAACCCAAGATCGGCCCGCAGGTCGACCGCCAGACCAGCGCCCCCGAAGGCGGCCCGACTACCCTGAAGAAGATGGCCGAGCGCAACTACGACTATCGGGGGCAATGGTAATGGTCGGCATCACCTCGCTCACCGACAAAGATCGGATCTTCACCAACCTCTACGGCTTTCAGTCGCCCGAACTGAAGGCGGCGCAAGCCCGCGGGGATTGGGACAAGACGGCCGAGCTGATGAAGCTGGGCCAGGACAAGATCATCGATATCGTCAAGGAAAGCGGCCTTCGCGGCCGCGGCGGCGCGGGTTTCCCGACAGGCATGAAGTGGAGTTTCATGCCCAAGGAGCCGACCCCGGGCCGTCCCAACTTCCTGGTGATCAACGCCGACGAGTCCGAACCCGGAAGCTGCAAGGATCGCGAGATCTTGCGCCATGACCCGCACAAGCTGGTCGAAGGTGCGCTGCTCGCCGGCTTCGCGATGCGGGCGCGAGCGGGCTATATTTATGTCCGGGGCGAATTCATCGTCGAGACCGAAGCGCTGCGCAAGGCGGTCGCCGAAGCCTATGCGGCGGGCCTTATCGGCAAGAATGCGGCGGGGTCGGGCTATGACTTCGACCTATTCGTCCACCGCGGCGCTGGCGCCTATATCTGCGGTGAGGAAACCGCGATGCTCGAAAGCCTGGAAGGAAAGCCGGGCAAGCCGCGCCTGAAGCCGCCTTTCCCGGCCGGCGCCGGCCTTTATGGCTGTCCGACCACGGTCAACAATGTCGAAAGCATCGCTGTTGTCCCAACCATCCTTCGCCGCGGGGCGGAGTGGTTCAAGAGCTTTGGCCGCGAAGGCAATGCCGGGACGAAGCTGTTCCAGATTTCCGGCCATGTGAACAAGCCGACCGTCGTCGAAGAAGCGATGTCGATCCCGTTCCGCGAGCTGATCGACAAACATGCCGGCGGCATCCGCGGCGGCTGGGACAATCTGCTTGCCGTGATCCCCGGTGGATCGTCGGTCCCGCTGGTCCCGGCTGCCGAGATCGCCGACGCGCCGATGGACTTCGACGGGCTGAAGGCACTCGGCTCGGGCCTCGGCACCGCGGCGGTGATCGTTATGGACAAGTCGACCGACATCGTTCGCGCGATCAGCCGCATCAGCTATTTCTACAAGCATGAAAGCTGCGGCCAGTGCACGCCATGCCGCGAAGGTACCGGCTGGATGTGGCGGGTGATGGAAAAGCTACGCACCGGCGACGCGCATGTCTCGACCATCGACCAGCTGTATGACGTCACCAAGCAGGTCGAAGGCCACACCATCTGCGCCCTGGGCGACGCCGCCGCCTGGCCGATCCAGGGCCTTATCCGTCATTTCCGTCCCGAACTGGAGCGCCGCATTGCCGAGCGCCACGGGCATATTGCTGAGGCTGCCGAATAATGCCGAAGGTCACCGTCGACGGCGTCGAGATCGAGGTTCCGCAGGGTGCGACCGTGCTGCAGGCGTGCGAGCTTGCCGGCAAGGAAATCCCGCGCTTCTGCTATCATGAGCGGCTGTCGATCGCCGGCAACTGCCGCATGTGCCTGGTTGAGGTCGCTCCGGGCCCGCCCAAGCCGCAGGCCAGCTGCGCGCTGCCCGCGACCGATGGTCAGACGATCAAGACCGACACGCCGATGGTCAAGAAGGCCCGCGAAGGGGTGATGGAGTTCCTGCTCATCAACCACCCGCTCGACTGCCCGATTTGCGACCAGGGCGGCGAATGCGATCTTCAGGACCAGGCGATGGCCTACGGCCGCGGCCATTCGCGGTTCGACGAGAACAAGCGCGCCGTCGACGACAAATATTTCGGTCCGATCGTCAAGACGGCGATGACCCGTTGCATCCAGTGCACGCGCTGCGTCCGCTTCGCCGAGGAAGTGGCCGGCGTGCCCACCGTCGGCATGCTGTTCCGCGGCGAGGACGAGCAGATCACCACCTATCTCGAAGGCGCCTTCAACTCGGAACTGGCTGGCAACCTTGTCGACCTGTGCCCGGTCGGGGCGCTGCTGTCCCGGCCCTACAGCTTTGAAGCGCGGCCGTGGGAGCTTCGCAAGGTGCCAGGGATCGACGTCATGGACGCGGTTGGCACCAACATCCGCATGGACGTTCGCCAGCGTCAGGTGATGCGCATCCTGCCGCGCATTAACGACGCGGTGAACGAGGAATGGGCGCACGACAAGACGCGCCATCATGTTGATGCACTGGTACGCGGCCGCCTCGATCGGCCGTGGGTGCGGGAAAAGGGCCGGCTGCGGGAGGCGGACTGGGCCGAAGCGCTCGAAGTGTTCGCCAAGCAGTTCAAGAAGGCTGGAAGTAAGGTCGCGGCGATTGCCGGAGACCTGCTCGACGCCGAGACGATGTATGCGGCAAAGGCGCTGCTTGCGGGGGCGGGATCGACGCTGCTCGAAGGGCGGCAGACCGGCCTGGATTATGATGTTTCTTCGCTCGCGGCGGTGCGGTTCAACACGCCGATCGCCGAACTGGAAAATGCCGATGTGATCCTGCTGGTGGGGTCGAACGTCCGTTGGGAAGCGCCGCTGGTCAACACGCGGCTGCGCAAAGCAGTGCGGCGTGGCGCCAAGGTGTTCGCGATCGGCCCGGAAGCCGACCTGACCTACAAGGTCGAATGGCTGGGAGACGACGTGGCGCTGCTGGGTAAGCTGCCCAAGACCGCGGCCGATGCCATCGCCAAAGCGAGCAAGCCGGTGATGATCGTCGGTCCCGCCGCGCTCGGCGCCGGGGCGCTGGGCGCGGCGCTGGCCGCCTCGGGACCGTTCGTGAAGGACGGCTGGAACGGCTTTAACGTGCTGCACACCGCGGCGTCGCGCATGGCCGGGCTGATGCTCGGCTATGCGAGCAAGGGCGGCATCGCCGATATCGAAAAGGCCAAGCCTGAACTGGTGATCCTGCTCGGTGCCGATGAGGTGCCTGCGGCCAATTTCTCCAGCGCGTTTAAGGTCTATGTCGGCCATCACGGCGACAAGGGCGCGGCGCAGGCCGACCTGGTCCTGCCAGGTGCCACCTACGCTGAAAAACATGGCACCTACGTCAATATCGAGGGCCGGGTGCAGCGCAGCGAACGCGCCGCCTTCGCGCCGGGCGACGCGCGCGAGGACTGGACCATCTTCCGCGCGCTTTCGGACCTCATCGGCAAGCCACTTCCGTTTGACCGGCTCGACCAGCTTCGCGCGGCGATGATTGCCGAGGTGCCTGAGCTTGGCATCGATGGCATCGTCGAGATGAAGTGGGCGCCGCCCAAGCTGAAGGCCGATGCCTCGGGTCCTGTCGCTTACCCGATCAAAGATTTCTACCTGACCAACGCCATCTGCCGCGCTAGCCCGACGATGCGTCGTTGCTCGGAAGAACTTGTCCAGGGCCGTCAGTATCTGGAGGCCGCGGAATGACCGCTACCTTCCAAAGCTGGGGAATGACCTACGACTGGGCGTGGTTCACCGCGACCATGATCGGGATCCTCGTCATCGCACTGCCGCTGATGCTGGCGGTGGCAATGGTCATTTATGCCGAGCGCAAGATCTGGGCCGCGATCGCGCTCCGTCGCGGTCCGAACGTGGTTGGGCCCTGGGGCTTGCTGCAAAGCTTCGCCGACGGACTCAAGGTTTTCCTGAAAGAGACGATCATCCCGTCGAGCGCGAACAAGGGCCTGTTCCTGATCGCACCGATGATTACCTTCACCGTCGCGCTGATCGTCTGGGCGGTGGTGCCGTTCGATGTCGGCGTGGTGCTGACCGACATCAATGTCGGCCTGCTCTACATCCTCGCGGCGAGTTCGCTGGGCGTCTACGGCGTGATCATCGCCGGCTGGGCGTCCAACTCCAAATATCCCTTCTTCTCCGCGCTCCGCGCCGCGGCGCAAATGGTTTCCTACGAAGTGTCGATCGGCTTCGTGCTGATCACCGTTGTGCTTTACGCCGGCACCTTCAACCTCACCGAGATCGTGCTTGCGCAGAAGGGCAATGTGCTCGGCATCTTGAATGGCTACGGCTTCAACCCGCTGCTGTTCCCGATGGCGGTGGTGTTCCTGATCAGCTCGATGGCCGAGACCTTCCGTACCCCGTTCGACTTGGTAGAGGCGGAAAGCGAGCTGGTCGCGGGCCACCAGACCGAATATTCGTCGATGAGCTTCGCGCTGTTCTGGCTTGGCGAATATGCCAACGTCATCCTGATGTGCGCGCTGAACGCGATCCTGTTCTGGGGCGGGTTCCTGCCGCCAATCGACTGGGCTCCGCTCTATTATGTCCCGGGTATCCTCTGGCTGTTCGCCAAGATCGGCTTTTTCTTCTTCGTCTTCGGCTGGGTGAAGGCGACCGTGCCGAGGTACCGCTACGACCAGCTGATGCGACTGGGCTGGAAGATATTTCTGCCGCTGTCGCTGCTGTTTGTGGTGCTGATCAGCGGCTGGCTGATGTTCACGCGTTACGGAGGCGGGCTATGATTGCACGCACCATAAAGGCCTTCACGCTATGGGAATTCGTCAAGGCGCATGCCCTGACGCTGAAGTATTTCTTCAAGCCCAAGGCGACCATCAACTACCCGTATGAGAAGGTGCCGCAGTCGCCCCGTTTCCGCGGCGAGCATGTGCTGCGCCGCTATCCTAACGGCGAGGAACGCTGCATCGCATGCAAGCTGTGCGAGGCGATTTGCCCCGCGCAGGCGATCACCATCGAGTCTGAACCGCGCGAGGACGGCAGCCGCCGCACCACCCGCTACGACATCGACATGGTGAAGTGCATCTATTGCGGCCTGTGCCAGGAGGCCTGTCCGGTCGATGCCGTGGTTGAAGGACCGAACCTCGAATTCGCGACCGAAACGCGCGAGGAACTACTTTACGACAAGGCCAAGCTGCTTGCTAACGGCGACCGCTGGGAACAGGCGATCGCCGCGAACCTTGCCGCTGATGCGGCCTACCGGTAGGGGCCGCACACTTCCATGATCGCGCTTTTCGCATTCTATCTGTTCGCGACGCTTACCATCGCTTCGGCGGTGCTGGTGATCTTCGCCCGCAATCCGGTGCACAGCGTGCTGTGGCTGATCGTCGCCTTCTTCAACGCGGCGGGCCTGATGCTGCTGCTCGGAGCCGAGTTCATCGCAATGCTGCTGGTGATCGTCTACGTCGGCGCGGTGGCGGTGCTGTTCCTGTTCATCGTCATGATGCTGGACATCGATTTTGCCGCGCTAAGGTCCGGCTTTACCCGCAACCTGCCATTCGGGCTGCTAATCGCACTGGTCCTGCTGGCGGAAATCATCGTTGCCGTGTCCGCCTGGAAGGCCGGTCCGGTGACTGGCGGCGCGGCGCCCGCGGCGGGAAGCCAGCCGAACATCGAGGCGGTCGGCGAACTGCTCTACACGCGCTTTCTCTTCCCGTTCGAAATCGCCGGCCTGATCCTGCTGGTGGCGATGATCGGAGCAATCGTCCTGACCCATCGAAGCCGCGGCGACGCGCGCGGCCAGAATGTCCCGCGCCAGATCGACCGCAATCCGGATGAAGCGATCCGGCTCGAGCAGCCCAAGGTCGGCGAGGGGGTGACGCTGTGATCGGCCTGACCCATTATCTCGCGGTCGCCGCGATCCTGTTCACGCTCGGTGTGCTCGGCATCTTCCTCAACCGCCGAAACATCATCCTGATGCTGATGGCGATCGAGCTGATCCTGCTCAGCGTCAATCTCAACTTGGTGGCGTTCAGCGCCTTCCTTGGTGACCTGACCGGCCAGGTATTCGCGATGTTCGTGCTGACCGTTGCAGCCGCCGAGGCGGCCATCGGGCTCGCCATCCTTGTCATCTTCTTCCGTCGGCGCGGCTCGATCGCGGTCGACGACGTCAACCGGATGCGTGGCTGATGCACCCGATTCTCCTGATCGTCTTCCTGCCGCTTCTCGCCGCGATCGTCGCGGGACTTGGCGGCCGCCTGCTCGGCAACATGCTGTCGAAGCTCATCACCACCGGTACGCTGTTCATCGCTGCGGCGCTGAGCTGGCCGGTGTTCCTGTCCTACCTCGGCGGCGGCGCCGAGGCGCAGGTCGTCCCGGTGCTGAAGTTCATCGAGAGCGGGGCGCTCAACGTCGACTGGGCGCTTCGGGTCGACACGCTGACCGCGGTGATGCTGGTCGTGGTGACCAGCGTTTCCAGCCTCGTTCACCTCTACAGCTGGGGCTATATGAGCGAGGATCCCTCGCAGCCCCGCTTCTTCGCCTACCTCTCGCTGTTCACCTTCGCCATGCTGATGCTGGTGACCGCGGACAGCCTGGTGCAGATGTTCTTCGGCTGGGAAGGGGTAGGCCTGGCCTCCTACCTGCTGATCGGCTTTTGGTATCACAAGCCCTCGGCCAATGCCGCCGCGCTCAAGGCGTTCGTCGTCAACCGCGTCGGCGACTTCGGCTTCTCGCTTGGCATTTTCGGCACCTTCCTGGTGTTCGGCACTGTCTCGATCCCCGCGATCCTCGAGGCCGCGCCGGGCATGGCCGGATCGACAATCGGCTTTGCTGGCATGCGCATCGACACGATGACCCTGCTGTGCCTGCTGCTGTTCGTTGGGGCGATGGGCAAGTCGGCCCAGCTTGGCCTTCACACCTGGCTTCCCGACGCGATGGAGGGCCCGACCCCGGTGAGCGCGCTGATCCATGCGGCGACGATGGTCACCGCCGGCGTGTTCATGGTCTGCCGCCTGTCGCCGATGTTCGAAACCAGCGAGACCGCGCTGATGGTGGTCACCTATGTCGGTGCGGCGACCGCAATCTTTGCCGCCACTGTCGGCACTGTGCAGAACGACATCAAGCGGGTGATCGCCTATTCGACCTGCTCGCAGCTCGGCTACATGTTCTTCGCCGCGGGCGTCGGCGCCTATGGCGCGGCGATGTTCCACTTGTTCACCCATGCCTTCTTCAAGGCGCTGCTGTTCCTTGGCGCAGGCTCGGTGATCCATGCGATGCACCATGAACAGGACATGCGTTACTATGGCGCGCTCAGGAAAGAGATTCCGCTGACCTTCTGGGCGATGATCGCCGGCACGTTGGCGATTACCGGGGTTGGCATTCTTGGCGTATTCGGCTTCGCCGGCTTCTATTCGAAGGACGCGATCCTCGAGAGCGCCTTCGCCAGCGCCACGGTCCATGGCACCATCGCCTTCTGGATCGGCGCTTTTGCCGCGCTGCTGACAAGCTTCTACTCGTGGCGCCTGATTTTCCTGACCTTCTTCGGTAAGGCCCGTTGGGCGGGCAGCGAACATATCCAGCATGCCGTCCATCATGTCGAAGAACATGAAGACGAAATGGTAGCCGACCATGACAGCGCGGACGATCATGGCGCGGTGACGGTCGAGGGCACTGCGGGCTATCACCCGCATGAAAGCCCGTGGCCGATCCTCGTCCCGCTGGCGCTGCTGTCGCTCGGTGCGATTTTCTCCGGCTTCCTCTTCTATTATCCCTTCTTCGGGACCGAGCAGGGGGCCGCTTTCTGGGCCGGCAGCCTGGTGCATGACGAACATCTGGTCCACGCCGCTCATGAGGTTCCGCTTTGGGTCAAGCTCACTCCAGCGGCGGTGATGCTGGTCGGCCTTGCGCTGGCCTATCGCAACTATATCGCCAAGCCGGGCGCGCCGGCGGCATTCGTCGCCATGTTCCCGGGCCTGCACCGCTTCTTGATGCACAAATGGTATTTCGACGAAATCTACCATCTGCTGTTCGTGCGCCCGTCGCTGGCCCTAGGCCGCTTCTTCTGGAAGCGCGGCGATGAACAGACCATCGACCGCTTTGGTCCGCACGGGGCAGCCTATGCGGTCGGTATCGGGAACCGCGTCACCGCGCGGCTGCAGTCCGGATATGTCTATAGCTATGCCCTTGTCATGCTGCTCGGCCTGATCGGCGCCGCGACCTGGGTCTTCTGGTGGGTGAAATGAGCCAGTTGCCGATCCTTTCCGTCCTGATTGCGCTGCCGCTCCTTGCGGCGGTGGTCGCCCTGTTCCAGTCGGCCAATGGCGCACGCTGGAATGCGCTACTGACCACGCTCGTCAGCCTGGGCCTCGGGGTCTGGCTGTGGGGTACTTACAACCCCGACGGGGCGCAGTGGCAGTTCGTCGAGCGGTTCGAGCTCGGCGGAGGCATTGCCTGGGCGCTGGGCATCGACGGCATCGCCTTGATGCTGATCATGCTGACCCTGTTCCTGATGCCTATCTGCATCGGCGCCAGCTGGCGGGCGATCGACAAGCGGGTGCCCGAATATATGGCGGCCTTCCTGCTGATGCAGGCGCTGATGATCGGCGTGTTTGCAGCGCAGGACCTCCTACTGTTCTACATCTTCTTCGAAGGCGGCCTCATTCCGATGTATTTGATCATCGGCATCTGGGGAGGCGTCGAACGGATCAAGGCCAGCTATAAATTCTTCCTCTACACCCTGGCGGGGTCGGTGCTGATGCTGATCGCCATGCTGGCGATGATCTGGACCGCGGGTACCAGTTCGATCCCCGAGCTGATGGCCTATGATTTCGCGCCCAACCTCCAATGGTGGCTGTGGCTGGCCTTCTTCGCCAGTTTCGCGGTCAAGATGCCGATGTGGCCCGTCCACACCTGGCTTCCTGACGCGCACGTGCAGGCGCCCACGGCAGGCTCGGTGATACTTGCCGGGGTGTTGCTGAAGATGGGGGGCTATGGCTTCATCCGGTTCAGCCTGCCGATGTTCCCGGAAGCCTCGGCCCAGTTCGTGCCGTTCGTGTTCGTCCTGTCGGGTATCGCCGTCGTGGTCACCTCGCTGATCGCGCTGGTCCAGCACGACATGAAGAAGCTGATCGCCTATTCCTCGGTCGCGCATATGGCGTTCGTCACCTTCGGCCTGTTCGCCTTCAACCGGCAGGGCATCGAAGGGGCGATGATCGTCATGCTCAGCCACGGCCTGGTGTCGGGAGCGCTCTTCCTATGCGTCGGTGTCATCTACGATCGCCTGCACACCAGGGAAATCTCCCGCTACGGGGGACTGGCGGACAATATGCCGCTTTATTCGCTGTTGTTCTTGCTGTTCACCATGGCCAGCGTCGGCCTTCCGGGGACCAGCGGCTTCGTCGGCGAATTTTTGAGCCTGGTCGGCACCTATGAAGTGTCGAGTTGGGCGGCGATCATCGCCACGACCGGCATCATCCTCGGCGCCGCTTATATGCTCCTCCTCTACTGGCGCGTTTGCTATGGCAGGCTGGTCCATGCCGATGCGGCGGCAATGAAGGATCTCAGTCTCCGTGAGGCATGGCTTCTCGCGCCAATTGCGGCGGTTGTGCTGTGGATGGGCGTCTATCCGGAAAGCTTCATGAGGCCGATGCGTGCCGATGTCGGCCGGCTGATCGAACGGATCGAACGCGCCAAGCCTGCGGGCGACGCCCATGTCACGGCGGGCAAGCCCGCCGCGGCCCAATCCCACTCAGCTGTGGAAGCGCATTGATGAACTTCGCCGCTATCCTTCCCGAGATCATCCTGACAGTCGGCGCCCTTACGCTGATGATGGTCGCGGCATTCATGGGCCGCAAGGGCAGCAGCCTGTGCAGCTGGGCCGCGGTCGCATTGCTGCTCGGAGCGGCCGTGACGCTGCTCGGGGCGCCGCAGCACGCGGGTCCCCTGTTCGGCGGGTTGATCGAAGCCGACGGCTTCTCGGCCTTCGGCAAGCTCGTCATCTACCTGTGCGCGGCGGTCGCGGTGGTCATGGCCCACAACTGGTTCGAACGCGATTTCGAACATGCCGCCGAATATCCGGTGCTGATCCTGCTTTCGGCGATCGGCATGTCGGTGATGGTTTCGGCGACCAATCTCATGTCGCTCTATGTCGGGCTCGAGCTTCAAAGCCTGTCGGCCTATGTCCTTGCCTCCTACCGCCGCACCGATGAGCGGTCGGCAGAGGCCGGCCTGAAATATTTCGTGTTGGGAGGGCTCGCGTCGGGCATCCTGCTCTACGGCATTTCGCTGATCTACGGCTTTACCGGAACAACCCAGTTCGAGGGCATCGCCGCGGCATTTGAGCGCGAGGGGACTCAGTCGATCGGCCTGCTGTTCGGCCTAGTGTTCATGCTTGCTGGCCTTGCCTTCAAGATCAGCGCGGTGCCGTTCCATATGTGGACGCCCGATGTCTACGAAGGCGCACCGACTCCGGTCACCGCCTTTTTCGCCTCGGCGCCGAAGGTCGCGGCGGTGCTGCTCGGCGTTCGGGTCTGTCTGGACGCGTTTGATCCTGCAATCGACGCCTGGCGGCAAATCATGACCTTCGCAGCGCTCGCCTCCATCTTCCTTGGCGCCATTGCCGCCTATGGCCAGACGAACATCAAGAGGCTGCTTGCCTATTCGTCGATCAATAATGTCGGCTTTGCACTGATCGGCCTCGTCGCCGGTGGTCCCGCCGGCGCCAGCGCCGTGCTTTTCTACATGGCGATCTATGTCGTGATGACGCTCGGGACCTTCCTTTGCGTGTTGCGGATGAAGGGGGAGGATGGCCAGCCGATCGAGACCATCGACAGCCTTTCGGGACTATCGCAGTCCCGCCCCGCCATGGCCGGCGCGATGGCGATGTTCATGTTCAGCCTTGCCGGTATCCCGCCGATGTTCGGTTTCTGGCCCAAGCTGATGGTGTTCAACGCCGCGGTCGGCGAGGGGCTGTACGCTTTGGCCATCGCGGGCATCCTCGGCACGGTGATCGGCGCCTATTATTACCTGAAGATCGTGAAGGTCATGTATTTCGATGCGCCCGCTGCGCCCTATGCCCGGGGACAAAGCGCGATCGAAGGAGGCTTGATCGCGCTGGCCGCGCTGGTCGTCTCGCCGCTCGGCTACCTGCTGATCGGCCCGCTGGGCCAGCTGACCGACAACGCCGCCGGAAGCCTGTTCTGAACCGTATCCGGATCGTCGACCGGCTAGGCTCCACCAATACGGCCTTGCTGGCCGACCGACTTGCGGTGGAAGGCGACTGGCTGATCGCGTTACGCCAGGATGCCGGGCGCGGACGTCATGGCCGCACGTGGGAAAGTGTTGAAGGCAATTTCTTCGGTTCGACCCTGGTCCAGCTTCGTGACGACGATCCGCCAGCGCCGGCGCTGGCACTGCTTGCGGGCCTTGCCTTGATCGAAGCGGTAGAAGTCGCGGCGCCAGGTACCCCGCTGTCGCTCAAATGGCCAAACGACCTCATGCTGGGGGACGCGAAGCTGGCGGGGATCCTGCTGGAGCGGGCGGGGGATCGGGTGGTCGCCGGTTTCGGAGTCAATTTGGCGGGCGCACCCAAGATCGCCGGCCGCAAGACCGCCGCTCTGGCGCCTACTGCGACGATCGCTCCTCAGGCTTTCGCACCGCTGCTGGCAGGAAAATTCGCCCAATTGCTGACAGTCTGGCGATCGGCCGACCCGGCACAGTTCGCCCAAGCCTGGCAGGCCCGCGCCCATCCGATCGGCACGCCGCTTGAGGTCCATAGCGGGCCCGGCGAACGGGTTCTTGGGACGTTTGACGGAATCGAGGCCGACGGGGCGATGCGGCTGCGTAAGGCCGGCGGCGAGGTCGATGTCATTCGCGCCGGCGACGTCCTGCTCGGCTAAAAGTCGGAAATTCCGAACCGCGCCACGCCCTTGTTCTTGCTCGGCGGGTCGAGGACGCTGGTGTCGAGCGCAAGCGGCTCGCCAATCCAGGTTGCGAGGCTGCCATGATCGGCCAGATCGTCATCGGTCAGCGGATGAACCAGGGCGCGAAGTCCCGTTGGTGCAATCATTGCCATGACCCGGTCGACGGCCTTCCTCCTGAAATGCACTTCGAACTGGGGCATCGGATGCGGACCGACTGGTCCGTCGGTCATCCGACCGACGAATTCTATCGGCGGCCCGGCCTGAGCTCCATTCAAGGCCGCGAATTGCGCATGAAGGGCCTCCGCCGCGGCCCGTTCGGCATCGTCGAAATAGACATGGGCATGATAAGGCGGGTCGTCGGTCATCGCCATTTTCTACGTCGGCCAACGCAGTTGGTCGAGTTGTGAAGCGGCACGGACGAGGCTAGGGCATCGCCATGCTGCTTACGATCGATGTCGGGAACACCAATGTCGTCTTCGCGCTGGTCAAAGAGGGCGATATCGTCGCCCGCTGGCGCATCGCCACCGACCCGCGCCGGACGGCCGATGAATATGCCGTCTGGCTTCACCAGCTTCTGGAACTGGAAGGGTTTGCCCGGTCGGACGTCGATACGGTGGCGATCGGCACGGTCGTCCCGCGCGCGCTGCACAATCTCGACGTCCTGGCGCAGAAATATTTCGGGGTAAAGCCGCTGGTGGCGGGGCAGGGGGCGGCATCCTGGCCGATCATGCTCGACGTTCCCGAGCCGCAAAGCGTCGGGGCGGACCGGGTGCTCAACGCGATGGCCGCGCATGCCCTCCATCCGGGAGATCTCATCGTCATCGATTTTGGCACCGCGACAACGTTTGACGTGATCGATTATGACGGCGCCTATAAGGGCGGGATCATTGCCCCCGGCATCAACCTCAGTCTCGATGCGCTGGTTGCGGCCGCGGCGAAGCTCCCGCGGATCGCAATCGCTGCCCCGGCGGATGACAGCCTTGTCGGCCGCACCACCGAGACGCAGATGCTGATCGGCGTTTATTGGGGTTATGTGGCGATGATCGAGGGACTGGTGCAACGGCTGAAGGCCGAAATCGGACGGCCGGTGAAGGTCATCGCAACCGGCGGTCTTGCAATCCTCTTCGACAAGCACACAGGGGCGTTCGATGCTATCGAGCCCGATCTCACTATTCAGGGCCTGGCCCAAATCGCTGCGGGAGCGCGCGCATGACGCCGGGTGAAGAGTTATTGTTCCTGGCTCTTGGCGGATCCGGGGAGATTGGCATGAACGTCAATCTTTACGGTTGCCGGGGCAAGTGGCTGATGGCCGACCTCGGCCTGACGTTTGCGGACACCGATTATCCCGGCATCGACCTGATCCTTCCCGATCTCGATTTTATCGAGCAGCGGATGAAGGACCTCGTCGGCATCGTCCTGACCCATGGTCATGAAGACCATATCGGCGCGCTTCCCTATCTCGCCGCGGACCTCAAGGTGCCGCTTTACGCGACGCCCTTTACCGCGGGATTGATCGCCGGGAAGCTGGAAGAGGAGGGGCTGACCGGACAGGTCAAGCTCAACATCGTCGAGCGCGGCGGATCGATCGACCTCGATCCATTTCGCGTGACCTATGTCGCGCTGGCCCACTCGATCCCGGAAGGCAATGGCCTGCTGATCGAAACGCCCCATGGTAACATCTTCCATACCGGCGACTGGAAGGTCGACGAAACGCCCGTCCTTGGCGAGGCTCCAAGCGTCGAGAGGCTGACCCGGATCGGCGATGACGGCGTGCTGGCGCTGGTCTGCGATTCCACCAATGTGTTCCAGGCCGAACCGTCGGGGTCGGAAGCCGGAGTCCACCAGGGCCTTCATGATGCCGTCGCCGCAGCGCGCGGACGCGTCCTTGTCACCACCTTCGCTTCCAACGCCGCCAGGCTTGAAACCATCGGCCGCGTCGCCAACGAAACCGGACGGCGGATCTGTGTCGCGGGCCGCAGCCTCGACCGCATCCTGCGAGTCGCCAAGGCAACCGGCTATTTGCGGGATTTCCCGGAACCGGTGCGGTTTGACGAGGCGATGCGCCTTCCGCGCGAAGAGGTGCTGATCATTGCCACGGGCGGCCAAGGTGAGCCGCGCGCAGCGCTTGGCCGAATTGCATCCGGACAGCACGAGCTAAAGCTGGGCGAGGGAGATACGGTCATCTTTTCGTCGAAGGTCATCCCCGGGAACGAGATGGCCATCGGACGGATCATGAACGCGCTGGGGGATCTTGGCGTTCGACTGGTTACCGACCGGCAGGCCCATGTCCATGTATCGGGCCACCCCGGCCGACCGGAACTAGTGCAGATGTACCGCTGGATCCGACCTCAGATCGTTATCCCGGTGCATGGCGAGGCCCGACATATGGCCGAACAGGCGCGGCTTGCCCTATCCGAAGGCGTGCCCAGCGCGGTTTATCAGAAGAATGGCGACATCATCCGGCTTGCGCCCGACGGACCCAGGAAAATCGGCGTCGAACGGACCGGACGGCTTGTGCTGGACGGTGACGTTATCCTGCCGGCTGACGGATCGACCATCAACGAACGCCGCAAGATGGCGATCAATGGGATGATTTCCGTTGCCCTGCCGATCGCCCGTGACGGCAAGCTGGCCGGCAAGGCGCTGGTCCGCCCGTTCGGCGTACCGGTCGAAGCTGACCGCGACGATTTCATCGCCGATGCGGCGGATTCGGCGGAACGCGCCTATGATCCGGCGCGCGACACGGACAAGGTCCGCGAGGCCGTACGTCTTGCGGTGCGCCGCTGCGCCACCGCCTGGACCGGGAAGAAACCGGTCGTCGACGTGATGCTGGTAGAGGTGGCCTGATGCAGTGGACGTCGGTCCTGGCGATCTACTTCCTGATCTTCTGCCTGACCGCCTTCCTGATGCTGTCGTTTGGCGTGAAGACGCATGAAGAAGCGGGAATCAGCGTGGTGCCCGGACAGGCCGACAGCGCGCCGCACGATTTCAACCTGCCTCGCCATCTGCTGAAGTCGGCGCTGGTCGCGGCACTGCTGACCGCGCTTTACGTCGCCAATTATGTCTTCGGCTGGATCGGGATCGAGGACCTCGATTTCTACAGCTAGGCTCTAGAGCTTTTTGTCGACGGCCTGCGCCAGGGCGCCATAGAGCTTGCCCATGTCGCTCGACATCAATGTCACGGCGATCATCCCGCCATCGCGCTCGGCAAGGACCCGGCGCAGCATTGATTCGAAATCCTGGACATAATGATTGACCGCGCCGCGGAATTCCGGGTCGCCTTCATACTGTGCAGCGATGGCGCGCGTTTCGGTGCCGTCGAGCAAGCGGACAGCGCGGCGGGTGAACACCCCGCGATTACCCTTGAGGTAATGATTCCAGGCCTTCTCATCGACCTCGTCGCTGAGGATTTTCTGCACGTCGATCGAAGCCGAGTTCATCGAGTCCATCAATACCGAGACACGGCGGGCGAATTCCTCCCCGCTATCCTTCTGCTGGGCGGAGCGACTGCGCTCGATATGCGCCTCGAGCGCCGCCGCGCTCTGGCCGATCGACAGCATCTGCGCCGTCAGCCGGTCTGACGCCTCGCGCGCGGTTTCGACCGCCCGGGCCGCGACCTGGTCGAGCTCGGCGAGCTTGGATTCAACGCTGTCACGCATCGCCTGCTCCAGCGCGGCACGGGTCGCCACGCTGAGTTCGCCCGCTGACTGAGGGATGACCTCGGCAATCGCCTCACGGGCGCGCGCGGCGGCGTGGCTTGCGGCTTCGCGGACCTGGACCAGGGCAGCGACCAGCGCCGGCCCCGTCTCCGCCGACAGCCTGCCAGCCTCATCCCCCGCCGAGGCAATGGCCGCGGAAAGCTCGGTCAACCTTTGTTCGGCCTGGCTGACGCCAAGATCGACCGAGGTCATCAGCGCTGCGAGCTGATCCTGTTGGATCGCCACGGTGGAAGCGCCCGATTCAATCCGGTCCGCGGCTTCGGCTGCCGCGTCGCGCATCGCCTCGACATTGGGCCGGGTCGTTTCGGTCAGTGACGACATGCGAATGGCTGCCGATTCCACCTCGCCCATCGACTGGGCCATTTCGGTCTGCAGCGCGGAGGCGAGCCGGTCGAGACCGCTACGCAGCATCTCGGTACGATCCGCCAATGACCCGAGCGCACCGTCCTGGGTCGCGGTGGTGGCGGCCAGCGCTTCCAGCTCGGTCCGCAATCGCGACAGGTTGGCGTGGACATGGGTCGCACGTTCATCGCCCGATCGGGCGAGGTCGAGAAAGCGCTCGTCGAGCGCGGCTAGCCCGGTGTAAAGGTCGGCCAGGAGGCGCTGCGATGCGCGTTCCTGTTCGGCAATCCTGGTGGTGAGGCCGTCCAGCGCCTGATCGGCGCCGTTCAACCTGTCACCCAATTGTTCGGCGGCGTCGATCCCGGCGCGGGCGATTCCGGCCTGGCTTTGCGATACGAGCGCGGTGACTGCCGCAGCCTGGGTGTCGATCCCGCGGCGGATCTCGGCCAATGCCTCGGCCGTGCGGGCCATCAGCGCGTCGATCGCGCTGCCGGCTTCGCTTCCGGTGTCGGCCAGCCGCTGCGATGTATTTGCGCCGGCTTCGTCGATCCGGGTGAGATCAGCGAGCAATCGTTCCGAAGCCTGGCGGACGACTTCGTCTGCCTCGCGAGTCCGCTCTGCCAACGACTCGACCTGGAGTTCAAAGCCGCGCGCCTGCTCCTTTGCGGAACGGCCCGCGTCTCGCAGCGACTCCGCCATGCGGCGCGCGCTCTGCTCGGCCTGGGGGAGGTCCGCTAAAAGGACGCCAATGTCGGTCCGCGCCGCCTCTGCCGCCCGATCCAGCGCGGCGCCATGGTCGGCCAGCGTGCGCGACCCGGCGCTGAGGTCGGCGGTAATCGCCGAAAGCCGGTTTGACGCTTGGTCGCCGAGGCCCATGAGATCGCCGGCCATGATGCCAAGCGAACGATGATTCTCCGCTATTTGCTGTGACAGGGCGCCGAGCAGGTCTTGAAGGGAGCGGGCCTCGGTCCGCATCGCGATCACCGAGCGGGTAAACTTCTCCGCCTCCTTGCGCCGGGTCCGTCCGAACATCAGCCAGACAAGGCCCATCAATGCCAGCGGACCGGTCAGTATGGCGACCCACTGTGCGACTGCGGGGCTCGACAGGGGCTGATCGGCCAGCACTCGTCCGGCGGACCAGGCCGCGTAAGCCGTCCAAATCAGGGCAAAGACGGCTAGGGCCCAACCCAGCACCTGCCGCCCGCCTTCGGTGGCGACGCTGTCGGGGTCTCGGTTTTCCGACCAGCTGATTGCGTCGAATGGCGCCTCCTGATGGAAGGAATCCCCTTCGGCGACCGGGGTTTCCGGCAAGGAGAATTCGTTCGGGGCGCGCTTCGGGCTAATGCTCATGACCAGGGAGTTTACCACCTTTGCTGGCAGGCGAAAGCGACAATCGGCAACAGTGTGGGGTGGAAATGGCGGTCAGGACTGGCCTATGTCGGTCGGGTCCACGGGGGGACATGATCTTCACACGGAGACAGTAATGGCGCTCGGCGCCCTGATCGGAGCCTATCAGGAAGACGATGCGGGCGGCCTGCGCGCGCTGCTTCCTCTCGCCGGGCGAACGCTGATCGAATATCAGGCGCGCTGTCTGGCGTCCGCCGGGGCGTCACCGCTGGTCGTGCTGGTCGAGCGGGTTCCGGTCGCCCTCAATGACGCCTTCGAGCGGCTCCGCTCTGAAGGCATCACGGTTGTTCCGGTCAGCGACGGTATCGAGGCGGCGAGCCGGTTCGAGCCGGGAACCCCGCTGCTGGTGCTGGCCGACGGCATCGCGCCCGATCTCGGCGACCTGGAACGGCTCGTTGATGAACCGGAATCGGCAATTCTGACCGTTCCCGATGACGAACCGCACCAACCCTTCGAGCGAATCGATGGGCTTCACCGGTGGGCGGGCGTTGCACGGGTCGATTCCAGCCTGCTCAACACCACTGCCGCGATGCTTGGGGACTGGGACCTTCAATCCACCCTACTTCGCCGGTCGGTCCAGGCCGGCGCGCGGCTCGTCGCATCAAGCTCGGGCGAGGGCCGGGGGCCGTTCCTTGCCGTCGACGAGGGTGCGATGGTGGGGTTCGAACGGCGCTTGCTGCTTGCCTCGCGCACCGCCCGGACCGATGTCGTCAGTCGCTATCTGCTTCCGCTGGTCGAGGAAGTCGCCACGCAGAAATTGATGGAAACGTCGGTGAAGCCGCCTTGGCTGCTGCATGCTGCCGTGCTGCTGACCGCTATCGCCGCTTTCTGCTTTACGAGGGGCTGGCACTGGCCGGCACTCGGTCTGCTCCTCCTGTCGACGCCGCTCGACCTGGTGGCGGGACGCCTTGCCGCCTTGCGGTTGCGACCGCTTAGCCCGTCGATGCTCTCGCGCCGGCTGTTGTGGCCGCTCACCGGGCTCGCGCTTCTGGCCCTTGGCTGGTTCGAAACGCGCAACGGTTCGGGGTGGGGCGCGGTGATGGCCGCGCTTAGCGCTGCGGCCTTTGCCGAAGCCGGCAGAGTGGAGCGCATCGGTAAACCGGTTCCCGGCGACCAATGGCTGTTTTCCGCGCGCACCGCGATCTGGCTGGCCGTCCCGTTTGGCCTGTTGGGCTGGTGGAGCGGCTATATCGCAACGCTCGCTGCCTATGCGGCGGCAAGCTTTTTCATCGCCCAACATTATCGTCACGGCGTCCAACGCGATTGACGGCGCGTTAACCCCATCTGTTTTATGGGGGGGGAATGATGCCCGTGGAATGGCCGCCCGCTGCTTTGGCAGCCGACCGCCCGGTCGATGCCGCGCGGCCGCGCGAAGGGCGTGGCCGGCTGCCCACGGTGCTTGCCGACTTCTTCCTCGACGAAAGCGCGCGGCTAACCGACGAGGAGCGGGCCTTGATGGCCGCAATGCTGCGCAACCTTATCACCCACCTTGCCGACGAGATCATTGCGAACCTGCCCGGATTAGTTGCGGCGGAGGCGGAGCGCGCGCTTGAGGGGATCAATCGGCGCCTTCGCGTTAGCAGGTTGCTGGAGCGCGAGGATGTGATCGCGCTGCTGCTGCGGCGCGCCGACGAACAGCAACTCAGCGCCGTGCCGGTCATGGCCGGATCGACATTGGCCGAGCTGGTCGGCGACGAAGATTCTGGCGTCGCGGAGGCGGCGATGACCCTGACCCTGGCGCGTGGCCGCCGAAGAGATCGCTATGGCCGACTAGAAATCGAATTCGACGATCTCGCGGCCGAGGATGCCGTCGCGCTGGTATTTGCCGTGGCTGCGGCGCTCCGCGACGGACTGGATGCATCGGCCGACCCGCACCTTACCGCCGCGGCCCGAGCGCTCCTTTCCCGCCATGACGAAGGGCGTCGTCTCGAATCGGCGGTGGCCGGATTGGCGCGGGCCCTTCATGCCGCGGGGCGGGGTGATGACAAGATCGTGCGCAAACTGGCCGAGGACGGTGATGCGGCCCTGCTGGTCGGAGTTCTTTCCCGCCGGGCCGGGGTCGACTATGTTGATGGCTGGAATCTGTTCACCAGCCGCGACATGATGATGTTGGCCCGCCTTGCCGATTGCGACCGGCCGACCGCGGCGCAAATCCTGGCAAGCTTTGACAGGGCCAATCACCAGAGCGCCGAACGGTTGATCGACCGCTACGATGCGCTCGCCCAGCCGAAGGTCGACGATTGCCGCCGCTGGCTGCGGCTCGATCTTTCCTACCGGCTTGCACGGGAAGCGCTGGAACATCCCCATGGCTAGCGCGCCAAACGATCGCGGCCCGGTGACCGGCCGGGTTGACCGTGCCGGACGGCTGGTCTCGGCCGGCCAGCCGCTGCAGCAGCTTCAGGAGGAGGCCGGGTCGAAGATCGGCGAATTGCTGGCCATTCCCCAGCTCGCAGCCGTCGCGCGCTCGGCGATGAAGCTTGGCGTGCCGCTTTCCCGTTCGATCATCGCGGCGGCCAGCGACCGCGACCTCGACCTTTGGGTCCGGGTAGACCCCGATGGCGAAGGCGCGACCCTGACGATCGAAGGGTGGCACATGCGTCCGCCGGCGCCGCCGCGCCTGACGCTGGTCGAGCCGGATCCGGCCAGTGGCGCGGCCACTCAGGCGATGGGTCAGGTGCTGGCCACAGATGCCGACCTTAACGTCACGGCTATCGATGAGGGGCTGGTGGAGCGGTTCGGCAAGGAGAAATCGGCGATTGTTGGCCAGTCGGTCACCCGGCTGTTCGCCCTCATCGAAGACGATGAAGGCGGCATGCCGATGGTCATGGCCCTTGCCGGCCACCATGATTTCGAAGGCCAGTCGGCGCGGGTGCGCGGCGGTGACGGATCGAAACTTCAGCTCAAGGGCAGCGCCGTCCGTGATGGTCGCGGCCAGTTCGCCGGCTATGAGATAGAGGTAGGCTTCGAAGGCGATCGCGCGGGGGGCGGTTCATTGTTCGACGCTTCTCTCGACGATGCGCTTCGCAGCCCCCTCGACCGGATCATCGCTGCGGCCGATCGTATCGTTGATCGCAGCGAGGGGCCGCTCCGGAGCGACTATGCCGCTTATGCCGGTGACATCGCCGCCGCAGGACGCCACCTCCTGTCGGTGATCCGGGCGATGACCGAGCAGAAGCCGGGCGACGCCGACCGGATTAATGTCGCACAGGCCGCGCGCGACGCGATCCAGCTGGTCCAGGCCAATGCAGCGGAAAAGAATATCCAGATCGAGCCGGTCGGATCGGCGCCGGTGGCGATGGCGCTTGGCGACTCCCGCGCGGCGGTTCAGATCATCGTCAACCTGCTGGGCAATGCCGTGCGCCATTCTCCGGTCGGCTCGACCATCGCGGTGATTGTCGAACAGGCGGTCAATGAAGTCGCGGTCACGATCGCCGACGAGGGACCGGGGATCGATCCCGTCGACCAGCAACGCATTTTCGAACGCTATGAGCGGGTTGGCACATCGTCCGAGGGAATCGGGCTTGGGCTGGCCATCTCCCGCCGGCTTGCCCGGTCAATGAACGGCGATATTCGCCTGAAAAGCGCGCCGGGCGAAGGCGCGCGTTTCACGCTGGTCCTGCCGATCGCCTAGCCGCGCGCGGCTACCGGGACATACTCCCGCTGGGTCGCGCCGACATACAGCTGGCGCGGACGGCCGATCTTCTGTTCCGGGTCGGAAATCATCTCGTTCCACTGGGCGACCCATCCGACCGTACGGGCGAGGGCGAAGAGTGCCGTGAACATTTCGGTCGGGAAGCCGATCGCGTTGAGGATGATGCCCGAATAGAAATCGACATTCGGATACAGCTTTTTCTCGACGAAATAGTCGTCGTGCAGGGCGATCTGTTCCAGTTCGCGGGCAACATCGAGGACCGGGTCGGAAAGGTTGAGTTCCTTCAGCACCTCTTCCGCGGTGGCCTGCATGACCTTCGCGCGCGGATCGTAATTCTTGTAGACCCGGTGGCCAAAGCCCATCAGGCGGAACGGGTCGTTCTTGTCCTTGGCGCGGGCGATATATTCGGGAATGCGCTTAACGTTGCCGATTTCGCGCAGCATGTTGAGCGCTGCCTCGTTGGCGCCGCCGTGCGCGGGACCCCAAAGGCAGGCGATACCCGCGGCAATGCAGGCGAAAGGGTTGGCGCCCGACGAGCCGGCCAGCCGGACGGTCGAGGTAGACGCATTCTGTTCATGGTCGGCGTGGAGGATAAAGATCCGCCGCATGGCATTTTCAATGATCGGATTGACCTCATAGGGTTCGGCGGGGACGCCGAAGGTCATCCTGAGGAAGTTGCCGGTGTAGCTGAGGCTGTTGTCCGGATAGAGGAACGGCTGACCGATGCTGTACTTGTAGGCCATCGCGGCGATGGTCGGCATCTTGGCGATGAGCCGGTGCGACGCCACGAGCCGCTGCTGCGGGTCGGTGATGTCGGTGCTGTCGTGATAAAAAGCCGACAAAGCGCCGACTACGCCGCACATTATCGCCATTGGGTGCGCGTCGCGGCGGAAACCCCGATAGAAGGTCGCCAGTTGTTCGTGCAGCATCGTGTGCCGGCTGATCGTATAGGTAAACTCGTCGAGCTCCTTCTGCTTCGGCAGATCGCCGTGGAGCAGGAGGTAAGCCACTTCCATGAACGTCGACTGTTCGGCTAGCTGGTCGATCGGGTAGCCGCGGTGTAGCAGCACGCCCTCATCGCCATCGATGTAGGTGATCGCGCTCTGGCAGCTGGCGGTCGAGGTGAAACCGGGATCGTAGGTGAACTGGCCGGTCTGGCCATAGAGCTTGCGGATGTCGATGACGTCCGGGCCGACCGAGCCCTCAAGCAGCGGGTAGGCGTAATCGCCACCGGTCGTGGTGAGGTTGACGGTCTTGGTCATGCGTTCGGCTCCAGCTCTTACTTCTGTTCTGGCAATTGATCGGCGATGCGAGCCAGGCTCTCGTCCTTTCCAAGGAAAACAAGGACGTCGAAGATGCCCGGCGAGGTTGTTTTGCCCGTCAGCGCCGCACGGAGCGGCTGGGCAAGCTTGCCTAGCTTAACTCCGTTCGCTTCTGCAACCTCCCGCACCGCAGCATCGAGGGAATCGTGGTCCCAATTCGGCAGTGCAGCAAGCTTTTGCCTAGCTTGGGCAAGGATGGTTCGCGCCTCCTCGGTGATCAGGCTCTGGGACTTGTCATCGAGCACAAGAGGGCGGCTCGCGTAGAGAAATTCGGCGCCCTCGGCCAGTTCGTTGATCGTATGGGCTCGGGCCTTCAGCTCCGGCATCGCCGCGATCAGTGCCGGTAGCTGCTCATAGCTAAGCCCGAATTTTGGCGAGATCAGCGTTGCCAGCCGCGCGTCGTCGGCTTCTCGCAGATAGTGGCCATTGAGATTCTCCAGCTTCTTCTGGTCGAAGCGGGAAGGGCTTTTGCCGACATGGGCGATATCGAACCATTCGACGGCCTGATCGTGGCTGATGATCTCGTCGTCGCCATGGCCCCAGCCGAGGCGGAGTAGATAGTTGAACAAAGCTTCCGGCAGGATGCCGAGATTGTCGCGATAGGCGTCGACACCGAGGGCGCCATGGCGCTTCGACAATTTTGCCCCGTCGAAGCCGTGGATCAGCGGGACATGGGCATAGTTTGGCACCGGCCAACCCATGGCGTGGATGATCGCCAGCTGGCGGAAGGCGTTATTGAGATGGTCGTCCCCGCGGATGACATGGGTGACGCCCATGTCGTGATCGTCGACCACCACCGCCAGCATATAGGTCGGAGTGCCGTCGGAGCGTAGCAGGATGAAATCGTCGATCTCGGCATTGGCGACGGTCACTCGACCCTGCACCAGATCGTCGATGACCGTTTCGCCGTCCTGGGGTGCCTTGATCCGGATCACATAGGGTTCGTCGGCAGGGCCGTCGGTTCGATCGCGCCAGGGACTATTGATGCGGAAGGGACGGCGCTCGGCCTGCGCTGCCTCACGCGCAGCGGCCAATTCCTGCTGCGACATGTAACAACGGTAAGCAGCGCCCATCTCGAGCAATTGGTGCGCGACCTCGGCATGCCGTTTCTCGAACTGCGATTGGAAATAGGGCTCGCCGTCGCCGGAAATTCCCAGCCACTGGAGACCGTCGAGGATCGCCTCGATCGCTTCCCTGGTCGAGCGAACCTTGTCGGTGTCTTCGATCCGGAGGAGATATTTGCCGCCGTGACGGCGGGCGAACAGGTAATTGAACAAGGCGGTACGGGCACCGCCGATGTGCAAATAGCCGGTTGGCGATGGGGCGAAGCGCGTAACGACGCCTTCGATCTTGCCGCTCGCGCTCAAGCGATCTTTCCTCTTGTCTGGCTTGGTCCGAATGGACTGAACGAGCGCCCCTATCATAGTGAACGCGCCGCTGGAACCGGCGCATCAACGCTTTTTGTCTGCAAGAATCGCCTGTTTTTTCCCTGCAATCGTACATTTCTTCGAACGCGAACGCGAACGTGGGCAGTCGCCCTTGTGGCTGCGTCGGAACAGGTAATGCCGCAGAGCGGGGGGGCAGCGCCGGCTCAGCCTTAGGCGTCGCTCCAGGCTGCAAGCTCGCTGCCCGACGGATCGATAAAGTGAAAGCGGCGCCCTCCGGGAAAGGCAAAGATCGGCTTGGCAATCATGCCGCCTGCCTTGATCACCGCATCGAAGGTCGCTTCGAGATCGTCGACCTTGATCACCGGCAGTGGTGCCGCAAGCGCTTCGTCCGGCTGGCCGTTGAGTCCAATGTCGGTGTCACCGCTGCTGGTCGCGGCATAGTCTGGGGAGAATTCGGTAAAGGTCCAACCGAACGACCGGGCGTAGAACGCGCGCGTCAACTCATGGGCGGTAGCGCTCGGCAGTTCGACATAATCGAGGCGGGCCGGGGCCATTGATCAATAGCGCCGGATCAAACCGGCAAGGCGGCCTTGGATCAACACTTGGTCAGGCCGATAACGCTGCGCTTCATACTGGCGGTTGGCGGGGTCCAGCCGGACCATCTGCCCTTCGCGCCGAAACGTCTTGAGGGTGGCTTCCGCCTGGTCGATCAGGGCGACGACAATGTCGCCGTCGCGCGCCGTGTCGACCTTGCGAATGAGCGCATAGTCGCCATCGAGGATGCCTTCCTCGACCATCGAATCCCCCGACACTTCAAGCGCATAATGTTCGCCCGGGCCGAGCAGCGCGGCCGGGACGGCAAAGCCTTCCGTTCCCTGAAGCGCCTCGATCGGCGTGCCTGCAGCGATCCTGCCGTGCATTGGAATTTCCACCATGTCATTGGCGGCTGCCGGGACAATGGGCCGCCGTGCGGGAGCGGGGGTCTGGACCGCCGCTTCAGGCATCCGCACGATTTCCAGCGCCCGGGCGCGATTGGGGAGCCGGCGGATGAACTGCCGCTCCTCCAGCGCCGAGATCAGCCGGTGAACCCCCGACTTCGACTTGAGGTCGAGCGCCTCGCGCATTTCGTCGAAACTGGGACTGACCCCGGTCGCCGACAGGCGGGTATGGATGAAATTCAGCAATTCATGCTGCTTTGAAGTTAGCATCGGACCCTCCGTCCCGGAACGAATAGGGAACGTGTAGGAAACGAACTGGCGAACTGTCAAGAGCCCGCGCTGCAAAGTCCCAGAAATGCCCTCAGGAGCGCATGGCCATGGTCGGTGGCGATGCTTTCCGGATGGAACTGGATTCCATGGACTGGCGCGTCGGCGTGGCGCATCGCCATCACCGTTCCATCGGCGGCCCAGGCATTGGCAAGAAGAGGTGCAATAGGATTGGGAACCGCCAGCGAATGGTAGCGGGTAGCCGCGAACGGGGAGGGCAGGGCCGCAAACAGTCCGGTCCCGTCATGGCTGACTGTTGCTACCTTGCCATGGACCGGTTCGGTGCGGCAAACCTCCGACCCACAGGCCTCGGCAATCGCCTGATGGCCGAGGCAAACGCCGAGCAGCGGATGGCGCCGCGCGATGCAGGCTTTGGCGAGGTCGACGGAGATTCCTGCTTGCCGCGGGCCGCCCGGACCGGGCGAGATGACTACGCCCGAAACGCCGAGGGCGAAGGCTTGGCCGACATCGATGGCGTCACTCCGTTCGACCCGGATATCAGCCCCCAATGTCGCCAGATAGTCCACCAGCATGAAGGTGAAGCTGTCGACATTGTCGAGAACCAGGATCGCCGGGGCGGCCATCCGCCGCTGCTTACTGGCCCGACCCGATAATCCGCTGGCGCGCCGCGGCGATCGCGTCGGCGTCACGCTCGACGCCCTGATCGGCCTTGAGCGCGGCAAGAAACTGCTCGCCGAGCTCGTTCGACGCGGTCTGCTGGAAGGCCGACTGGGTCTGGCTGATCAGGCCGGGGTTGTTGAGCGCATTGCCGGGCGTGATCTTGTTGGTCTTGACGATCACGAAGCCGCGATTTTGCGGGTCGGCAACCAGCCGGCTCTTGCCCTCGGACAGCGAGAACATCATCCGCAACGCGGTCACGGCATCGGCATTGGCCTGGGTGATTTGCAGGCGGCGGGCCGTGACCGACTCGATCGGCGGCAGGGCGACGCCAGCAGAGGCGCGCGCCTCGTCCATGGACATGCCGCGGGCGACCTTGGCGGCAATCTCGGAAGCTACCGCGCGGGCACGATCGAGCGCCTTGCGCTTGATCCAGTCATCGCGAACCTTTTCGCGAATCTGGGCAAGCGGCGCCGGTGCGGCCTCGATCACGCGATCAACCCCGACCAGCGCATAGCCGGCGTCATTCGGCAGGGTGATGACCTCGGGATCATCGTCGACGGCCATCGCGAAGCCGGCCTGGAGCGCGGGCGCAAGTTCGGTCGGAAGGCGGAAATCGCCGTCGCCGCGCGCAGTTCCGTTGCTGAAAATGCCTGGCGTCGTCACAACCTGCAACTTGGCCGCGGCGGCGGCCTCGGCAAAGCTAGCTCCGTCAGCGATCTGGTCTTCGACCTGGGTCAAAAGGTCAGTCAGCGCTTCCTTGCGCTTGTTCGCGGCAAGCAGGGTTGCAATCTCGCCACGCGCAGCCGCCAGCGAGCGGCCCGAAGCGGCGCGAACTTCCTCGATCTTGATGACGTGCCAGCCCAGGTCGGATCGAACCGGTCCGACGATTGCACCCGATTTGGCGGAGAAGGCGGCGTTGGCGACAGTCTCGCCGGCGAGCGCGCCAAATTGTTCACGGTTCTGAGCGCCGAGCGTCACGTCGGCAGCGGCGAAGCCGGCAGGCGCGGCGGCGGCAGCAAAGGCCGCGCCGCCGCGAGCGCGGGCGGCGATACCGTCGGCTGCCGCCTTGTCCTGGACGACGGCCTGGCTGATCACCCGCGTTTCCAGACCGCCATAGGTCGCCCGGTTGGCGTTGTAATAGGCGGCAATTTCGGCGTCGGTCGGCTGGACACCGGCAACTGCTTCAGGGCCGAGTCGCGCGATTTTCAGCACCCGCTGTTCCGGAATGACGTAACGCTGCCGGTTTTGGGCGTAGAAGGATTGAAGGTCACCATCGGACGGATTGAGACCAGCGCGGAACATTTCCGCGGGAACAAGGGCCATCTGGCCTTCGCGCTGCTCTAGCAACATGTCGGCGTAGGACCGGGCCACGCCGATCGGGACGCGGGCTTCGACCGCCGCAGGCGCAACAATCAGGCGCTGCATCAGGGCGACCCGCAACATGTTGCGGAGCTGCGCGTCGGTCATCTGCTGCTGCTGCAGGAAGGCTGCATAGGCCTGGTCATTGAATTTGCCGTCGAGTCCCCGGGTCTGCGGCAGGCTGGCAATCTGTCCGTCCACCAGGCGCTTGGACAGGAAGAAGCCATGATCTTGCGCGAAGGAAAGCAAAGCCTTTTCGTCGACGAGGCTCTCAAGCAATGCACCGAACTGGCCGGCAATCGAGGCATAGGTTGCCGTCGGATCCTCACGCTGCGCATCCTGTAGCGCGCGTCGCATGCGATCGCTCAATTCGCGCTCGCTCACTTCCTCGCTGCCGACTTCGACCAAGGCCTCGCCGCCACCGCCACCCATCGTTCCCGAACGAACGTTGGAAAGATCGGCCAGCGCGAAGGAGGCAAGGATAGCCAGAAGAAACAGAACCGCGACGACGGTCCCCAGCGCGGACTTGGAAAGGTTACGGAAGGCGGCGAGCATTCAACTCTCTCGGCTTTGAAAAGGGTTGGGGTCGCTTTAGGGGCGGCATCCTGCAACAGCAAGCAAGCTGAAAGGGGAATCGGATATGGCGCGGCGCAAGCTGGTGGTGGGCAACTGGAAAATGCACGGGGTCGCGGCCAACCTGGGTCAGGTCACGCACATTTCAATCGCCGCCGAAGTTACAGATATCGACATGGCGCTGTGCCTTCCGGCGACGCTGATCGAGCGCGGAGTCCGCGCTGCGCCGGGCTTCGCGATCGGCGGACAGGACGTCCATGCCTTTCCCGAAGGCCCCCACACTGGCGCCATTTCCGCCGCCATGCTGCTGGATGCCGGCGCAAGGCTGACCATCGTCGGCCATAGCGAACGGCGCGAAGGCCAGGGCGAGACCGACGCCGATGTCAAAGCCAAGGCCGAGGCTGCCTTGTCGGCTGGCCTCGACGTCATCCTGTGCATTGGCGAGAGCGATGCGGTGCGCGAGGCTGGAAAGGCGGTGGCGACCGTCTCGGCCCAGCTCGACGCCTCGCTCCCCGACAAGGTCGCAGACCCCGCCCGTTTCTCGATCGCCTATGAACCGATCTGGGCGATCGGCACCGGCAAGATCCCCTCGGTTCACGACATTGAAGAAATGCATTCCGCACTTCGCGGGCGGTTGGTCGCAGCCTATGGCGATGCCGGCAACCAGATCCGCATCCTCTACGGCGGATCGGTCAAGGCCGCCAACGCAGCCAACATCTTCGCAGTGGACAATGTCGATGGCGCGCTGGTGGGCGGCGCGAGCCTGTTGGCGGCGGATTTCCTGCCGATCGTGGAAGCCGCGGCCCAGGCAGGCTGAGCCTCGTTCATTGAATAATCAGCAAGGGGTTGTTACCAAAGTTTCAATCATCTCAACGGGAAAGGTAACAATGCGGATTTTCGTAACGCTGGCTTCACTATCATTGGCTTTTGCTGCTCCGGCTTTCGCCCAGGCAGGTTTTGCGGTCGGGACACCGGTCACCGACGTCAAGGGCGGCGCCGTCGGCACCGTTACCGCCATCAATGGCGATGTCGTCACCGTGCGCACCGACAAGCATGAGGCCAATCTTGGCCGCGACAGCTTTACCCCGCATGAGGGCAAGCTGCTTTTCTCCATGACCCAGGCCGAACTCAATGCCGCGGTCGAAAAGGACAAGGCTGCGGCCGAAGCCTCCCTGGTGGCTGGCGCAACGGTCAACGGCCGGGCCGGAACTCCTGTCGGCACGATTGACTCGATCGACAGCGAGTTTGTCACGGTAAAGCTGGCGTCGGGCAAGCTGGTTCGCCTGCCGCGTACCGGAATCGCTGGAAGCCCCAACGGCGCGGTGATCGGCCTTACTGCCGACCAGCTCGAGGCCCAAGTCAGCGCAACGGCCCAATAAGCAGACACCATACGTCGGGCGCGCGTTGAGTTTTCAGCGCGCGCCGACTATCTGCTGCGACGATTCACTCTTTTCGAAACGGCCCGGTCCCCATGTTCACCTTCCTTCTGATCTTCCAGACGATCGTTGCAGTCGCGCTTGTCGCGGTGATTCTCATGCAGCGTTCGGAAGGCGGCGGGCTTGGGGTCGGCGGCTCGTCTTCGGGGGGCGGCCTGATGACCGCACGCGGCGCGGCGGATTTCCTGACTCGCTCGACCGCGATCCTCGGCGGGATTTTCATTTTCCTGTCGATCGCCCTGGCCGCGATCGCCGGCGTTAGCGGGGAAGCGCCGACGGTCGACACGTCGCTGGCCGCGCCGCAACCGACCCAGCCGGTGGCTCCGGCGCCGACTGAGGCACCGGCAGTTCCGCTCGCCCAATAATCAGCCCGTTCGGCCAGATTTTTTTCACTTCGACAATTTGAGCGCTTGCCTTGCAAGGGTGAGCGCCCGTAAGGCCCGACTCCCATGGCGCGGTATATTTTCATCACCGGCGGCGTGGTCTCATCGCTCGGCAAGGGTTTGTTGGCAGCTTCCTTGGGGGCGCTGTTGCAGGCGCGAGGCTTTTCGGTCCGAATCCGTAAGTTCGATCCCTATTTGAACGTCGATCCCGGGACCATGTCGCCCTATCAGCACGGCGAAGTCTACGTGACGGACGACGGGGCGGAAACCGACCTCGACCTCGGCCATTACGAACGCTTCACCGGGGTCTCTGCGCGCCAGAGCGACAACATCACTTCGGGCCGTATCTATCGCGACATTATCGCGCGCGAGCGTCGCGGCGATTATCTTGGCGCGACGGTCCAGGTCGTTCCCCATGTCACCAACGCGATCAAGGAATTCGCCCAGGCCGACATCGATGGCCTAGACTTCGTGATCTGCGAAATTGGCGGGACGGTCGGCGACATCGAAAGCCTGCCTTTCGTCGAAGCCATCCGACAGCTGAAGAACGACCTCGGCCGGGGGCAGGCGGCCTTCGTTCACACGACACTGGTCCCTTACATCGCCGCCGCCGGCGAGTTGAAGACGAAGCCGACTCAGCATTCCGTTCGGGAACTTACGAGTTACGGAATCCAGCCCGACGTGCTGCTGTGCCGCGCCGACCGGCCGATCCCGGAAAGCGAGCGCAACAAGATCGCATTGTTCTGCAACGTTCCTACTTCGGCGGTCATCCAGGCGCTCGATGCCCGGTCGATCTACGACGTGCCGCTGGCCTATCATTACGAAGGCCTGGACGCGGAAGTCCTGAAAGTGTTCGGAATCGAGGACGCGCCCGACCCCGATCTCACCCGCTGGAAAGACATCATGGACCGCGTCGACCACCCGGAAGGGGAGGTCACGATCGGCGTCGTCGGCAAATATGTCGGCCTGCCCGATGCCTACAAGAGTTTGCGCGAGGCCCTCGTCCACGGCGGGCTCGCCAACCGGGTCAAGGTCAACATCCGCTGGATCGACGCCGAACTGTTCGAAAAGGCCGACGTCGACCTAGCCGCCGAACTGGAACCGCTGCACGGCATCCTTGTACCCGGTGGGTTCGGCGAGCGCGGCAGCGAGGGCAAGATCGCCTCCGTCCGCTTCGCTCGCGAACGCGAAGTGCCCTTCTTCGGCATCTGTCTCGGCATGCAAATGGCGTGCATCGAAGGCGCGCGGAACACGGCCGGGATCGCCGATGCATCGACTACCGAGTTCGGCGATACCAGCGAGCCAGTTGTCGGCCTCATCACCGAATGGATGAGCGAGGAGGGACTGCAAAAACGGACCGCGGAGACCGACATGGGCGGGACGATGCGGCTCGGCGCCTATACGGCGCAGCTCAAGGGCAACAGCCATGCAGCCTCGATTTATGGCGCGACGGAAATCAGCGAGCGGCACCGGCACCGTTATGAGGTCAACGTCCATTATCGCGAAGCACTTGAAAAGGGCGGACTGACCTTTTCCGGCATGTCGCCCGATGGCGAATTGCCCGAAATCGTCGAACGGCCCGAGCATCCCTGGTTCATCGGGGTCCAGTTCCACCCGGAGCTCAAGAGTCGCCCGTTCAACCCCCATCCCCTGTTTTCAGGATTCATCGGGGCGGCTTTGAAGCAGTCTCGCCTGGTTTAAGTTGCTGAGTTTAACGCAGATTATTTGATTCATTTGCCGTTAAGGCGAAGAGTCGTTACGTCGGCGACATGCAGGGAAAAATGACCATCGCAATGATCCTCGCGGCTTTCGGTTCGACCGTCAGCTTTGCTGCCGAGGTCACCAAGCGGCCGGCCTGCCCCAAGACGGAGCAGGCTCCGACCCAGACCCAGCGCCAGCAGGCGCCGCGTGCCGAATCGCAGCCGCGCAAGGCTCGGCCAAGCGGGTGTCCGCTGACCCGCGCAATCCCGGCCGTGGTCGACCCGACCCCGTTCTTCCTGATCTGATTACCGTCCCATTGCCCGACTGGCGCCTCGCCCTTAATTGGGCGGGATGAGCAACGTCATTTCGACCCGACTGCTGGTGCTTGGTTCCGGCCCTGCCGGCCTGACCGCCGCCATTTATGCCGCCCGCGCCGGCCTATCCCCGATCGTCGTCCAGGGCATCCAGCCTGGCGGTCAGCTGACCACCACGACGGACGTCGAAAACTATCCGGGATTCCGCGATGTCATCCAGGGCCCCTGGCTGATGGAGGAGATGCAGGCTCAAGCCGAGCATGTCGGCACCAAAATGGTGTGGGACCATGTCAGCGAAGTCGACCTTTCCCGGCGGCCCTTCGTATTGAAGGGTGACAGCGGCGAATATCATGCCGACACGCTGGTCATCGCTACCGGCGCACAAGCCAAATGGCTTGGCCTTCCTTCCGAAGAACATATGAAGGGGAAGGGCGCATCGGCCTGCGCCACCTGCGACGGCTTCTTCTATCGTGGCAAGAAGGTCGCGGTGATCGGTGGCGGCAACACCGCGGTCGAGGAAGCGCTTTACCTCACCAACCACAGCCATGACGTGACCTTGATTCATCGCCGCGATTCGCTTCGCGCCGAGAAGATCTTGCAGGACAGGCTGTTTGCCCATCCCAACATCAAGATTATCTGGGACAGCGAGGTCGCCGAATTCGTCGGTGGCGGCCAGCCCGAGGCGCTGGTGGGACTCGATATTCGCAACCTGAAGACCGGCGCGGTCAGCCGTCTTGATGTTGACGGCGCCTTCGTTGCCATCGGTCACAAGCCCGCCACCGAATTGTTCCACGGTAAGCTCAAGCTCGACAGCGATGGCTATATCGAAGTCGAAACCGGCACCACGCGCACTTCGGTCGAAGGCGTGTTCGCGTGCGGCGACGTGATGGACAAGATATATCGCCAGGCGGTCACCGCCGCCGGCACCGGTTGCATGGCGGCTCTCGACGCAGAGCGCTTCCTCGCAGCCGAGGAATTCGAGGCGCTCCAGGCAGCGGAATAATTTCCGGGCGCTACCTAGGTCAGAGAAAGCCGCTGTGCGAGCGCAAGAAGGCGGCCGAAGCTCATCAGGTCTTCCGCCTCGACATCCTCATCCTCGATCAGGATGCCAAGCCGCTCTTCCATCTCGGTGAGCAGGGTTGCGACCGCCATCGAATCGAATTCAGGCAGGGCGCCGAACAGCTCGGTCTCTTCATCGAACGCCGCGGCGCGCTCCGCGGATATCCCCAGCACGTCGACCAGTAGCGCGCGCAGCGTCGCATCCACTTCCGCGCGATCGTCCCACGCCACGAATGCCCCTCCCTCGGTCGCCATGGCGCCGCCCCCTAGGGAAAGGCGGCGCGTGAGGCAAGCTTTGCAGGCCAGGACGCGCCGAGCTAGGCGGGAGGCGTGACCAGTCCCGATCCCAAGCCTTATCCGCTCGATCATCTCGCGTTGCGCGGGGAGCATGGCGCGTTGGCGCTTGTCGCGGGCGAGGAGCGGCTGACCTTTGCGCAGCTGGACGCGGCGGTCGGGCGGGCTGCGTCGGCATTGCTGGCGCACGGGCTCGTACCCGGCGACCGGGTCGCGACCTGGATGGGCAAAACCCTGCTCGCCTGCATCATGCCGCTGGCTGCGGCACGCGCCGGTCTGGTTCATGTCCCGATCAATCCTGTGCTGAAGCATGGCCAGGCAGCGCATATCCTGGTCGACAGCGGGGCAAGGCTGCTCGTCGCGAACCGGGCCAGGCTCGACAGTCTAGCGGCAGGCGAAATTGCCGGGGCAAAATTCGTGGCGCTTGAGGATTGGCGGGCTGATGGAGAGCCTTTGCCCGCCTCCTCTCATGACCCCGAATTCCTGGCGGCCTTGCTCTACACCAGCGGATCGACGGGGCGGCCGAAGGGCGTGATGCTGAGCCATGCCAACCTCTGGCTGGGCGCCATCAGCGTCGCCCATTACCTCCAATTGTCCGCCGATGATCGCACCCTTTGCGTCCTGCCGCTGGCATTCGACTATGGCCAAAGCCAGCTGCTCGCGACCTGGGCAGCCGGCGGCGCGGCGATCGGCTTTGACTATCTTCTTCCCCGTGACGTTGTGCGTGCGGTCGAGCGGCAGAGGGTGACGGTGCTGGCCGGGGTGCCGCCGCTGTGGCTGCAGATCGCCGACCAGAAGTGGGACGGGCATGGGAGAAGCTTGCGCACGCTGACCAACAGCGGCGGCCACCTGCCCGAGCCGTTGGTTCGCCGCTTGCGCGCGCTGTTCCCACAGGCGAGGCTGCACTTGATGTACGGTCTTACCGAAGCCTTTCGCTCCGCAAGCCTCGACCCGGCATTGGTCGACGCCAATCCCGACAGCGTCGGAACCGCCATTCCCTTTGCCGAATTGCGTGTAGTGCGGCCCGACGGTAGCGAGGCAGTGCCAGGTGAGGAGGGCGAGCTGGTCCATTCCGGCCCGCTGGTTGCCAAGGGCTATTGGAATGATCCCCAGCGCACCCTGCAGCGGTTTCGCGATGGCGAGGTCTGGTCGGGCGACACGGTGGTGATGGGCGAGGACGGCCTGCTTCGCTTTCGCGGCCGCGACGACGCGATGATCAAGGTCAGCGGTAATCGCATCAGCCCGACTGAAATCGAGGAAGCCGCGCTGGCTAGCGGACTGGTCGGCGATGCCGCGGCGTTCGGCGTTCCGGACGAACGATTGGGTCAGGCGATCCTGCTGGTCGCAGTGGCGAGCGGCGAAATGGATGAAGCGGGCCTTCGCGCTTACTTCCGCCGCGAACTCCCACCGCACATGCAGCCGCAGCGGATCGAATGGCGCGAGCGGCTTCCGGTCAGCCCGAACGGCAAGCTCGACCGAACTGCGTTAAAGGCTGAGCTGGCATGAAGGCGCTAGGACCGATTCCGTCCGCATTCTCGGCCGATGCCGATGGCCGGCTGCTGATCGGCGGCCGCACTGCCGACCATTGGACCGCCGAGGCGCGGGGAACGCCGCTGTTCGTTTACGACCGGGCGATGATCGTCGCCCAGGCCGAGCGGTTCCGGGCCGCGTTCCCGGGCGAGGTCGCGCTTCATTATGCGGTGAAAGCCAATCCGTTCGCGCCGCTTCTGGAAACGATGGCCGAGCTGGTCGACGGGTTTGACGTGGCCTCGGCGGGCGAGCTGGGCAAGGTCGCCCATCTTGGTCGCCCGGTCAGCTTCGCGGGTCCCGGGAAGCGCGATTTTGAACTGGAAGCCGCGATGCGCGCGGGCGTCACCATAAACCTTGAAAGCGAGGGCGAAGCCGAGCGCGCGCTGGCGATTGCAGCGAGCGAGGGGCTGACGGCGCGGTTGGCGGTAAGGGTCAACCCGCCGTTCGGGCTCAAGGGTTCGGGACAGAAAATGGGTGGCTTGGCCAGTCCGTTCGGGGTCGACCATGACCGCGTGCCCGCGCTCATCAGGCGGATCGTCGAGGCCGGAGCCGACTGGCAAGGGCTGCATATCTATGCCGGCAGTCAGGCGCTGAAGTCCGAGGCGCTGATCGACGTGCAGCATGAGACCATCGGACTAGCGGCGGCGATCGCGGAGTCGGCAGGGCTGGCGCCGCCGAACGTCAACCTGGGCGGCGGTTTCGGAATCCCCTATTTTGGCAAGGACGAGCCATTGGATGTCGAGGCGGTCGGACGGGCGCTGGGCAGGGCCTTGGCCGATCGTCCCGAGATCCTCGCCGGTACGCAGTTCGCAATCGAACTCGGTCGCTGGCTGGTAGGTGAGGCGGGCGTCTACCTGACCCGGATCGTCGACCGGAAGGTGAGCCGGGGGCGTACCTTCCTGGTCACCGATGGAGGGCTTCAGCACCAGCTTGCCGCCAGCGGTAATTTCGGCCAGCTCCTCCGCCGCAATTACCCGGTCGCAATCGCCAGCCGTTTCGCGGCTGGGGCGGAGGAAGAAGTGACGGTTGCCGGTTGCCTGTGCACCCCGCTCGATCTTCTCGCCGATGAAGCTATGTTGCCGAAGGCCGAGGTCGGGGACCTCGTCGCCGTCTTTTGCGCCGGTGCTTACGGACTCACCGCCAGCCCGACCGCATTCCTCAGCCAGCCGATGGCCCGCGAGATCCTCGCCTAGGGATAAAGTGCTTCGACGAAATACAGGCCTTCGGGCGGCGCATTGAGCCCTAGCGCCTGCCGGTCCTTTGCTTCCAGCGCGGCGCGAACATCGTCAGGCGCCCAGCGTCCGCGCCCAACCATTGCGAGGCAACCGACCATCGAACGGACCTGGTGATGAAGGAAGCTGCGGGCGGCGGCCCGAATGTGAATCTCCTCGCCGGCCTGTTCGACCGTCAGCTGGTCGAGCGTCTTTACTGGGCTTTGCGACTGGCAATGGACCGAGCGGAAAGTGGTGAAGTCGTGACGTCCGACCAGGTGTCGGGCGGCTTCGCCCATCGCGCTTGCATCGAGGTCGACGGGCACATGCCAGACCTTGCCGCGATCCAGCGCCGGCGGCGCTCGGCGATTGAGGATTCGATAGAGGTAGCGTCGGCCGATGCAGCTGAACCGCGCATGCCAGTCGTCGGCAACCTGCGCTATTGCGGTGACACTGACCGGCTGGGGCCGGACCAGAGCGTTCACGCCCTCGCGCAGCCGATGTTCACTGACGGTCTTGGCAAGGTCGACATGTGCGGTCATCGCCAGCGCATGAACGCCGGCATCGGTGCGTCCGGCGGCGTGCACCACGGCCGGCTCGCCGGTCATCTGAAGCAGCGCCTGTTCCAGCGCTGCCTGTACCGACGGGCCATGGTCCTGTCGCTGCCAGCCCATGAACGGGCCCCCGTCAAATTCGACCGTCAATCGCCAGCGGGTCATGAGAGGCGCATGCCCTTGGGCAGGGTGAAGCCGCGCAGCAACTCGTCGACGCTCATCGCTGCCTTGCCCGCGCGCTGCAGCTGTGCCGGCTGCAAGGCCCCGGATCCGCAGGCGATGGTCAGGCGATCGTCGATCACCTCGCCAGGCTGGCCGCTGCCATCGACGGCCCGTGCCGAGAGCAGCTTTATCCGCTCGCCGCCGACCTCGAACCAGGCGCCGGGGAAGGGAGCCAGGCCCTGGACGTGGCGGACCAGCTCCGCCGCCGGCCGCGACCAGTCGATCCGCGCTTCCTCTTTGCTTATCTTGGCGGCGTAGGTGACGCCGTCATCGAGCTGGGGAATTGGCTCGAATAAGGGGAGGTTGTGGAGGACCTCTACCATCATCGCTGCTCCCAAGTTGGCCAATTCTTCGGTCAGTTGAGCGGCGTTGCTGTCACCAATGTCGACCGTGCGCTTGTGCAGCATGGGGCCGGTATCGAGCCCGGCCTCCATCTGCATGATGGTCACCCCGGTCGCCTCGTCACCGGCCATGATCGCGCGCTGTACCGGTGCCGCACCTCGCCAACGCGGGAGCAACGAGCCATGGACGTTTAGGCAGCCGAAAGTCGGTGCATCGAGGATCGCTTGCGGCAGGATCAGGCCATAGGCAGCCACTACCGCGACGTCGGCGTCGAGGTCAGCAAAGGCCTGCTGCTCCTCCGCGCTCTTAAGGGACGCCGGCCAGCGCAGGTCGATCCCCAATTCACCTGCGCGCTTGGCAACCGCGGTCTCCTTGATGCCTTTGCCGCGCCCGGCCCGGCGCGGCGGCTGGGTATAGGCGGCGATCACGTCGTGACCCGCCGCGACCAACGCGTCGAGCGTCGGAACGGCGAACTCGGGGCTTCCCATGAAGATGATCCGCATCGCCCGCCTATGGCGCGGCTTGCGTCCGGCGCCAAGCGCCTCCTATGTCGCGGGCATGGCATCGCACCAGATCGAAGCATTGACTCAGGCGCTGGCGCGATTGCCGGGATACGGGCCCAGATCGGCGCGGCGCGCCGTGCTTCACCTGATGAAAAAGCGCGAAGGAGCGATGGAGCCGCTGCTGGCGGCCCTGCAGGCGGTAGCGGACACGCTGTCGACCTGCTCGACCTGCGGAAACATCGATACCAGCGACCCCTGCAGCATCTGCCGAGAGACGCGGCGCGACGAGCGATTGCTGTGCGTTGTCGAGGAAGTCGCGGATCTTTGGGCGCTTGACCGCTCGCGGCTGTTCCCGGGCCGTTTTCATGTGCTGGGCGGGCGCTTGTCGGCGCTTGAAGGCGTCCGCCCAGAGGACCTGTCGATCGATAAGCTGGTCCAGCGTGTCGCGGCCGGAGGCATCGACGAGGTCGTGCTAGCGATGAACGCGACCTTGGAAGGCCAGACCACGGCCCATTACCTCGCCGAGCGGCTGGAGAAATTCCCAGTTCGCCTCACCCAGTTGGCGCACGGCCTTCCCGTCGGCGGTGAACTGGATTATCTTGACGAAGGAACGTTGGCCCAGGCCCTTCGCGCGCGTCGGCCCGTCGCTTGAACCCATTGCCTTGAAAGACTAAATCGCCGTCATGGCCATATTGCGCATCTATGAAACGCCCGAACCGATCCTTCGCGAGATTTCGACGCCGGTCGAGAAGGTGGATGACGAGCTTCGTACGCTAATCGCCGACATGTTCGAGACGATGTATGACGCTCCGGGCATCGGCCTTGCCGCGGTGCAGGTTGGCGTGCCCAAGCGCCTGCTCGTCATGGACTTGCAGGAACCGGAAGATCCGGAGGACCCCGAAAGCAAGCCTGTGCGCGAACCGCGGGTGTTCATCAATCCCGAGATTTTGTCCCACTCTGACCATGAGGTGCCCTACACGGAAGGCTGCCTCTCCGTGCCCGATCAATATGCCGACGTGATGCGCCCCGACCATATTCGTGCCCGCTGGATGGACGAGCATGGCAAGACCCATGAGCAGGAGCTTCACGGGTTACTTGCAGTGTGCCTGCAGCACGAGATGGACCACCTCGAAGGCGTGCTATTCATCGACCATCTGTCAAAGCTGAAGCGCGACATGGTCCTCAAGAAACTGGCCAAGGTCCGCAAGGAGCGCGCGCTGAGGGCGGCCTGATCCGGTTCAGGAAGCGCGGCCTTGATTGTCGCGCCTCAACGCCCCGGTAAATACCTAGGCCAGCGACGCCGCCGCGTTCCGGCAATCGGCGGCGCATTCGCGGCAGATCTGCGCGCACAAGCGGCAATGTTCATGGTCATGGCTTTCGCACTCGGCGGCGCAGGCGTCGCACATACGTGCGCACAGCTCGAGCAGTTCGCGCAACATCGGCTGGTCGTCGCCGGTCCGCCGCGTCCCTAGCCGAGCGGTCGCTTCGCAAATGTCCGAACAGTCGAGGCAAAGCCGGATGCACTGGGTCATGTCCTTGGGCTCGGCCATGCAGGCGTCGGCACAGCTCATGCACATCTTGGCGCAATACATGAGGTGATGCACCGCATTGCCCAGCGACTGGTTGAGATGGTCCTTCGACGCCGGGTGTAGCGAGATCATCTTGCGTATCGACATTCGGCGTTCTCCTGTTTCCCGTCTTGAACGCCTAGATGGCGTCGGCGCCCCGGTCCCCGGTTCGGATTCGGATGGCCTGTTCGATGCCCGAGACGAAAATCTTCCCGTCACCGATGCGGCCGGTGCGCGCGGCATTTTCGATCGCTTCGACGGTCCGGTCGGCAAGCGTGTCCTCGACGACGACCTCGACCTTCACCTTGGGAAGGAAATCGACGACATATTCGGCACCGCGATACAGTTCGGTATGGCCCTTCTGGCGGCCGAAGCCCTTGACCTCGGTGACGGTGATCCCGCTCACCCCGACTTCGTGGAGCGCATCCTTCACGTCGTCGAGTTTGAACGGCTTGATGATCGCTTCGATCTTCTTCACGCGAAAATCCCCTTTATCCGGCCCATCATAGGCACAAGCCGCGATTGGGCGCCACCGGTTGATGCACCTGCGCGTTGGATTGTGAAAAATGGTCAAACCAATGCCGCAATTCGCGGGCAGTCCGGTGGGGACATGAAGAAAGCCATCATTCTTTCGGCGGGTCAGGGCTCGCGCCTCGGCCATTTGACCGACGATCGACCCAAGTGCCTGATCGAATTCAACGGTCGTACCCTGCTCGACCGGCAGCTCGACGCGCTTGCCGCCAACGGAGTCGAAGAGGCGGTGGTGGTCACCGGTTTTCGCGATGACCAAATCGAGGCCGCGCTGGATCGGCGCGGCAGCATCGGCCCGCGCGTCCGCACCATCTACAACCCCTTTTACAAGGTCGCCGACAATCTCGGCTCTCTGTTCGTCGCGCGCGAGGAAATCGCCGGCGATGTGCTGGTCTGGAACGGCGATACGCTGGTCAGCGAGGAGTTGATGGCGCAGGTCGTCGGCAATGCCGGCCGCAAGGGGATTTGCGTCACGATCGACCGCAAGGACGGCTATGACGAAGACGACATGAAGGTCGTGGTAGACGAAGCCGGTCGGCTGCACGCCATCGGCAAGCGGCTGGACCTGGCGGAGGTCAATGCCGAATCGATCGGCCTTCTCGCCTTTCGCGAAGAGGGGGCCCAGACGTTCCGCCACGCTATCGAGCGGGCGATTCGCAGCAGCGAGGGCACGACGATCTGGTATCTGCGCGTCATTCACCAGATCGCCCAGGAAGCGCCCGTGTGGACGCTGGACATCCAGGGGCACGAATGGGGCGAGGTCGACTTTCCCGAGGACGTCGACAGTGCCCAGGCGCTGACTGAGCGTTGGGACAGGGGCAGGAAGGCCTGCGCGGCCTAGTAAGGCGGCTTGTCCAAGCCCTTCGGGCTCTGGGTGAAAATTTCGCAGCCGCTTTCGGTGATTCCGATCGAATGTTCGAATTGGGCCGATAGCGATCGGTCGCGGGTCACTGCGGTCCAGCCATCGTCGAGCATCTTCACGTCGGCGCGGCCAATGTTGATCATCGGTTCGACCGTGAAGAACATGCCGGGGCGAAGCTCCGGGCCGGTACCCGGGCGACCGGCGTGGATCACTTCGGGACTATCATGGAAAAGGCGGCCGAGGCCGTGGCCGCAAAAATCGCGGACAACGCCATAACGGTGCTTTTCGGCGTGGCTCTGGATGGCGTTGGCGACATCGCCCAATCGGTTGCCGGGCTTGGCCTGTTCAAGGCCGAGCATCAAACATTCATAGGTTACTTCGACCAGCTTCTTGGCTTTGAGCGGGACGTCTCCGACGAGGTACATCCGGCTGGTATCGCCATGCCATCCGTCGAGGATCGGTGTGACGTCGATATTGACGATGTCGCCGTCCTTCAGCGCCTTGTCGCCCGGAATGCCGTGGCACACGACATGGTTGATCGAGGTGCAGCAACTGCGGGTATAGCCACGATAGCCGAGCGTCGCGGGAACCGCGCCGGCCTCCAGCGTCATGCGCCGGACAATCTCGTCGATTTCGCGCGTGGTGACGCCCGGGACGACGTGCGGGACCAGCGCGTCCAATATCTCGGCTGCCAGCCGGCCGGCCCGGCGCATTCCCTCAAAACCCTCGGGCCCGTGGAGCTTGATCATGTTGTTGCGCGGCTCGATCCGGTCTTCGGGCCCGACGTGGACATATTCGGTCATGCCCGGGATATAGGATGATCATGAGCGAACATCGAGTCTGGACCGCCGGCTTGGTCGTGATCGGCGACGAGATCCTGTCGGGCAGGACCCAGGACAGGAATATCGCGCAGATCGCCCGCTGGCTGAACGTCCAGGGGATTCGACTGATGGATGTTCGCGTTGTGCCGGACGAGACGTCGCGGATTGCCGAGGCTGTGAACCAGGTCCGGACCACCTATGATTATGGGTTCACCACCGGCGGGATCGGCCCAACCCATGACGACATCACCGTCGATGCGGTTGCCGAGGCGCTTGGCGTGCCGGTGGTCATTCACCCCGAGGCGCGCGCGATTCTCGAGCGTTATTATGCGACCCGGGGCGGGCTCAACGAAGGGCGGCTGAGGATGGCCCGCGCGCCCGAAGGCGCCGAGCTCATCCCCAATCCCGTGTCCGGCGCGCCCGGCATCCGGATCGCCAACCTGTTCCTGATGGCCGGCGTCCCGCACATCACCGCCGGCATGCTGGAGGGCCTGAGCGGCGAGCTGGAGGGAGGGAGGCCGCTGGTCAGCGTGACGGTCGGCGGCTTTATTCCGGAAAGCGAGGTCGCCGACCTGCTTCGAACTGCCGAACGCAGCGCCGATAATGTCGCGATCGGCAGCTATCCGTTCTTCCGCGAAGGCCGGGTCGGATCGAACTTCGTCGTCCGGTCTGACGAGCCAGAAGTCGCGGCGCGTGTCGCGACAGAACTTGCGCAAATGCTGGCGGATGCCGGGTTCGAGGCATTCGAAGGCGGGATTTAGGGGCGCGCCCGTGGCTTCGCTCGTGCGCTCCAATTCGCGATGTCCCGACATCGGAAGGTTGGAGCGGGTGAAGGGAATCGAACCCTCGTCGTAAGCTTGGGAAGCTTCTGCTCTACCATTGAGCTACACCCGCGTGGCCGGGCCGTGCGGTGCCACGCGACCCCGAACCCGTCAAGCGCCCAAAGAAAACGGCGCCGCCCGAAGGCGACGCCGAGATCTTATCGTTGATAACGAAGGCTTAGAAGCCGACGTTAACCGTCATGCTGAGCGTGCGCGGCGCGCCGATCTGCACGAACGGCGGATTACCGAAGTTGGTGCTGCTCGACACCGACTGGGCCAAGCCGCCGCCGAACCCGCCGACATAGAATTTGTCAAACAGGTTGTAGACGTTGAACTGGACGTAGGTCTTCTTCAGATCGTCGGCGAAATAGCCCATGTTCACCCGTGCATCGAGGTTAACCAGCCAATAGGCCGGGGCAGCCGCTGCGAACACCTGCTCCTGCGGGGTAGCGCCGGTGGTTGCACCGATCGTGCCGCGGTAAACCGGCAGGTTGGTGTCGAAGACGTAACGCGGGCCGGTACGCTTGGCGGTGATCCCCAGATCGACCGGACCCAGCGAGCCGAGGACCGACGTGCCGTAGGTGTACTTCGGCGTGCCCGATTCGCGATTGCCTGCCGTTTCGGCAAAGATCGTATCGCCGACGACGGTGCAGCCGAAGGTGCCGTTGGTAACCTGCGCACTGTTGCAGGCGCCGTTGGCCACATCGTCCTTGATCTTCGACTTGTTCCACGACCCGAAGGTGTAGATCGTCAGCTCCTTGATCGGGGCATAGGCGAGCGAGCCGTCGATACCCCACTTGTTCACGCGGCCAAGGTTGCGGAATACGGTCTGGTTGAGGTCGGGATCGAAGGCCGAGGCCAAGCGATCATCGAACTTGGTGTACCAGGCCGAAAGCTGCGCCTGGACCTTGGTCGAACGATAGCGCAGGCCAACGTCGAAGCTGTCGGTGGTTTCGGGACGCGGCTTCGCCTGCGGCGTGCCTTCCGGATAATAGAAGCTGTTGTAGAGATTGTCCGTGCTGGGGACCGACAGGCCCTTTGCATAGCTGGCGAACGCCGACAGATTGGTGGTGATGTCGTAGACCGCACCGATGTTCGGAAGCAGCTTGTTGTACTTCAGCGTGCGCTTCTGAGGAGGCGCGAAGCCGGTCACAACGCCCGTGCTCTCGTTATAGCTGTACGGATTGGCTGCCGCATAAGCCGCAATGGCCGCCGGATCGCCAAGGCAGTCGATGAATCCGCCCGCCGAAGTGGTGAAGCAATTCTGGTCCAGCTTGCGCTTGAAGAAGGGGGCGCGGACGCCGACGTTGACGGTCAGCGCGCCGAACTCACCGCGATATTCGCCGGCAACCTGGTTCAGGATCGCATAGCTCTGGCGGTCACGCTTCTGGACGTGATCGCCATTGGCGTCGGCCAGCGGATCATTGATCGGGAAGACGTCGAGCGGTTCGCCATTGGCGTCGAGGCCAAGCAGCTCGCCGGTCTGGCGGTGGTTGGCATGGTCGAACGTATAGGAAAAGCGCAGCGTGTGGTCGTCGTTAAGGTCGTAGCGCAGGCCCGAAATCACGCCGTAGCGATAGGTTCGAGTCTGGCTCGGGGCGAGCAGCGTGACGCCGCCGCCCGGAACGTTCGACGCCGAAGCAGTCGAGCTGCACGCCGAACCCGAGGTTGCCGGGATGCGGCAGGTGTCCAGCACGTCGCCGTCGCCGTTAAGGTCGCGACCGAAATAATAGTTGCCGCCGATGAAGCCGGTGTAGGTGACGCCGTTGATGATCCGGACGCCTTCACGGCCGGTGACCGTGCCACCGCCGTTGGCCTTCACATATTGGAAGCTGGGATCGACCGTCAGGGTCAGCTTGTCAGTCAGCGAGAAACGCGACGAACCGCGGATGTTGCCGGTGTTCGACGGATTGTAGCGGCGGTCGAATTCGGTGCCGCAGCTGTTGGTGACGTCCTGCACGCCCGTTTGCGGCGCATCGGTCTGGCATGGATAGTTGATGTCATATTCGCGCTCGTCATTGCTGCGCGGATAACGGTCGTTGGAACCGGAACCCACGTTGCGCGGGGTCGCATTGTTGGCGGCGCGGGTGGTGTCCCAGCGAAGGGGCAGCGAACCGAAGAAATTGTTGCGGTTCTGGTTGTAGTGGCCAGAAATCGCGACGAAATCTCCGCTGCTCAGCGGCTGGTAGATTTTCGCATTATACTGCTGCTTGTTGACCTTGCCGTAGTTGTTGAACGGGTTGTCGTTCTTGGCAGTCGAGGCCGACACCCAGGCGCGAGTACCCCAGGGGCCCATCTCGCCGGTGTGGAACAGCCCGAAGAAGCGGCGGAAATCATATTCGCCAATCGAAACCGAGCCGCGAGCGCCCATTTTCTTGTCCGGCGTGATCGAGCGGTAGTTGACGGTGCCGCCGACGGCCGAGGCGGTCGGGCTGTCCACGTCGGTCGTGCCGAGGTTGACGTTGACCTGCTCGATCAGTTCCGGGTCCATCTGCTGGTTCGAATAGATGGCGTAGTTGCCGCTGTCGTTGAGCGGGATGCCGTCGAAGGTCAGGCTGATGCGCGACGAATCGAAACCGCGGATGGTGAGCGTGCCGCCCGACGAGCCGTAGGCGTCGTTATTCTGGAAGCTAACGCCCGGCACCAGATTGATGGTGTCGAGAATGGTCTGGCCGGGGTTCTGGCGCGCGATCATTTCCTGGGTCAGCACCGCCTTGGCCTTGGCGGAATCGGGGGTCTGTACGCCGCCCACTTCCTGGACCCGCGAACCGGTGACGACGATCGTTTCTTCGAAATCGACCGACCCGGTCGACTGGGCGAAAGCAGCGGCTGGCATGACGACAGCCGTCGAGCAGAGCAGAATCAGTTTTTTCACGGAACACCCCAAATGAATAGCAGAGCAGACGTCGATTCGGACGTGCAAGGCGGCCATTGGAGTGCGAATAAGACAGAAGGGTGACCGCCATCGGCGAGCGTCGCCCGTCCATCGAAAACCGCTTCGGAAAATCCCCACCCCAAATCGCGCCACCTCGCGCGACCCATGGGTGCTGGCCTATAGAAAAACCCTCAGTATTTACAAGAGTGTCCGCAAAGCCTCAGTTTGCTGGCGGATTTCCGTCCAGTCTCCGGCCCATCGCGACGAAGGCGTAGATGAGGGTCGGCACCAGCAGCGCCGACAACACCACCTTGGCAAGCATCTGGCCCAGCAGCAGGTTGGCAATCGGGAAGACGCCGTAGAAGCTGATGGTGATGAACAGTAGCGTGTCGACGATCTGCGAAAGGACGCTCGCCACGCCCGCGCGCAGCCAAAGCAGGCTTCCACCTTCGCGCTTCATCCGGCTGAAGATGGTGACGTTGAGGAACTGCGAAATGCCGTAGGCGATGATCCCGCCGATCCAGATCCGCGGTGTTGCCATCATCATCATGTTGAACGAATCCTGCCGCTCCTGCGGCATTTCGTGTGACGCGGGCAGCGCCAATACCACCACCGTCAACAGGATCGAGGCGATCAGCGGGATAAAGCCGATCGCGACCAGCCGGTTGGCGGTCTCGCGACCATGAATCTCGGCCACCGCGCTCGACGTCGTCACCAGCATCAGGAAGGCGAAGATCCCCGCCTCGACCGCGAGCGGGCCAAGCGCGACCTGCTTGTTGGCAAGCACGCCGGCAATGCACACCATGCCGCCGTAGAAAATGGAGAAGACGAACAGGGAACGGGACATGGGCTGCGCCTGGGCTTGATCGGTCATGGGGGCGAAGGCCTAGCGGCTTCGCGGCGGCCTGCAAGCCATTTCCGTTTGACCCTGCCCCGGCGCGCGGTTAGGCGGGCGCGCTTTTCCTTAAAAACAACAGGGACTTCCCCCTCGCCATGGCCGACGCCTCGCTCGACATTGTTGCCATGGGAGACGCGATCGTCGACGTCATCGCCAGTGCCGACGATGAATTCCTGAAGCGCCACGGACTGCCCAAGGGATCGATGCAGCTGCTGACGCCGGAGCAGGCCGACGAGCTTTATGGGGCAATGGGCGTGGCTCGCGAAATGTCGGGCGGATCGGCTGCCAACAGCATGGCCGGGGTCGCGGCGATGGGGGGCAAGTCGGCGTTCATCGGCCAGGTCGCCAAAGACCAGCTCGGGATTATCTTCGAACATGACATGCGTGCGCTGGGCGTGAAGTTCGACACGCCGCCGCTGGTCGGTGGGCCGCCGACCGGCCGCTGCCTGATCCTGGTGACTGCTGACGGGCAGCGAACGATGAACACTTGCCCTGGCGCAAGCCACGAGCTTTGCTCGGCGGCACTCGACCCTGCGCTGATTGCTTCGGCCTCGATCCTGTTCCTGGAAGGGTATCTGTTTGGCCCGGACAAACCCCGGGCGGCGATGATGGAAGCGATCGACATCGCCCATTCCGCCGGCCGCAAGGTGGCGTTCACGCTGAGCGAAAGCGTCTGTATCGCCGGACGCAAGGAGAGCTTTGCGGCAATGATCGACGGTGGCGGAGTCGACCTGTTGTTTGCCAATGAGGACGAAGCGCTTCAGCTAACCGGCCGCACCGACCTTGATTCCGCGCTGGCCGAATTGCGCGCGAAAGTGCCGGTGCTGGTCATCACCAGTGGTCCCGAAGGCGCGACCGCGATCGCCGGCGGACAGCGTATTTCAATCCCGGCTGCGCCGGTCCGACAGGTCGTCGATACGACGGGGGCAGGGGACTTGTTTGCCGCCGGTTTCCTTACCGCCCATTGCCGCGGGGCCGGGCTGGAACGCTGCCTGTGGACCGGCGCCATCGCCGCCGGCGAGGTGATCCAGCACTATGGCGCCCGCCCGATTGTCGATCTCAAGACGCTGGTGCAGCTATGACCCGGATCCGTCGCGTGGCGGTATATTGCGGGTCCGCCAACGGCGCGAATTCCGCCTTCGCCGACGCCGCCCGCGACCTTGCCCGGGAAATGGTCGGCCGGGGGATCGACCTTGTCTATGGCGGCGGCCGGCTCGGGCTGATGGGGATCGTTGCCGATGAAGTGCTGGCGGCGGGCGGCGAGGTATTCGGCGTCATTCCGCGCACGCTGGTCGACCATGAGGTCGCACACCTCGGCTGCACCGAACTCCATACCGTCGGCAACATGCATGAGCGCAAGGCCAAGATGACGGAGTTGTGTGACGCCTTTGTCGCGCTGCCTGGCGGTATCGGCACGCTCGACGAATTGTTCGAGGCCTGGACCTGGAACGCGCTCGGCTATCACGCAAAGCCCTTTTGCCTGCTCAATGTCAATGGTTTCTGGGACGGGCTTGCCGGCTTCATGGACCATGTATCCGCCAGCGGTTTCCTGAGCCAGGCTCGCCGGCTCCAGCTGCTCAAGGCCGAGAGTCCGCAGGCCGCGCTCGACCTACTGGACGAAGCGGCAAAAAGCGCGGCACAAGGCGTGACCTGGTAATCCACGCCCGGGGGAGGGGCGGCATTTCATGAATCAGTTGCTTGGGCTTGTCGGCCTTGCCGTCATCATCCTTATCGCCGTCATTTTTTCGTCGAACCGCAAGGCGATCCGCCTGCGCGTCGTCGGCGCAGCGTTCGCACTACAGGCGCTGCTCGCCTTCCTCGTCCTGCGCACACCCTGGGGGCGGGCAGCGATCCAGTGGATGTCGGACGGGGTGGCGAACCTCCTGGGCTATGCCACCAAGGGCACCGAATTCCTGTTCGGGCCCACCGCCTCCAACCCACTTGCGAACACCTTCGCCATCGCCGCGCTTCCGGTAATCATCTTCTTCGCCTCGCTGGTCGCGATCCTCTACCATCTGGGGATCATGCAGCGCGTCGTGCGCTGGGTCGGCGGTGCGATCGGCAAGGTGACGGGGATCAGCCGGGTCGAATCGCTCGGCGCGGCCGCCAACATCTTTGTCGGCCAGTCGGAAAGCCCTCTGGTTGTGCGCCCCTACCTTGCCGCCCTTCCGCCAAGCCATTTGTTCACGCTGATGACAGTCGGCATGGCCGGCGTCGCGGGCACTATCCTTGCCGCTTATGCCGGGCTGCTGGGCAATGAATATCTGCCCTATCTGCTCGCCGCCGCTTTCATGTCGGCGCCGGGGGGAATCCTGATGGCCAAGTTGATCATGCCCGACGAGCCTGCCGGCGAGAACGAGCTGGCGCTGGAAGGCGGCGGTGTGGCGGCCGCGCCCGAAGACCAGATCGAAGTTCATACCTTTGAAGAGGGCGAGCGACCGGCCAATATCATCATGGCTGCCGCGCAAGGCGCGCAGACGGGCGTCAAGCTGGCCGTTGCGGTCGGCGCGATGGTGTTGTCCTTTGTCGCGCTAGTGGCGCTGGCCAACGGCATCCTCGGCGGCATCGGCGGCTGGTTCGGCTATCCCGAACTCAGCTTCCAGCAGGTCGTCGGAACGCTCTTTTCGCCGGTCATGTACCTGATCGGCATTCCGTGGAGCGAAGCCGGCGCGGCGGGCGGCCTGTTTGGTACGAAGATCGTGCTCAACGAGTTTGTCGCCTTTATCGATCTTGGCGCGATGGAGGCGGGCGCCCTTAGCGACCGCAGCCGCGCGATCATCACCTTTGCGCTGTGCGGCTTTGCCAATTTCAGCTCGATCGCCATCCAGATGGCGGTGACCGGCAACCTGGCGCCCAACCAGCGGCCGATGATCGCCAAGCTGGGCCTTCGCGCCCTGCTTGCCGGTTCGCTGGCCAACCTCATGAGCGCGGCATTGGCCGGGCTGATGATTAGCTGAAATTTCGCCTGACTGCAGTCAATTGCCCGCACGCCGCGGGGAGAGTAAGGGCGCGCCCATGACCGACCTAATCAGCAGTGACCAGATCGCCTCCGTTTCCCTGCCGGACGCCGACAAGGATCCGCAGGGCTTTGCCCAGGAGCTTGGCCAAAGCTTCGTGGACTATGGGTTCGCGATCGTCCGCGACCATGGCATTCCCCAGGACCTGATCGACCGGGCCGAGGAACTGTCGAAGCAATTCTTCGCGCTGCCCGACGCGGTAAAGCAGCAATATCTCATTCCTGGCGGCGGCGGCGCGCGTGGCTATACCGCCTTCGGCGTCGAAACCGCCAAGGGCGCGACCGCGTTCGACCTCAAGGAATTCTGGCACGTCGGCCGCGAACTGGCCCCCGGGCATCCCTTCCGCGAGGTGATGGCCGACAATATCTGGCCGAGCGAAATTCCCGAGTTCAAGCAGACCTTTCTCGAGCTTTACGACGCGTTCGACGCGGCTGGCGTGAAAGTGCTCCGAGCGATCGCCCGCTTCCTCAAGGTCGACGAGGATTATTTCACCGACACCGTCCGCGACGGCAATTCGGTGATGCGCCTGCTCCATTACCCCGCTCAGGACGAGCCGACCGGAAATCATATCCGCGCCGGGGCGCATGAGGACATCAACACCATTACCCTGCTGCTTGGCGCCGAGGAAGCGGGACTTGAGCTCAAGACGAAAGACGGTCGCTGGATCCCCGTCAGCCCCAAGGCCGGCGAACTGGTCATCAACATTGGCGATATGCTGCAGCGGCTGACCAACGGCGTGCTTCGCTCGACGAGCCATCGGGTGGTCAACCCGGCGCCGGACCGGGCCAGCCATGCGCGCTTTTCGATGCCCTTCTTCCTCCACTTCCGCCCCGATTTCGTGATCGAGGCACTTCCGGGCACGGTGCCGGCGGGCGAGGAGCCGAAGTGGCCGCCAATCAGCAGCCATGACTATCTCCAGGAGCGGCTTCGCGAGATCAAGCTCAAGTGAGGATCGGGCGGGCCTGACCTTGGTGCGCCTAGGCCGTTTGATCGGGGCATTGGCGCGCTAATTATGCTATAATCAGGGTCTGCTTACGGGCGACGATGCTGCCGGCGGACCTGCGCTGCCCTGAGACAAGATTTTTCGCGTCCGCCCCAGGGAGGACAGCGATGCCTGACGAAATCATTTCAACCCTTGACCGGCCTGACCGGGCAAGCGCTCCGAGCGCCAGCGCGATCGGGACGATCCTCCTGCACGTCCAGAACGACCGCTCGCTCGGCGATCGGCTGGAATCCGCGCTGAGCCTTGCCCGGGCCTGCACCGCGCATATCCATTGCGTGCATGTCACGCCGGTCGAAGCCTTCATGGCATTCGACGCGTTCGGCGGCGTGTTCGTGATGAACGATGTCGTCCGTGCGCTCGACGAGGACGAGACAAAGCTGCGCGAGAGGATCGAGCGCGAACTGGCGAACGAAGATGTCACCTGGGATTATGAAAAGGTCACTGGCGGCGTGGCGCCTCAACTGGTCCGTCATGGCGCGCTCGCCGACATCATCGTCACCGGAAGGGTCGATCATGGGGGCACCGCGATACCGCTGAATAGCGCGGCCATCGGGGATATCCTGCACCAAAGCCGGACGCCCCTGTTCCTCCCGGCGAACGGCGGCGGCGCGGTCGATCCGTTTGGTCATGCGCTCATAGCCTGGGACGGCAGCTCCGAGGCCTCCAACGCGGTCCGTGCCTCGCTTGGCCTGCTATCGCTGGCCTCGAGCGTCCAGGTCATCCAGATCAGCGAAGAAGGCAAGCAGGGCGAGTTCCCGAGCACCCGGCTGCTCGAATATCTGTCCCGCCATTCCATCCATGCCGAGCTCCGCGTCGAAACGGCAAGTACCAGTCGCGGCGATGCCGTCGCCGACCTGCTACTCGCGCATGCCCGCGAGACCAAGGCGGCCTATTTGGTGATGGGCGGCTACGCCCACAGTCGGATAGGCCAATATCTGTTTGGCGGGGTCACGCGCTCGCTGCTCGATCATAGCGAGTTGCCGTTGGTGATCGGCCGCTGACGCTCAGCCCGCGTCGGCAAGGTTGGCGGGCCCGAATCCATGCGGGATGAGGGCCGAAAGCAGGTGGCGCTCCACGCGGCTCCCGTCACCGCTGGCGCATAAGATCTCGATGTCGCGACCGCCCAGTTGGGCCGCCTCGAGGATTGCCTGCCTGCACCCGCCGCAAGGTGTGACCGTGCTGCCTCCAGCCAGTTCGCTGCCCGATCCGTCGCCTCCGGCAACCGCGATCCGCGCGACCTTTTCGAGGCCGAACATGTGCGCGGCAATTGTCAGGGCGCTCTGCTCGGCGCACAGGCCAAGCCGATAACAGGCGTTTTCCATATTGGCGCCGGTCACAACCGAACCGTCGACGCTTTCGATCGCGCAGCCGACCGAGAATCGGGAATAAGGGGCGTAGGCCTTGAGGGCGGCGGCGCGCGCGGCAGCGATCAATTCGTCATCAGTCATGGCCTTGTCTTGTGGCGCGCGCTAAGCGCTGCGGCAATGCCAAGTTGGAGTTCGCCGATGGCCCGTCTGCTTTTCGCCATTCCCCTGCTGTTCGTCGCAGCTTGCGTGCAAGCGCCGCCTGGAACCCCGGTTCCGCCTTCACCGACTGCCGGGCCGATCGAGGTGCAGGTGCTTGGCATCAATGATTTCCACGGCAACCTCGAGCCGCCCAAAACGACAGTCGATGCGACACTGCCGGGCGGCGCGATCGCCAAGATCCCGGTGGGCGGCGTGGCCTATTTGGCCACTGCGGCGCAGTCCCTGCGCAACGGTCATCCGCGCAGCGTCACCGTCTCGGCCGGCGACATGGTCGGTGCATCGCCGCTCGTATCTTCGCTGTTTCTTGACGAACCGGCGATCGAGGCGATGGAGGAGGTTGGGGTCGAGTTCAACGCCGTCGGCAACCATGAATTCGACCGGGGCAGCGCCGAGCTCGTCCGCCTCCAGTCTGGAGGTTGCGCCCAGCACACGATGCGCAAACCCTGTGTGGTGGAGCCCTTCGACGGAGCGGATTTCCAGTTCCTGGCTGCCAATGTCCGCGCTTCCAGTGGCCGGACATTGTTTCCCGGCACCGCGATCAAGGATTTCGGCGATGTCCAGATCGGCATCATCGGCATGACCCTCAAGGAAACCGCTTCGCTCGTTACCCCGGCGGGTGTAGCGGGCCTGACGTTCGAGGATGAGGCGGCGACCGTAAACGCGGCCATCCCGGCGCTTAAGGCCGCCGGCGCGGATGCGATCCTGGTGCTGATCCACCAGGGCGGGCGAACAACCGGCGGATATAATGACAAGAGTTGCCCCGGGCTTGACGGCGACATCATGCCGATCATCGCCAGGCTCGACCCTGCTGTCGACCTCGTCGTATCAGGCCATACGCATTACGCCTATGTCTGCCACATCGCGCGCACCGCAGGACGCCCGCTGCTGCTGACCAGCGCCGGTCGGTACGGCACGATGATCAGTGATATCCGACTGCAGTTCGACGCCGAAGGCCGGCTGCAACACTCCAGCGCGGACAATATCCTCGTTCAGGGGGAAGGCTTTGCGGGGCCAGGCGGGCAAGTACCGGTCCATCCCGCTTTCCCGGTCTTCGCAAGGCATCCGGCGACTGCCGCGCTGGTCGACAAATATACCGCAGCCGCCCTTCCGCTGACGCAGCGCGTCGTGGGTTCGCTAGACGGCCCGATTACCAAGGAGGCGAATGAGGATCGCGAACTGACCGGGGGCAATTTCATCGCCGATGCTCAACTTGCGGCAACCCGCCAGCTGGGCGCGCAGATCGCCTTCTCCAACACCGGGGGGGTGCGCGCCGACATCGTTCCCGGGAAGGGCGGAGCCGTAACCTTTGGCCAGATTTTCGCGATGCAGCCGTTCGGAAACAGTCTGGTCGTGCTGACGCTCAGCGGCGCCCAGCTGAAAGCGTTGCTGGAACAGCAGTTCGACAGCGGCACTAACACCGTCGCCCGGCCCAACATGCTGCTTCCAAGCGAGGGCTTCCGCTTCGCCTATGACCTTTCCAGGCCGGCGGGTGAGCGGATCGTCGACATGCGATTGCACGGTCGCCGCATCGTCCCGACCGCTACCTACAAGGTAACGGTGGTCAACTTCCTTGCCAGCGGCGGCGATAATTTTTCTGTCTTGAAAGGCGCAAGCGCGGTCGTGGATGCCAACATCCTCGATGTTGACGCGACAGAGGCCTATTTGAAGGCGGGCGGGAACGTCCCCAGTCTCGGACGCATCGACGACCGCACGCCGCGCAGCTAGGGCCGCGGCGGCCGCGCCAGCGCTGGCCGCTATCGCAGCGGCGGCTCATCGAAGCTGCGCAGCTTGCGGCTGTGCAGCCCGTCACCTTCTTCGCGAAGAAGGTCAAGCGTTTCGATTCCGATGCGCAGATGCTGACTGATTGCCCGTTCGTAAAAGGCGTTGGCCTGGCCGGGCAACTTCAATTCACCGTGGAGCGGCTTGTCCGAGACGCATAGCAGGGTCCCATAAGGCACCCTGAAGCGGTAGCCCTGCGCCGCAACCGTAGCCGATTCCATGTCGATCGCCACCGCACGGCTCTGGTTGAAGCGCAGTGCGCTGAGCGTGTAGCGAAGTTCCCAGTTGCGATCGTCAGTGGTAACCACAGTGCCGGTGCGAAAGCGGGACTTGAGTGCTTCTTCACCTTCGCCGGTCACGGTCAACGCAGCATTGTAGAGCGCGGTCTGCACCTCGGCGATGGCCGGGATCGGGATTTCCACCGGCAGGACGTCATCAAGCACATGGTCATCGCGCAGATAGGCATGAGCAAGGACATAGTCGCCGATGGTCTGGCTGGGGCGAAGGCCGCCGCAATGGCCGATCATCAACCAGGCCTCAGGCCGGATCACCGCGATATGGTCGCAGATCGTCTTCGCGTTTGACGGGCCGACGCCGATATTGACCAGCGTGATCCCGTCACCATCCGGGGTCATCAGATGGTAAGCGGGCATCTGGTGCCGCCGCCACACGCCGGCCGCGATCTGCTCCTCGGCGTCGGCGAGGTCGCCATGCTCGTAAGTGCCACCGGGAACCGACAACATGGTGAAGCGGCTGCCCTTGTCGCGCAGCGCAGCTACGGCAAAGCGGACGAACTCGTCGACATAACGGACATAGTTGGTGAACAGCACGAAGCGCTGGAAATGCTCTGCCGGGGTGCCGGTATAATGTTTGAGCCGGGCAAGGCTGAAGTCGGTACGGAGCGCATCGAACAAGGCGAGCGGACGGGTCGGGTCGAGCGTTACGTCCCATGCGCCGTCAGCCACTTCGTCGCCGATGTGGATGAGATCGGTCGAGGGAAACCAGCGCGACAGCTCGGCGGTCGAAATGCCTTCCAAATCGAGATCGCCGCCGTCGAGGACGTAAGGGTAGGGAATTTCGCTGGCCGACGTGCCGACGCTGATCTTCACCGGATAGTCGCGCACCAGATGTTCAAGCTGTTCGCGCAGATAAGCGCGGAACAGCGCGGGCCGGGCAATCGACGTCGTATAAATGCCGGGCTGGTTCAGCCGCGCGAAAGCGCGCGCCGGCGTCGGCGGCGGGATTTCGGGATCATATTCGACACGAAGTTCGGGGTAGGCGAAGGCGCCGTCGTCGCGTGCGTCGGGATCGGGTCGGACCCCATTCTTAGCGTAGCGGGCAAGCGCGGTGCGAAGGCGGGTGACCGAGGCTTCGTAGCGGGTTTCCAGGTCGTCGAGGATGGATTCGATATTATTCTGTTCTGTCATGAATGGCCCGATTGCCCATAGTTTGTGGCGCTTGCAAGACAGGCCGGGCAAACGCGCCTTCAGACCGGTCGACCCTATGCCGGCGCGCGGGCCCTTGTTGAGAGGCTACAGCGCGCTCAGCGACCGACGGCAACGAAAAAGGGCGGCCCCGGCGGGACCGCCCTTCCTTTGTTCGAAATCCGAACCGCTTAGCGCTTCGAGAACTGGAAACTACGACGGGCCTTGGCCTTACCGTACTTCTTGCGCTCGACGACGCGGCTGTCGCGGGTCAGGAAGCCTTCGCGCTTCACCGCGGTGCGCAGTGCCGGCTCATAGCGCGACAACGCCTGTGCGATGCCATGCTTGACCGCGCCAGCCTGGCCGGACAGGCCGCCACCCTTGACGGTGGCAATGACGTCATACTGTCCCGCGCGATCGGTCACGCCGAACGGCTGGTTGATCACCAGGCGCAACGTTGGACGGGCGAAGTAGATCGACTGATCGCGGCCATTGACCTCGATCTTGCCGGTGCCGGGCTTCAGCCAGACGCGCGCGACGGCATCCTTGCGGCGGCCGGTCGCATAGGCGCGGCCATATTTGTCCAGCTGCTGTTCGCGAAGCGGTGCTTCCGGCTGGATGTTGACCGGCGTTTCGGTGCCCGCATCGGCGGTCTCGACCGTCTTGTCGGTCGCCGTTTCAGCGGCCGGGGTTTCAGCGGCGGCCGGAGCTTCGGCCTGCTGGCCGGTCAGCGCGCCAAGGTCGGAAAGGCTCTTCTTGTCGGCCATCTTATGCGCCCACCTTGTTCTTGCGGTTCATCGACGCGACGTCGAGAAGTTCGGGGTTCTGGCCGCCGTGCGGATGCTCGGTGCCGTTATAGAGGTGCAGCGCGCGCATCTGGTCACGGCCAAGCGGACCGCGCGGGATCATGCGCTCCACGGCCTTCTCCAGGATACGTTCCGGGAAACGGCCCTCGAGGATCTTGCCCGCGGGCACTTCCTTCAAGCCGCCGGCATAGCCGGTGTGCTTGTAGTAGATCTTGTCCTTGAGCTTCTTGCCGGTGAACCGCACCTTGTCCGCATTGATGACGACGACATGGTCGCCGCAATCGACGTGGGGGGTGAAGCTCGGCTTATGCTTGCCGCGCAGGATGTTGGCGATGATCGTCGCCACGCGGCCGACCACCAGATTTTCGGCATCGATCAGATGCCACTTCTTCACCACCTCGGCCGGCTTCGCCGACTTGGTGGTCTTCATCAGCGCCTTCATGGGCTGCGACCTCTTCTTGAAACAGGAAAACGCCACCTTGACGGCAGCGCTTGTGCGCGGCCTAATCGCGGCGAACGGGTAGAAAGTCAAGCAAAAGCGGGGCTTTGTCGACGGGTAATATAATACCGGGTTATCGTTGGGAGGCTGAAACTCCATCCAGGATTTCACGAACGCGAAATGCCAGGTCGGAATAGCCAAACGGCTTGGTTATCAGCTCGACGCCCGGATCGAGGCGGCCATGGTGGAAGATGGCATTGCGTGCATAGCCGGTGGTAAACAGGGTCTTCAGTTTCGGCCGCAACTTCCTGGCTTCGCGGTCAATATCTGCGCCGCTCATGCCGCCCGGAAGAACAACGTCGGTAAACAGGAGGTCGATCGATTCCCCTTTCTGTTCGATCAGGCGCAGGGCGGAGGGCCCGTCATGCGCCTCAAGCACACGGTACCCCAGTTCGCGCAGGACCTGCACCGAATAGGCGCGGACATCGTCATCGTCTTCGCAGACAAGGATGGTTTCATCGCCATTGCCGGCCGAAGCGCCGATGGCATCTTCGACTTCGTCCTCGGGGACCGCGCCCATCAGTCGGGGCAGGTACATCTTGACCGTCGTGCCTTCGTCCGGCTCGGAATAGATGCGGAAATGGCCGCCAGATTGTTTGACGAAGCCGTAGACCATCGACAGGCCCAGACCAGTGCCCCGGCCGACCTCCTTGGTCGTGAAAAAGGGTTCGATGGCCTTGGAAAGCGTCTCCGGATCCATCCCGCTGCCCGTGTCCGAAATGCAGATGACCACATATTGGCCCGGCGAAATTTCCGGATGCCGTGACGTATATTGATGGTCGAGATGGGTGTTCTGGGTCTCGATCGTCAGCTTGCCGCCATCGGGCATCGCGTCCCTGGCGTTGACCGCCAGGTTGATGATCGCGTTTTCGAACTGGTTCGGGTCGACCTCGATCGGCCACACCCGCGGAGCTAGGACGGTCTCGACTTCAACCGTTTCACCCAAAGTGCGATGCAACAGGTCGGACATCGCGGCGACGAGGCGGTTGATGTCGGTGGGGCGGGGCGATAGCGGTTGGCGCCGCGAAAAAGCCAGCAGGCGCTGGGTCAGCGTCGCGGCCCGGGCGGCGCCCGCCAGGGCATTCTCGGCTGCACGCTTCAGCCGCGCCGCATCCTCGGGCAATTGGCGCTTCAACAGGTCGATGTTGCCGGTCACGACCTGAAGCAGATTGTTGAAGTCGTGGGCAATGCCACCTGTAAGTTGGCCCAGCGTTTCCATTTTTTGGGCCTGGCGCAGGGCTTCCTCGGCTTCGCTTCGCCGGGCGATTTCCTCGCTGACCCGCTGTTCGAGCGTCTCGTTGAGCAGCTTCAGCGCGTCTTCGGCCTTGGCGCGTTCCGCCAACTCTGCATTGAGCGAGCGATACAGGCGGGCATTGTCGATGCCGATTGCGGCTTGGGCGGCGATGCCTGTCATCAGTTCTTCGTGCCGCTGCGTGAATTTGCCGGTTTCGGGATGGCCGAAGAACAGGCCGCCGATGACTTCGCCGTCCCGTCCAACGACCGGGACTGCGAGGTAGGACCGGACCGGCAAATGGCCCTTGGGCATTCCTTTATGCGGCGCGTTCTTGGCGTAGCGGGGGTCGGCGGTGATGTCGTCCGAACGGATCGTCCCTTCGCCTTCAAAGGTCGGCCTGAACACCGGCGTTGGCCGGGGCATCCCGAAATTCTCGAAGTCCGACCGTTTCGCCCCCGACAGTGTATACAGGAGCAGCCGCTCGCCCGCGGCATCGATCATGTTGTAGAAGAACGCCCCGAACTTGGCGCCAGTCAGCTCGACCCCGGCATCGGTCACCAGCTGGACCAGCTTTTCAAGGTCAAGCTCGGCAGCCAGGGCCGACCCGGTACGGTTGAGCGTTTCAAGCCGCCGGCTTTCCGCGACGAGCGCATTTTCGGCTTTTTTCCGCTCGGTCAGGTCGACGATCGTGCAACTGGCCCCGACCTGCTCCCCGTCGGAAATGATCGGCGCCACCCAATATTCGACGGGAACGGCGCTTCCGTCCTGGCGGAAAAACACCTCGTCGGGAACATGCGCTACCTTCCCGGTGCTGGCGCACTGGTAGATGGGGCATTCGGTGACGGGATAGGGACTTCCGTCCGGGTGAGTGTGATGGATCAGGTCGTGCAGCTTGCGCCCCAGGACCTCGGATTCGTCCTTGAAGCCCATCATATCGAGGAAACCCTGGCTGACCAAGGTGGTGTGGCCTTCGCGGTCCACCACGTACAGCCCGCCCGGTGCCGAAGCCAGGACCAGGCTTAACCGGTCGCTGTTGGCGCGAAACTCGGCCTTGCGCCGGATATCCTCGGCAATGTTGCGCGCCTCGATGATCGTGCCAATGGGCTTTCCCTGGTCATCGCGGACCGGCGACGCGGTGAAGGCGACCGGATAGAAATGGCCATCCTTGTGGACGAACATTTCTTCGCCGCTAACCTGGTTTTCCTCGGGAAAGGCGCGATCGATCGGGCATTCTTCCAACGGAAAATGGGTGCCGTCGGGGTGGGTGTGGTGGATGACATCATGGAGCGGACGCCCCTGGGTCTCTTCGAACTTGTAGCCGGTTAGGACTTCGGCAGCGCGGTTCATGAAGACACAATGTTGACGATGATCCATCATGAACAACGCCATTTCGGTGTTGTTGATGATGGCATCGAGCCGGCGACTGGTCTCTCGAAGCGCCTCGGTTGCTTCTTTTCGGACAGTTATGTCCCTCAGTCCACCGACATACCGCCAAGGATTGCCGTCCTCGTCCAATACCAGCGTTGCGTCGTTGGCGACCCAACGGATAGCGCCGTCGGGTCGGACGATCCGATACTCATGCTGGAAGGCAACTTGCTCTGTAACGGCTTTTTCGAAAGCTGCGAGGGTCTCCTCACGATCTTCTGGATGAATGAGTTCGCTAGAGCGGTCGAGTGTGATCGTTACATGAGGGGGCAAGCCCATGATCTCGTAATATTCGTCCGAGCAGACCGCCCTATCGCGCTGGAGATCATAGTCGAAGCTTCCGACCCCGCTGACCTTCTGGATCAGCTGGAGCCTGGCTTCGCCTGCGCGCACTTTCTCTTCGGCTTCGACCTGCGCCGAAATTTCAGTGTTCATGCCGAACCAGCGGACCACAGCGCCGCTGGTGTCGCGTACCGGCTGCACTCGCGTCAGGAAAGGACGAAAAATCCCGTCCGCCCCGCGAAGGGGAAAGGTCATCTCGAATGGTTCGCCCGAGGCGATCGATCGCTGCCATCGTTCCATGACAGCCGGCAATCGTTCCGGATCATGGACCGAACGCCACCCCCAGCCTTCCATCTCCTCGGGCGTGGAGCCGCAATATTCATGCCAGCGGCGGTTGTACCAGACGATGTAGCCGTCGCCGTTGGCGATCCAGCAGAGAGTGGGAATATTGTCGGCAAGCAGCCTGAAGCTTTGCTCGTCGGGGATGCCGGCTGGCAATTCTGGGAGGATGTCCTCCACCACCGGAGCGCCTTGCCAGAAGTCCCAACCGAGATCGCCGTGCGATTCTGCCTGCGGGTCTACCGTTTCCAACTCATTACTCCGGATCCCCCAGTGACGCCGCTCGGTGATTTATTATTTCGGCGCGCTATCAATGCGTCTGTCCATTACCTTGTTCCACTGAGGTCCCGATTTCCCTCTCGATCCAGCGCGCATATGAATCATCGATCCGCTCGATCGGCCAGACCATGATTGCCGGGACCTCGTAGCTGTGAAGCTCCGCGATTCTCACGATTAGCGCGTCGGCATGCGCGTCGGTGGTCTTGAACAGCGCCGGACATTCGGTCGCCTCTTCGATTGCACCCTCCCATCGGTATATGGACTGGCAGGGCCCAAGCACGTTGACGCAGGCCGCCAGCTTTTCCTCGACCATTAGCCTGCCGATGCGCTTTGCCTCCTCCGCGTCGGCGAAAACTGCATAGACCGAGACGATCATGACCGTTGCCCCGCTACATGGACTCCCCAGGCAACGCTGGCGACAAGGAGCGCACCTACCGCCTGGTGGAGCACCGCCAGGGCGATGTTCATCCCTGTCATGACCGTAGCGATGCCGAGCAGGACTTGGGTTCCAAAGACGATATGGATCGTTCGGGAGGCGCGCGCGCTGAGCGGCTTCAGCCTTCGCGCGAAGATGACCAGTGCCAGGACCAGCACGAAGGCCCACCAGCGGTGGAGGAAATGCAGCAGGAACGGGTCATGCGTCAGGGCAAAGCCGACGCCCTGGCTCCAGTCGATGCCGTCGGGAACCAGCCTCCCCTGCATCAGCGGCCAATCGCTGGCCACATAGCCCGCGTCCAGCCCCGCGACCCAGGCGCCAAGCAACAGTTGGACGAACAGGACGGCCGAGGTGATGGCGCCGGGACGGGTGATCCTGGCGAACCGCTTCTCGCCGGTCCTCGCCAACTGCCGCAGGTCAAGCGCGGTCCAGATCAGCGCGGCTATGATGAACAGCGCGAGCAAGAGGTGGGCTGACAGGCGAAAATGGCTGACGTCGGTCCGGTCAACGAGGCCCGACTGAACCATGAACCATCCAAGGAAACCCTGCGCAGCGCCAAGCAGCAGCAGGCCGGCCAGCCGACCGCCAAAGCCCTCGGGGATCGAGCGCCTGACCGCGAACCACAGGAGGGGGAGGGCGAAGGCAAGCCCGATCACCCGGCCGATCAGCCGGTGGAACCATTCCCAGAAGAATATGAATTTGAACGCCGCCAGGTCCATCCCGGCGGGACCGTTGATTTCGATATATTCGGGGGTCTGGCGGTAAAGGTCGAAGGCGCTCTGCCAATCGGCATCGGAAAGGGGCGGGATGGCGCCCTTGATCGGGTCCCAAACGGTGATGCTGAGCCCGCTTTCAGTGAGCCGGGTGATGCCGCCGACGACCACGGTCAGAAACACCAGCCCCGCGACGATGAACAGCCAGTTGGAGATGGCGACCGGTCGGATGGGGCGTGAAGCGGTTGTTGGCCTGTCGGCGATGGCTGAGTTCATGACGCGGCGCGATATGGAACGGCGGAGCCGGCTTGCCAACACCCGCGTCAAACGTGCAATGTGATGTTGTAACTTTAGATCGGGTACGTTATATCCTTCGCCATGTCGCCGCTTGCAGTTCCGACCCATCGCCTGGACCGGATGGCCATTGGCCTTTCCGGGCTTTGCGTCGTGCATTGCGTGGCAAGCGCGGTGCTTCTTGCCCTGCTAGCCAGTGCCGGGAGCATTGTCGGCGCCCACTGGATTCACGAAGTCGGCCTGTCGCTGGCGATGGTCATGGGCGTCATCGCGCTCGGCCGCGGGATCAGGGAGCATGGATTTGCGATGCCTAGCGCGATCGGCGGCCTTGGCCTTGGGGTCATGGCCGGCGCGCTGACTTTGCCCCATGACGGAAGCGAAGCGCTCTATACCGTGGTCGGGGTCGCGATCCTGGCGCTGGGCCATCGCCTCAACCACATTGCCAGTGAGTAGGTGATCGCCGCTTGCGGCTTTGCTCGGGCAGGCTTATCTTTTTTCCATGTCGGGACATTCTCACCAGCTTCATGAAGGTTCGTCGCTGCGCGACGCGGCAGCGCGGCGCATGGCGGAGCGGGGCGAGCAATGGACCGATATGCGGGCGGCAATCTTCGATGCGCTCGCCAGCTTCGACAAGCCGGCCTCCGCCTATGATATCGCCGAAGCGGTATCGGGCGCTCGAGGGAAGAGGGTTGCCGCCAACAGCGTCTATCGCATCCTCGACCTGTTCGTTGGCGCCAATCTGGCGCGACGGGTCGAGAGCGCTAACGCCTATGTCGCGAACCAGCATCCCGGCTGCCTTCACGATTGCATCTTCCTGATCTGCGACAATTGCGGGCAGGCGACCCACATAGACGACGACAAATTGTCCGGCGGCGTGCGTGATGCTGCCGAACATGCCGGATTCGCCGAGGTGCGGCCGGTCATCGAAGTGCGTGGCCGGTGCGGAGAATGCAGCTAAACGCTGGATAAGGTGCGGCTAACGGTTTAGGGCTAATTCCCTATGTCCGAACGTCCCGATACGCCGCTGCTCGACCAGGTTCATTTTCCCGCTGACATCCGGGCCTTGTCCAAGGACAAGTTGCGCCAACTGTCCGACGAACTCCGCTCCGAGATGATTTCCGCGGTTTCGACCTCGGGCGGGCACCTTGGATCGGGGCTTGGGGTGGTCGAGCTGACGGTCGCGATCCACCATGTCTTCGACACGCCCGACGACAAGCTGATCTGGGACGTTGGTCACCAATGCTACCCGCACAAGATCGTCACCGGCCGGCGCGACCGGATCCGCTCCATCCGCCAGGCAGGGGGGCTGAGCGGCTTCACCAAGCGGGCGGAAAGCGAATATGACCCCTTTGGCGCGGCGCACAGCTCAACCAGCATTTCCGCGGCGCTTGGCTTTGCGATATCCAATAAGCTCGCGGGTCAGCCCGGCCGGGCCATCGCGGTGATCGGCGACGGCGCGATGAGCGCCGGCATGGCCTATGAGGCGATGAACAACGCCGAGGCAGCGGGCAACCGACTGATCGTCATTCTCAACGATAATGACATGTCGATTGCGCCGCCGGTCGGCGCGCTTCGCAATTCGCTCGCGCGGCTTGTGAGTTCGGGCAAATATCTGACCCCGCGCGGCCTTGCCGCCAAGCTGGCACGCAAGATGCCGGATCCGGTGCAGCGCTGGGCCGAACAGACCGAGGAATATCTGCGAGGCTGGGTCACTGGCGGGACGTTGTTCGAGGAACTGGGCTTCTATTACGTCGGTCCGGTCGACGGCCATAACGTTGAAGCGCTCGTCGAAGTGCTGGAAAATGTCCGCGATGCCGACGTCGGCCCGATGCTGGTCCATGTCGTCACTCAGAAAGGCAAGGGCTATGGCCCGGCCGAGGACAGCGCCGACAAATATCATGGCGTCGTCAAGTTCGACATCGTATCGGGCAAGCAGGACAAGGGCCCGGGCGGCGGACCCCCGGCCTATACCGCGGTCTTCGCCGACGCCTTGAAGGCAGAGATGGAGCGCGACGAGAAGATCGTTGCGATCACGGCGGCAATGCCGTCGGGCACCGGTCTCGACAAGGTCCAGGCGACTTTCCCCGACCGCACCTTCGACGTCGGAATTGCCGAGCAGCATGCGGTCACCTTCGCCGCCGGCCTTGCTGCGCAAGGACACCGCCCGTTCTGCGCCATTTACTCGACCTTCTTGCAGCGCGCTTACGACCAGGTGGTCCATGACGTCGCCATCCAGAATTTGCCGGTTCGATTCGCGATGGATCGCGCCGGCTTGGTCGGGGCGGATGGCTGCACTCACGCCGGCAGCTTTGACCTGGCCTATCTATGCACCCTGCCGAACCTTGTGGTGATGGCGGCAGCCGACGAGGCCGAACTGGTCCATATGGTTCATACCATGGCGCTTTATGACGGCGGCCCGATCGCGGTGCGTTATCCCCGCGGAAATGGGCGCGGCGTGGACATGCCGACCAGCCCCGAACGGCTGGAGATAGGCAAGGGTCGTATCGTCCGCGAAGGCAAGAAGGTCGCAATCTTGTCGCTCGGCACCCGCCTCGAAGAGGCAGAAAAGGCCGCCGACATGCTCGAGGCCAAGGGCCTCTCAACGACCGTCGCCGATCTGCGCTTCGCGAAGCCGCTCGACGAGGAATTGATCCGCAAGTTGCTGACGACCCATGAGGTTGCGGTAACGGTCGAGGAGGCCGCGGTTGGGGGCTTTGGCGCGCACGTGCTCACGCTTGCCAGCGACGAGGGACTGATCGATGCCGGCCTGAAGCTTCGTACCATGCGCCTGCCCGACAGCTTCCAGGATCAGAACGCGCCCGCCAAACAATATGATGAGGCCCGGCTCAACGCGCCCCACATCGTCGAGACGGTCCTCAAGGCGTTGCGCCGTAACCATGTCGATGCTGACGCGGGAGCGATCGCCTGACACTCGCCGACTGGTTGCTTTACGGCCTGATCGGGCTGTTCATTCTATTTTTCCTGACCATGCCGATGTCGCGGCGGCGGCATCGCTGGCTATGGCGCAAGCGCGGGCAGGTCGATTTCGACCGGTTCGAGCGCGCCATGCGGAAATCGGGGGTGAGCCCGACAACCATTCGCTTCCTATGGCGCGAGCTGGAGCCCTTCTACCATGAGCCGCTGCGTCCGCTGCCCAAGGACCGGCTGGAATCGCAGATCATGATCGACCGGCCGGAGATCGAGGCGCTGATCCTCCATTTCTGGCGTTCGATGCGCGGACAGGATGCGCTGCCGTCCTTTTCCGCAGTCGGGCCCGATCCCACGGTGGCGCAGCTTGGCCGTCACCTCGACCTGATGGCCGGGTGGACCATCCGGAGTGCCGCATGACCGCCTGGAAGGTCTGGGCCAAGCGGATCCTGATCGCCGTCCTCCTACTGCTCGCCATCCTGTCGTTCCTTCCACTTTGGCAGACCGACCGGTGGTGGGTTCGTCAATGGGATTATCCGCGGCTTCAGGTCGCCTGCCTCCTCGCAGCGCTGATGTTCGGACTTTGGCTGCTCGAACACAGGCGCTCGCGCACATTCTGGGCGGTTACGATCGGCTCGGGTGCCGCCCTGGCATGGCAAGTCAGTCACTTCCTCGCCTATTTTCCGCTTTACCCCAAGGAGGTGGCGAGCGCCGCCAACTGTCCTACGGCGAGCCGGGTCAAGCTGCTCAATGCCAATGTCCTATTGACCAATGATCGCATGGGCCCATTGCTGCAGCAGATCGAACGCCATGATCCGGACATCGTGCTGGTCCTCGAAGCCAATGACGAATGGGTTCGCGGGCTGGCGGGACTGCGCAATCGCTATCCCTATTGGTTGGCGGAGCCGGTTCCCAATACCTACGGGATGCTCCTTCTGTCCCGCCTGCCGATGAACGGGGGCATCCGTCACCTGGTCCAGCCGGCGGTGCCTTCGGTCAGGGCTACCGTCACCATGGCCAATGGTCAGCAATTCATCCTTCATGGCGTTCATCCCGAACCGCCCTGGCCTGGCGACGATAGCGGCGAACGCGACGCGGAACTGGTGATGGTCGGGCGTGAGGTCAGGGACGAGGGCCAGGCTGCGGTCGTGCTCGGCGATCTCAACGATGTCGCTTGGTCGCGGACGTCCCGCCTGTTCCATGAAGTGGCCGGGACCAACGATCCGCGCGTTGGCCGGGGCTTCTATCCGACGTTCAACGCCAAATATCCGCTCTTGCGCTGGCCGTTGGACCATCTGTTCGTCTCGCCGCATTTCAAGCTCGTCGACATGGCCGTCCTTCCGGATATCGGCTCGGATCATTTCCCGGTCCTGTTCAGCCTGTGCCTGGTCGGCGACGCGGACCAGCGCAAAGTCAGTCGGACCGCGCCGGCCGGGACTGAGGCCGAGGCCAGCCAGGAACTGTCGAAGGGCTTGCAAGAACGAAGCGAAGAAGACCGTGGCCAATAGGTGCCGCGCAGACCTTCTGCTCGTCGAACGCGGGCTCGCCGAAAGCCGCACTCGGGCGCAGGCTCTGATTTTGGCCGGGAATGTGTTCCATGGCGACCGGCGGGTAGCCAAGGCAGGCGACCTGTTACCCGCGGATGGCGAATTGACGGTCAAGGGGCGTGACCATCCCTGGGTGTCGCGGGGCGGGGTCAAGCTCGACCATGGACTGAAGCACTTCGGCCTTGATGTGACGGGCGCTACCGCGCTCGATGTGGGCAGCTCGACGGGGGGCTTTACCGACGTGCTGCTTTCCAATGGCGCGACCAAGGTTTACGCGGTCGACGTCGGCACCAACCAGCTCGCCTGGAAGCTGCGCAGCGATCCCCGGGTCATCGTGATGGAACAGACCAATGCGCGGACCCTGTCGAGCGAGCTGATCCCCGAACCCGTCGACATTGTCGTGTGCGACGCAAGTTTCATTGCCCTGTCGAAGGTGCTCGACGCGGCGCTCGACCTTGCGCGTCCGGGCGCCTCGCTGATGGCGCTGGTCAAGCCGCAGTTCGAGGCCGGGCGAGACGAGGTCGGCAAGGGGGGAGTCGTACGGGACCCCGCCGTTCACGCCCGCGTTTGTGACGAAGCCGCGTCATGGGTCCGCAGCAAGGGGTGGCGCTTTCTGGGGGTTGAGACCAGTCCGATTACCGGGCCGGAGGGAAATGTCGAGTTTCTGCTCGGCGCGGTTAGGGAGGATTGAATGGCCAGCGCAGAACGGAACGACCGGGGATTGTGGCGAAAGGCCCTGGTGGCCGCGCCGGCCATTGTCATCGCCGGATCGCTGATCGGCGTTCTTTCGAACAGCGGGTTTGGCAACGATTGGTATGACCCGCTCGACAAACCCGCGTTCCAGCCTCCCGGATGGGCGTTCGGTGTGGTGTGGACCACGCTATATACGATGATGGGGATTGCGCTTGCGGCAGTACTCAACGAGCCCGAGACGCCCCTGCGCAAGACCGCGGTTTCGCTGTTCGCGGCGCAGCTGACACTCAATTTTGCATGGTCGCCGATCTTCTTCGGCTTCCACATGATTGACCTGGCGCTGGTCGTCATCCTGCTGATGCTGATCCTCGCGCTGACGACCGCGCGGCTTTTTCGGCAAATTCGTCCGGTGGCGGGGTGGCTGCTGCTTCCCTATCTTCTATGGTTGTGCCTGGCGACCGCCCTCAACTATGAGACAGGTCGCCTCAACCCCGGCGCGGACGCCGCGCCATTGGGCATTAGCGGAGCTTGATCGGATGCAATCTCAAAACCGAATGTTCGACGACCTCGTCAAGATGATGAACGGCGTCGCCGGGACCATGGCCGGCGTAGGCCGCGAGGCTGAAGCCTCCATGCGCGAGAAAATGCGCGAATGGGTCGGCGGGATGGACTTCGTCAGCCGCGACGAGTTCGAGGCGGTGAAGGCGATGGCTATCGCCGCGCGCGACGAGAATGAGGCGCTGAAGGCGCGCCTCGACGCGCTTGAGGGCGGCTCGGCACCGTCGAAACCGAAGCCGGCCCGCAAGCCCAAGCCGGGAGCCTGACCCTGAGCGACGTGGGCGACAGCGACGAGCGGGACGACGGCGCGCCGATCGAAATGCTCGAACAATATTTCGAAGCGCGCGGCTGGGCCTGCGAGCGAGCCGGCGAGGGCGAGATCATCGCTTCGGCGACCGGCAGCTGGGCGCAATATGAGCTTCGTGGCGTTTGGCGGCAGGACGACCAGGTCCTCCAGTTCCTGGCCTTTCCGGACATCAAGGTCGGCGCCGAGAAGCGCGCCGCCATCTATGAGGCGATCGGCCTTATCAACGAACAGCTTTGGCTGGGCCATTTCGAGCTATGGTCAGGTTCAGGACTGATCGTGTTTCGTCATGCGGCACTGGTCGGCGACAATGAGACGATGAGCTTTGAACAGGCCGAAGCGATCAGCGAAGCCGCAATCGAAGAGTGCGAGCGCTTCTATCCCGTATTCCAGTTCGTGCTTTGGGGCGGCAAGTCACCGACCGAAGCCATTTCTGCGGCGCTGATCGACACCGCCGGCGAAGCGTGACGTTATGAGCGGCGGTACCGGGTTTCCCGTTCCCACCTGGCTAATCGGGTGCGGCAACATGGCCGCGGCGATGGTCGGCGGTTGGAAAGCCGCCGGCCTCGGTTTCGACGCCGTGACGGTCGTTCGCCCGAGCGGCAGGCCGGTCGAGGGCATCAGGACCCAAGTCGACTATCCTGTCGGCGATCCGCCGAAACTGGTACTGCTCGGGGTCAAGCCGCAGAAGCTTGACGAGGTAGTACCCGCACTGGAACCGAGGACGGGTCCGGACACAATCATCATGTCGATGCTCGCGGGCGTTGCCGCAAATAGCCTCGCCGAACGGTTTCCGGCTGTTCGCGGCGTCGTCCGCATCATGCCGAACTTGCCGGTCCAGCAGCGCCAGGGCGTGACCGCGGTCTACGGCGCCGACGCGGCCACTGTCCGGGAAGTTTTGCCATTGATCGAGCTGCTCGGAATGGCTCCGGTTTGCGCCGAAGAACGCGAACTGTCGGTCATCGGCGCTGTTGCCGCCGCCGGTCCGGCCTATGTCGCCCGCTTTGCCGCGGCGATGGGGCTCGGCGGGGCCGGGCTCGGGCTGGATCCGCAACTGGCCGCGCAAGTCGCCGTTCAGACCCTGATCGGCACGGCTGCACTCGCCGACGACACCGGCGAATCGATGGCGGATATCGCCCGGCGCGTGGCCAGCCCCGCCGGAACGACAGAGCAGGGGCTTGCGGTGCTCGATGGTCCGGACGGCTTGCAACCACTGGTTGACCGTATGCTCGCCGCCGCGGTCCGCAGGGGCGAGGAACTTGCTGACGCCGCGCGACGGAATTGACCCTAGGCGGGGGGACGCCTAGTCGCGGGCCAAAATCTCGAGGGGAACATGATGGCCGATACCCGCAGCTTCGACGACCGCGATGGTTGGATCTGGATTGATGGGAAGCTGGTGCCGTGGCGCGAAGCCAATGTTCACGTCCTTACTCACGCCATGCACTATGCCTCGTCGGTGTTCGAAGGGCAGCGCGCTTATGGCGGCACGATTTTCAAGCTTAGCGATCATAGCGCGCGACTGCGCAAGTCGGCCGAGCTTCTCGGTTTCGAGCTTCCTTGGACCGTCGATGAGATCGATGCGGCCTGCAACGAGGTTCTGAAGGCTAATGGGCTGACCGACGCTTATATGCGTCCGGTTGCCTGGCGCGGGTCGGAACAGATGGGCGTATCGCCTAAGGGGACGAAGCCCCACCTCGCCATCGCCGCTTGGGAATGGGGCAAATATTTCAAGCCGGAGATCGCCGCGAAGGGCCTGCGCCTCGACATTGCGCCCTGGCGCCGGCCGGCACCCTATACGGCTCCGGTACATTCGAAGGCGGCGGGCCTCTACATGATCGCGACGCTGTCCAAGAAGCATGCGGATGATCGCGGCTATGACGACGCCTTGATGTTCGACTGGCGTGGCCAGGTAGCCGAGGCGACCGGTGCCAACACCTTTTTCATCAAGGATGGGCAGCTGCACACGCCGACGCCGGACTGCTTCCTCAATGGCATCACCCGTCAGACCGTAATGGACCTGGCCCGCCGGCGGGGGGTCGAGGTGATCGAACGCGCGATCTGGCCGGAGGAGTTGGAAGGTTTCGAACAGATGTTCATTACCGGAAGCGCAGCCGAGGTGACCTTTATCCGATCGGCAGGTCCGTGGAATTTCGAGATCGGCGATCTCTCTCGTCAACTGGCCAAGGACTATGACGATTTGGTCAATCGTCGTCTCAACACTTGACCTCGATCCGCATTCACTCTTTTTTCGCTTTCCCTGACTATTTCCGAAACTGCCGGAGCGTAGAGGGGCGGGGCGGGCCGAGAAGACGTGAGGGGAAATTCTGACAGTATGTCGTCGGAACGGCGCGGAGGGTCCCGTCGTCTAGGGTTGAGCAACATGCTTTCCCTGTCGCATCCCTCCGACCGTATCGGACGGGCTGTCCGCGAAGCCCAGATCGACGCTATACTTCGTCTCGTCCCGGCGACGGCGGGTATCCAGATTCTTACCGCCGGCGTAATGGTCGTAAGCCTGCGCGACACGATCGATAGTTTCCAGCTCGGGCTGTGGTTCAGCGTCGCCCTGCTCATTTGTTTCATGCGCGGGGCGCGCGCCATCCGTTTGCGGCAGGACCCGGATTATGCCCAGGCGCATCCGGCGCGCACTGGGATGATATGCTTCATCATCGTCCTGCTCGCTTCCCTTTGGCTGGTTCCGGCATTGTTCTGGTTCAATGCAGCTGGGCCTGAAGAGCGGCTGTTCATGTGCGTCACCATGGCTGCGCTGATCAGCGCGGGCAGCATGACGCTGGTTTCGCTGCCACAAGCGGCTCTGCTGTATATCCTGACGATCACGGTTGGATGCGCGGCGCTGACGATCCAAGTCCACAGCCCGACGATGTTTGCACTGGTGCTGGTCTATGCAGGGGTGCTGACGGCCAACATGCTTGGTTCCGCGCGGCAGTTCATTGCCCACACCCGCGATCGCATCGAGCTTCGGGAACAGGGCGAGATCATTACCTTGCTTCGGGAACTGGAAACCACCGGATCGGGCGGACTGTGGGAACTCGACGGCGACCTGTCCATCGTCAAGATGTCGCAGGAATTGCTCGACGCCATGGGGCTGCGCGAAGATCAGGTATTAAACCGTCACTATAGCAAATTGCTCGACCCTGCGGGGCAGATCCAGAACCTGTCGACGGGTATGCGCCGGCTGTTCCGTGACCTTGAGGAGGGCACGCCGTTTCGGGACCGGGCCATTCCTTCGGCGGAGGGCCAGCGCTGGTGGTCGCTGTCGGGCAAGCCAATCAAGGACCGGCAGGGCCGTTTAGTAGGATGGCGGGGAGTCGCTTCCGATATTACCGCTGCGCGATTATCGGGCAATGACTCGGTTCGCGCCGCGCGGACCGACCCGCTGACCGGCTTGGCCAACCGCCTGCTGATCCGGGAGCTGCTTGAAGAATCGGTGATGCAACGATGGGACGCACCGGTTGGCTGCGCGCTGTTCCTGGTCGACCTGGATCGCTTCAAGCTGGTGAATGACACGCTTGGCCATGCCATTGGAGATCAGCTGCTGGTCGAGGTTGGTCGGCGGCTCGAACAATCGGTGCGCGATGGCGGCCGGGTCGGGAGGATCGGCGGCGACGAATTCGCGGTTATCTGGACTGAGGAATGCGATCGCGATCGCCTGGCGGCCGTAGCGGGGCAGATTGTCGCCGACCTTTCGAGAAGCTTTACCGTCGGCGCTGCGACCCTTCATGTCGGAGCGACCATCGGGATCGCGGTCTATCCATTCGATGGCGAGATGGAGGAAGAATTGATGCGCAGCGCCGATCTGGCGCTGTATCGCGCGAAGGAAGCAGGCCGGGGAGGGCACGCCTTCTTTGAACGCTGTATGTTCGAGGAAGCCGAAGACAATCGCCTTCTCGAACAGGACGTTCGCCAAGCGCTCAATGGCGATGGGCTGACTTTAGCCTACCAGCCGATCATCGACGCAGCGACCGGCGCGGTCGTCGGCCGCGAAGCCTTGCTGCGCTGGCGACACCCCAAGCGCGGCGACATTCCTCCCGACCAATTTATCCCGATCATCGAAGATACCGGCCTCATCCACCAGATCGGCGACTGGGTGATCCGCGAGGCCTGCGCGGAGGCGGTGAAGTGGGGCGAAGAGTTGCGGGTCGCGGTAAATGTCTCGGCGGCCCAGCTAACTGGCGCGGGGCTGGCCAAGACGGTGCTTGGCGCGCTTGCGACCACCCGGCTTTCCCCTGATCGGCTGGAATTGGAAGTTACCGAGAGCGTTTTCCTGGGCGATGATGCCGCGACGCTGGCCTCGCTCGAGCGGCTACGGGCACTGGGCGTTAGGCTCGTGCTCGATGATTTCGGCAAGGGATACAGCAGTTTCGGCTATCTGAGCCGCGCGCAATTTGCCAAGATCAAGATCGACCAGAGCTTCGTTCGCGGGGCGGCCGAGGGCGCCCGCGATTGCCTGGCGATCGTCAAGGCCATCCTCGCGCTGGCCCGCGGCCTCGGCGTGGAAACGACTGCGGAAGGCGTCGAAACCGAGGAGCAGGCCCGGGCGATGCGCCGGCTGGGATGCGGCCAGCTGCAAGGCTTTCACTTTGGCCGGCCGGTGGAGGCCAGCCAGCTTTCTGACGACTTGAACGCGCCGTCGCGCCTTATTGCCTGACCCCCTTTTCATGGGCGGCGGAGCGGCTATAAGCCGCCCGACCCAGCCCTCCGGTTCAGGACGGGCGGCCCATGCTGGGGCGTCGCCAAGTGGTAAGGCACCGGTTTTTGGTACCGGCATTCGCAGGTTCGAATCCTGCCGCCCCAGCCAGCATCTCGCTTAAGCTATTGAAAAACTAGACGAACTCTCCGTCCCAGGCCGGCTTTTTGCAGGTCACGGTAGCCACTCGCCGTACCACGGCGGTGGCGGAACGAAGGAAACGTCCAATGGCCGCGATCCCCAACACGATGCGCCGCGGCGCAATTTACTGGTTCCGGCGTTCCCGCCGTTTGCCGGACGGTAAGATTCTTCGTCCAACGGTCTCGCTCAGGACGGCCCGATCGAGCATCGCCCGGTTGCGCGCGGCGATCCTCAGTGCCCAGCCGCGCCTTCATGTTGCAAGTTTGTTGCACGGAGCGGCCGAGATCAACGGGGAATCAGCCGAAAATCCAAGGAAAAAGCCACCCTAACCGATTGCAACACGGTTGCCGGGCTGGAAGATATAGAGACCGCCGTCACTTGCATGGCGTAAACCTCGCGCCTTAAATTCACTCTAAGTGAAGGAGTAGCAAATGGAATTACTCGGGGGTTAATCGGAAGACCCGATACTAAATCGGGAAATTGCCCGCATGGATTACGAGGCGAGTATGGATCGGGCCGCCAATCGCTTGGGGTTTCAGCAAGAGACGGGGCTTGCGGCGCTGAAATCAACGATGGTCTGCAATGGTGGAGCAATCCTCGCGCTCCTGACTTTCCTTGGCAACAAATCGGCGCAATACGACGCTTCCGAGTTGGAGTCTGCACTTACATTCTTTTTCTTTGGGGTACTTTTGACGTTAGGCGGATACATCGCAGGATACTTCTCACAAGTCATATTGATGGGGTTTGACATCGATGTGGCTTGGAACTTTCAGGATGATATGAAGGCGGAACCCAGAAGTCGCGATGTAAATAAGGCCGGGCTAGGAGGCGCCCTTTGTCTCGGATTGGCTGTCACTGCCGTAGTAGTAAGTATTCTCTGTTTCGGCTTGGGGGCCTTCGCCGCTCTTCGCGGTATACTTTAGAGGCCGGAGTTTCCTATAGGTGGCCCCAGGAGTAAAAGTAGCAACCAAATCTAGAGAAAAATGGTGCGCTCACTCTAGTCACTAGCCTGATCGTGAGGCTGGCGTCTGCGCTAGAACAGACGGGGGGGCAGCAGTCGTCACGGTATATTCCATCCGTTTCACCTCGCTGCCCTTCGGGGCCTGCGTCGGTGGCCTCGGCTGATATTGGAATTCGCCCCCGAAGTAACTTACGGTGAACCGCGATTCTCAGTTCAGTCCCAAGGCTTGTCCCATCCGAGCTGCCATCGTGGCCCAGGCAGTGCGCCGCTTGGCCAGCTGTCGACGCATATTGGCCAGAGTGTTCGCCCTGTATCGCTCATCAATTCTCGAGTCGTCGGCGAAATGCTCGAGAACGAGCGCAGGATCGTTGTTCATGATTAGGTGCGCCCGACGACCGCTTACGTCCGAACGGAGGTACTCGAAGAGTGTCTCGAGAATCTGGGTCGCATCACGGTGTTCGCCGTCGTCCAGCGTTTCCGATATATACTCTCGTAGAACGATTGAAGAGGCCTCGAGCTGGCGCTTTGAGGTGTCGTCTTTACGGCCAAGGCTAACAACGTTGCTTAGCCGGCTCTGCAAGCAGTGGAGGGGGTGCATGATCGGCACCCGGATCGTGTCAGTCCGTCCCTCAGCCAGTCTGACGTTGAGCACGAGTTCAACGGCCGCCTGTTCGAGCTTGTCATCCTTGACGCCTTTGACGTGGCCTAGAAAATCAATTTCGACCTTGAGGCCATTGATATTGGCCTCGACGATCGCCGTCTCTGGTGTGACGTTGTCCATTTCGGGAATACGGAGCTTGCCGTCGAGGGCGGTAGCGAGTTTCTTGGCGGCTTCAACGTGACCAAAGTAGTCGAGGTCCTTGGAGGTGTAGGGGCCGTAGTCGGCGAGCTCGGGATTGTAGCTGTATCGCTCGGCCCAGAGGTTCAGAGCCTGACCGCCAATAATGAAGGCGTGATCAGCTTCGAGTTCGAGGATTTGAGCTAGATCGTAGACGATCTCAGCAGGTAGAACAGTCTCGTTCAGGCAGGTATGCCCCGACGACGGACGGATGAGCTCACTATCTGCAGAGAAGAGAAGAAGCCGTTGCGGTTCCGCAGTTCCTCTCTGGAGATAGCTCCGGAGCGAAGCGCACGGTCGTCCAACTCGCGAGCGAGAGCTTTCTCGCGCTGGCGATCGGCCGGATTAAAGTAGTCTACCTGTAGCATGTAGCGTGCTCCGAGGCTTTCTATATGGTGACAACGCCTAATGGTCAATGAATGCTCCTTAGGAGTTTCCTTCAGAACCTCCTCAGCCGGGCTTTCCGAGTCACTCGGGCAAGCTGCCGGCAGCGTCGAGAACGAACGGCTAGAATCTCGATTTCGCGCTTTAAAGCGCGACAGTCCGTTCTCGGCCAGATCCTGCCCTGAATTAAGACTAGTAGCTTCTGTTTTTCGGTATCACTCCGCGTACCCCTCCGCGAGGATCGTCGACGTCACCCGCTCGTCGAGGGATTAGGTGTGTATGGCAGTGAAAGACGGTCTGTCCTGCTTCTGCCCCCACGTTCACGCCGATATTGAATGCGCTTACTCGCTCGTCGAGGTTCATGATCGCTTCCCGCTGAATAGCTGGACATTGTCGAGCCTGATTGACCGCTTTCGCTTCCTGTTTTTCGGCTGCGCGCTCGCTCTGTTCCCAGACGGTGCATGGGGCTCCAAATGGACGCGCCGGTTGGTTGCAGCAATTATCGCAGCCTTTGTCCTCGGGCTTGCCGAGGCGATCGGTATTTCTTCGACCAGCTTGTACCTTCCGATCGCAATAGGGTGCATCCTCGCGACACTGGCAGCCTTGACCGTCAAGTATCGATTGTTGGGTCCTGGTACGCAGAAGCAGCAACTCAAATGGGTCATGCTCGGCCTGGTCTGCGGGATTGGGTTGATCCTTTCAGCACGAGCAGGAGCCTTGCTCAAGCAGTCCGCCCAGAGCGCACCGTTCAGTGCAATTGTGATTGAGGGATTGTTCCAGTTCGGCATCGTGGTCGTCGCCCTGGGATTCCTGACGTCGCTTCTGCGATTTCGATTGTACGACGCCGAGGCAGCTATCAGTCGTTCGGCTGTCTACGCCACAATGACACTGACGCTGGTCGGTACCTTTGCTGCGTCCGAAACCCTGGTTGAGCTGGCTGGCGAGCACCTGTTTGGCATGGCTATAGGTAACATATCCGGCGCAGCTGCAGCTGGGGTCGCTGCAATGATGCTGACACCTTTGCACGGCCGGATCAGCGATTGGGCCGAGCGGCAATTCCAGAACGATCTTGTCATGCTCAAGCAAGATCTGCCTGACTTGCTGGCGAGCCTGTCTTCGGGTTGTTCGGTCAAGCAGCTTGCTTCAAATGTCCTGCCCCGGATTGAGCAGGCGGTTCAGTCCACCTGCATTGCCTTGCTCATCGATGGGAAACTGGCGGGGATACAAGGTGTCTCCATGAGCTCAGCGCGCCGGTTCCTGAAGGAATGGCAGTCGCCAGAAACGACCGAGGAGTTCCTTCGCTGCGACCACGAGAGGTTTCCGCTTCGGCTTGCGCTTCGCTGTCCGCTGGGATTGGTGCGCGGCTGGTTATTGCTCGGGTCTAGGCCAGACGGCAGCTTCTATGGGCGCGATGACGTCGATGCACTGCTCGAAGTCCTTCCCTTGCTGCAGCGTAGCGTATTTCATGTTGCGCAACGCGAGAAAGAAGGCCGGCGCCGCCAACAACTCGATAGGCAGATCATGACAATGATGAGATCGCTCAGTGAGCGGCTGTCGAAGCTTGAGTGCGCTTTGGACCATCACTCCACCAGGACATCGGCGGCGACGCCTCGATGAGCGACTAGCTCACGGCTTGCTGCACTTTGTCGACCCATTCGGGGAAAAACAACGGGGCCCGGATGGACCAGCCGGGGGCGGCGGCATCGTGGACAGGAATGGATTGAAGAAGTTGCTTGCGCATATCGGGATGGATGCCTGGTAGCGCAGCTGCGGCACAAAATGCACTGACCAGCCAAGGCCGTACCGCCGGTCCGATCAACCGCTCATATAAGAACCTGTAGGCTTCGAAATCGGAAATCTTGTCGTCGGCCAGATCGCCTGCGGACAAGGTTATTAGTGGGGCCAAGAAGCACTCGGCTGCCTCTGCGTTATCGTCGTCCGGGATACAGGAACGGATCAGCTCGATCATCCTGTAGCGTCGAGTTTGTTGCTCGATCCTCGACATTTCGGTCGCATTCCGCGCCCAATGCCCAACCGCATTTCCGCGGCGCAAGCCGATGTCGAGTGACCTGCGGATGTACCGCTGGTCCGCTGCGCTGAAGCGGGCGAAAGCTTTCAATTCGCCAAGCATCTGAGTGGATTGTTTCCGGTCCATGTCGGTCCTCGGTTGGAGTTGGTTGGACCTTCTTGTTTTCGATGAACCGACGATCTCTTTCCAATGCCGATCCCTCATCAGTTTCATAAGTTCCGGTCGAGATTTGATCCCTCGACGGGCGGGGGGGCGTGCCCAAGGCGAACCATTCGACACCCCGCAGAGAGTTTTTATCGAGGCAGATCCGGATCGCCTCCGTCCTGACAACTGAACCCTCCGTCCGGGGGGTGAAAAAGCGACAATGAAACAGAGGATTTCCATGCACCTTCCCTTGCTTGCGTCCGAACTTCCCGCAGCCGGTCGGATCGTTTCCGTGAAACGCAGGGCGAAGTTGCTGGGGGCAGGGGCGTCGTTGCTGGCACTGGGATTCGTCAATCTCGGCCAGGCCCAAGCAGCCAATGTTGCGGGAATATCCCAGGCAGACGAGGAATCTATCGCCCTGGACCTGCGGGGTTTCGGCGCGACGTCGGGCGCCGCGGCGGGTTCAGGGCAGGCGCAGCGCCCTGGCCAGCAAGCGGTTGGCACGCAGGCGCTGGTCGAACTCGACAATAGCGAGACCATGGAATTTCTGGCCTCGGTTGAAACCGCGGCAAGCGATTTCGCGATTGGCTCGACCGTGATGTCGGGCGTGATCCAGCAGGTCGCGACGGGCACGGCGTCGGGAACGGGCACGGCCAAGATCAACAATAGCGGCGAAATCCTGATCGGAATCTCGGCCGATGTCGCGGCCGGCTCGACCGCCCTTGCGCTCGCCGGCATCGACATCGGGATCACCCAGTCGGCTTTCGGCGGCGAAGGCGCTTCGGTGACGATGGCCAACAGCGGTTCCATCGCCATGGTCGCGGAAGCCGAAGCGCTGGCCGCGGGCGGTGGCGTGACCGATTTTGCAAGCGCGCAGGCCTATGTTTTCGGAATCCATGCTTTTGCCTCCGCGACCGGGACGGCTGGCAATGCCAGCGTCGACCTGTCGAATCTGGGTACGATCGAGATTGATGCCGTCGCCCACGCGACTGGCAGCGGATATGCGAGAGCCGCCGCCTCCGCGGCGCAAGGCATGGTCGGCACCGCGATGACCGCGGGCAGCGGCCCGGCAGCAGTATCACTGACCAATGTCGGCGAGCTTTCCCTCGTCGGGCAGGCCGACGCGACGGGCGGCTACACTGGCCACGCGACGGCGATCGCCGCGCACGGGATGATTGCCTTGGCTGGCGGGCATGGCGACGCGACCGCCGAAATCGCCAATAGCGGCGACCTTACCCTCCTCGCCGACGCGGATGTTAGCGCAGGCACCAACGCCTATGCGGTCGCTATCGCGATCGGAGCGATCAAGGCCACTGCCCATGGCGGCATCGGCAGCGCGCTCTCCAGCGTCACCAATAGCGCGGATATTGCGCTGATCGCCAACGCCGAAGCCGAAGCGCTCAATGCCCAGGCCTTCGCCATTGTCGGGGGCACCTTCGGAAGTGGCGCAGTCTACCAATCTGCGCACAGCTATGGGGGCGATGCGTCGGCAATCGCCGACAATAGTGGCAGCATCAGCGTGGTCGCCAACGCCCTGGCGAATGGCGATGTCGTCGCCAGCGCCAGCGCAGTAGGCGGACCAGGTTTCAACCAGTTCGCCTTTGCCACCGAGGGAGATGCTCGCGCTAACTTCGCGAATAGCGGTTCGATGGAATTCGTGGCCCAGGCCGAAGCCAATGGCGCCAACAGCGCCTTTGCCGACGCCATTTTCTATAACGCGGTGGGGCAATTCGCGAATGCCAATGGCGGCGCGGGCCAAGGCATCGCCGACCTGGCCAACACCGGCTCTATCTCGGTCGGCGTTTTCGCGGAAAGCCATGGCGTGACCTGGGGTGAGGCCCTGGCCATCGGCAATCGCGCGGTCGTCCAAGGGGTGCTTACCGTGGGCAACGACGCCATCGGGCACCTCGACAATGATGGTTCGATCGAAGTGAATGTCGCGGCCTTGGCCGAAGGATCGGTCGCAGAGGCCACCGCCATGCTGCAAACGGGAATCGTTCAGGAACTGGGCTCGATCGGCAGCGGCGAGGCCTATGGTGAACTGACCAACAATGGCTCCATCGATTTCAACCTGATTGCCTCGGCCAACTCGCTCGACGGTCATGGCCATGCAGAAGTCGAACTTGAAGGCGGGATCGTTCAATATGTCGGGGCGGGGTCGAGCCAATATGTTTATGGGACCACCGGGGGCCTGACCCAAATCACGCAAGACATCTATCCCACAGGTCCGGCCACTGCCCAATTCACTAACAGCGGCAGCGTGGACATCACGGCGGCAGCGATCGGCCATGGCGGCACGATGGCCATCGCCGAACTAACTGGGCTCGCCATCGACCAGTTTGCCCGTGGCAGCGACGCCGAGGCATCCTTCGACAATGAGGGTACGGTCGAGATCCAGGCACTGGCACTGGCTGAAGGCGCAGGCGATGCGCGGGCGGAAGCCAGCCTGACCGGTCTGGTCCAGAGTGCAGCGGCGCTCGAGACTACCGTCCACATCACCGCGACGACCAACTGGGGCCAAGTCACGGACTCGGTAGTGACGCCGGTCGGCACCGGCACCGTGTCGCTCACCAACAGCGGATCGTTCGAGATTGCCGGACTGGCGAGCGCCGAGGGCGGGAGCGGCGATGCAAGTGCTGCGATGCGGGTGCAGGGCGTGGCGCAGTCGGTTGCCGCGCTGAATGCCCGTGCGGAATTCACCAATGATGGCGAGTTTATCGTGACGGCCAAGGCCGAAGCGGTCGCTGGCGGAGCGGCGAATGCGACTGCTGAAGCGACCGGCTATGCCGCTTCGGGACCGTTCGACCACGCGGTCGATGTTCTCAATAACGGCGACTTCACGGTCGTGGCCGACGCATTGGCGGACGGCGGGACCGGCACGGCTTTCGCCAGGGCTGTGGGCATCGCGGCGGCGGGCACCGGCCTTCTGTCGGGCGACATCGCCAATAGCGTTGATCTGCTGGTTCGCGCCAACGCTGCGGGCGGGTCTGCCTTGGCCGAGGCGACTGGTATCCAGGTCGGCGTCAATGCTGACGGCCTCAATATCGTCAATTCCGGCGTGTTGGCGGTTTTCGCGGCCACCGATGGCGGGGACGGCAAGGCTACGGGGATCGGCGTTGTCGACACTGGCCAGGGCGGACCGGGAACGGTCACCGTCACCAATGACGGCGGCCTGATCACGGCGAGGGTCAGCGCCGACAGCGGCGCGACCTGGTCGCGCGGCACCGCGATCGACCTCAGCGCGGGTTCCAGCGCCTCGGTGATCAACCTCGTTGGCGATGGCGGCATCAGCGGGAATATCAACCTAGCCGCTGGCCAGACGATCAACGTCACGGGCGGGGAGACCTGGTTCGACGGGATCATCAACGCGGAATGCGCCTTGGCAGTCTGCGGCGAAGGCAGGCTGAACATCGGCAATGGCGGAACCTTGTTCCTTCGCCACGCCAGCGCGATCGACGGTCCGTCGGGAGCCTATCTTGAGCAGCTCGACATCACGGCCGGCGGGACCATCGTATTTGAACTACCGACCGGAGCGGATCCAGAGTCTGCCTATCCGCAAATCTTCGCCGATGTGGCCAATCTCGACGGGACTTTGCTGGTGCGCTCGCAGGCCGGCCTCTACGATGACTCATACCTGTTCGAAAACGTCATCGACGCCGACGTCCGAAACGGACAGTTCGACCATTGCGGGATCGACGGGGATCCTGCGCTGCTGTCGCTCAGCTGCGTTTATGACAGCCAGGGTAATGTCGACCTCAAGCTCGATCGCGTCGCGTTCGATGCGGTTGCCGGGCTGACACGCAACCAGCGTGCCGTGGGTTCGGGTATTGAGGCGGTTTACGACCTGGATCTCGAAGGCGATTTCGGCGAAATGGTAGGCCAGCTCTTCACTTTTGATGAGGATGGCTATCGCCGCGCGGTCGACCAGCTGACCGGCTCCTCGCACGCCGCATATATGCAGTCATTCAATGCCATTGGCGTTCAGCAGAATGACCTCATCGACCGCGCGGTTGGATGCGAGCTCCCGATGAGCGAACTTTCGTCACTGGCGTGCCGCACAAGCAAGGTCAGCATGTGGGGTCAGATCGATTTCGCCAATCGGCGTAGTGACGGCGACGCGGAAGCTGGCGCCTATGATTCTGATCGCTGGATGGCTGCGGTCGGCGCCGACGCGCAAGTCGGCGAGGACATGGTCGCGGGGATCAGCCTGACCAAGGTCACCAACCGTCTCGACTTCCACGACGGCGGCCGGTGGAAGGCAGACGGCTACCAGCTCGGCGCCTATGGGGTCATTGATCGCGGCCAATTCTACGCCAAGGCGATGACGTCTTATGGCTGGTTCAACGGCCACAGCCGGCGTTTCGTCGACTGGTCGTCCTCGGGCGGTAGCCTGGCCGGCATGCTGACAGGCGAGCCTGACGCCCGCTTGTGGACGCTCGGCGCGCGTTTCGGATATCGGGTGCCGCTGGGCGGCGCTTCGCAGCTGACGCCGTTCATCAACATCGACCACAGCAGTGCGACGTTGAAGGGCTTCACCGAAGCCGGCTTGCCGGTGGCCGCCCTGCGCGTCGAGAAATCGACATCGTCGCGCACCGCGGTGACTGTCGGCACCAAATGGGCCGGTGATGTTGGCGGCGCAGTGCCGCAGCTTGAGCTGGGTTACCGCCGCCTGTTCGGTGATCGTCGCGCGACGTTCGATGCGGCCTTTGCAGATGCCCCGGGCAGTGACTTCTCGATCGTCTCGGCGCTTGAAAAGCGCGGCGCGCTACTGGCTGGGGCCAGCCTCGGCGGAAAGGTCGGACTGGTCGATGTCCGTGTCGGATACCAGGGCCTGTTTGATGCCGTGAACAATTCGCACAGCGCCAACTTCCGCCTGACCCTGCCGCTGGGTGGGAAGTGACGCCGGGTGCGACCGAAGGAAATATAGGGATGAGGAACAGCGCCAACACGATCCCTCGGGGTGCGGCCGCGGAAACGAAGGCCATTGAGGAGGCGATCACAAAAGCGCGGCGTCACAATGTTCATGTTTCGCCGGCACGAGCGATCGCCATGGCCGGGACGTTGTTCAACCAGGGCAAGCATGAGCAGGCCGAACAGGTTTGCCGGCAGATTATCGCCGCCAAGCCTGAATTGGCCGATCCGCATAACATGCTGGGCGTGACGCTGAACGCGTTGGGCCGGGCAGGCGAGGCGGTCGCCAGCCTCGAGCAGGCGATCCGTCTTGCTCCCAACGTTGCCAGTTACCATGCCAACCTTGGCGAGGTACTGCGACAACAGGGGCAGGCAGAGGCGGCGGAAAAGTCCCTTCATGCCGCTATCGAACATGATCCCGCCAGCGCCCAGGCGCTCAACAATCTCGGCATTATTCATTACGAGCGCCGACAGTTCGCCGAGGCGGTAGACTTTTATCGGCGTGCGCTTGCTGCCAGGCCGACGATGGCCGAGGCCTGGAACAATCTTGGCAATGCTTTGCGCATGGCGGGCGATCCAGCTGCCGCAATGAAGGCCTATCAGGATGCGCTGACCCACCGAGAAATCTATCCGGAAGCCTACAACAACCTGGGCACCTTGTTGCAGCAGGATCATCGGCACGAGGAGGCCGAGCGGGCCCTGAAAAAAGCCATCGCCCAAAACCCGCATTATATCGAAGCGCATAATGCGCTGGCCCAATTCTACGCCTCGCAGAACAAGGACGTCGAAGCGTTACGGATCCTGGGCGAGGCTCTCAAGTTCGCACCAAGAAACGTCCAGACCCTGCTGATCACCGCGCGAATCCAGAACCGTCGCGGCAATTTCATAGCGGCCGAGAAGGGCGCGCGCGCCATCTTGGCGCAAGACCCGGCGCATGCGGACGCGCTCGTCCTCCTCGGCCAGCTCCTTCACGAAACGGACCGATATGTCGAAGCGCTCGATGCGCTCTCGAAAGCGGTAGAGCTGGCACCCGACAATCCGGAGGCGCTGAATTTCTATGGCGTCGCGTTGAAGTCGGTAGGACGGCTCGATGAAGCGAAAATCCATATCCTGAAGTCACTGGAACTGAATGGATCGATCTACGGGGCCTACGCCAATCTGAACGATCTGGTCGACTTCTCGTCAGGCGTCGGCGACGAGCTGTTCCAGCGAATGGACGCCATCATGTCCGCTGCGGCCGACCAGCATGCGGCGCACCTGCTTCCGCTTCATTTCGCTTATGCCAAGGCTCTGGAAGACCGGGGCGAGCATGCCCGCGCGCTCGATCATTATATCCTTGGCGGCAGGATGAAGCGGCAGCAGCTCGACTATGACGAAGTCGGGACGTTCGCCTTTTTTGACTCGATCAAGGCGGCTTTCCCGAAGGAGGTGTTCCTCGATCGCGAGTTTGAGGGCGCGTCCGATGACCGGCTGGTTTTCATTGTCGGGATGCCACGGTCGGGATCGACGCTTACGGAGCAAATCATCGCGAGCCACCCCGCAGTCCATGGCGCCGGGGAGGTTAAACATCTCAGCCGAACGCTAGGCCAACTGCGCGACCGGTTTCCGTCATTGCACAAATATCCGCATATGATGGAGCAGGTGACTCCGGCTCAGCTTGCGATGGTCGCGGACAGCTATTTGTCCTTCATCAGCGAAGACGCCGGCGAAGCAAGCAAGATCACGGACAAGCTGCTGACCAACTATTTCTTCGTTGGCCTCATCAATCTCCTGTTCCCCAACGCCAAGATTGTGCACACGGTCCGAAACCCGCTCGATACCTGCCTCAGCGCTTTCACCAAGCTGTTCAAGGACGACATGCCCCACAGCTACGACTTGGGCGAGCTCGGTCGCTATTATGCGAAGTATCGTGACCTGATGGCGCATTGGGAAAAGGTGCTGCCGGAGGGCGTGATGCACACTGTCACTTACGAAGAAATGGTTGCCGATACTGAGGGCGAAGCAAAACGCCTGGTGGAATTCTTGGGACTGGAATGGGACATTCGCTGTCTCGAATTTTACAAATCGAGCCGGCCGGTGAAGACGGCCAGCGTCGCCCAGGTGCGCAAGCCGATCTACAAGAGCGCGGTTGCTCGCTGGAAGCGCTATGGCGACAAGATCCAGCCACTGGTCGACGCGGTCAGTCCCTCAACGTCCAGCCAGTAGGCCAAAGCCAGGCTAGGCGGCTGGTGTTGCGGGCGCTTGGACTCTGCTGATCCGCCAGACCGTGTTTGACAGGTCGTCCGCCACGATGACCGCCCCGCGCGGGTCGACGGTAACCCCGACCGGGCGGCCGCGGGTTTTCCCTTCTTTCATAAACGCAGCAACGAAATCGACGGGGTCGCCCGCCGGCCGCCCGCCGCGGAAGGGGATGAACGACACCCGGTAACCGACGGGATCTGAGCGGTTCCAACTGCCGTGCTCTCCGACGAACACGCCTTCGGCAAAGGGCGCGCCGAGTGCCGGGACTGAAAAGGCCAGGCCGAGCGGCGCGCGATGCGAGCCGATGCTGTAATCGGGCTTGACCGTAGCCGCGACGAGGTCGGGCCGTGCAGGTTTGATACGCGGGTCAACATTCTGTCCCCAATAAGCGTAGGGCCAACCGTAGAAGGCTCCCGGACGGACCGACGTGATGTAGTCGGGGACCAGGTTCGGGCCGAGTTCGTCACGTTCGTTGACCGCCGCCCAGATCGTGCCGGTGAATGGTTGGGTCGCCAGCGCGCTCGGATTGCGCAGGCCCGAGGCATAAACTTTGTGCATGCCCGTCTGCGTATCGATTTGCCAAATGACCGCGCGATCCTGTTCGGCCATCATCCCGCGTTCACCGATATTGCTGTTCGAACCGATGCCGACGAACAGGTAGCGGCCATCGGCGCTGGCGGTCATCGCCTTGGTCCAGTGATGGTTGATTTCGGATGGTAGCTTGGTCACCAGCGTGGGCGGCCCGCTCGCTGTGGCCTGGCCTGGCTGATAGGCGAAGCGCACCAGGCTGTCCTGGTTGGCGACGTAAATGGCGCCGTCGACATAGGCGAGACCATAGGGCGCATTAAGCTTGTCCGCGAAGACTCCGCGCGCCTCATAGCGGCCGTCGCCGTCGGCATCGCGAAGGATAGTCAGGCGATCACCGCCCTTGACCGAGGTCGTGCCCTTCTTCTTGATCCTGCCGGCAATAAAGTCCTTGGGACGCAGTGGCGGCGCGGCGTCGGCCTTGCCTTCCGCGACAAGGATGTCGCCGTTCGGCAGCACGAGTGTCTGGCGCGGAATTTTGAGGTCGGTTGCGATCGCCTCGATCTTGAACCCTTCCGGGACGGTCGGCAGATCGCCGTCCCAGCCGGCGGGGTCTGCAATTTCCATGTTGGGAAACAGGCCGCGCTCAATTTCCGGAAGCTCGGGGTTTGCACCAAAGCGCTCCGGCGGAGCCTCTTCGCTGCACGCTGCCAGGGTGAAAGAAAGGGCGACAATGGAAACGAGCGAGCGACCGATCATGCTTCGGCTCCCCGGTGATAGTTGCGAATGCCGGCATAGGCCGCGACGAAGGCGAGAAGCGTGGCGAGCACGGACAGGATCATCGCCGCCGGCATGGTCGCGTAATGATCCTTGGCGTGAACCAGCGCATTGATGAACTGGAGCAGTAGGAAGCCCAGCAGCAGCGAGAGGGCGATCGCGCTTGGTCGATCCCGCCATCGGCCCCGAACCAGCGTCTGGGTCAACGTCCATGCAAATGCCAGCGCGCCGCCGATCAGCGATCCGGTGACCATCCAGTCGGCCATGTTCAGCCACTGGATTTCGTAGGTCAGCGTATATCGCCAGTCGCTCAGCATGGCCGCCAAGGCGAAGGGAACAATAAATCCGATCAATATGGCGTAGACCGGGAAACCGGCGCGGGAAGCTGGTCGCGAATCCATCATGCACATCCCCTGTGAAAATCTGGGCCCGAAAGGGTAACGCAGCGAGTTCGAAATGGGTTGCAACGGGCACCGCGTGGAACCTTGCCGACGGCATGTTCATTGCAGTTCCATGAGCGTGGCGGCATCATCATTCGTCGACGCACCCTTGTCCTATTGCGGACCTGCGGTGGGGCCCCAACTGTTGCTTGCCCAGTGGAATTTCGAACCCGCAATCCTGGCGCTGCTGGGTGTAGGGGCGGTCGGCGCAATCCGGCTCGCGAAACAAGGGCACCATCGGGAGAGCAGGATCGCAACGCAAATCCTGCTGCTCCTTGCGTTCCTCTATGTTTCGCCATTCTGCGCCTGGGGTTCGTCGCTGTTCACCGTTCGGGTCGTGCATCATTTGCTGCTGGCGCTTGTGCTCGCCCCGCTGCTTGCATTGCTGGGTTCGGACATATTGAAGCGCTGTCCGGGCGGAATGACCGGATGGACCGTGATCGCCTCTGCCGCGATGTGGGCCTGGCATGCGCCGCGACTGTACGATTGGGCGGTTGCCAGCGACCTTGGCTATTGGGCCATGCAAATAAGCATCCTGATCACGGCAACGCTGTTCTGGCACCGTGTCCAGCATGCCCAGCGCACCGTTGCGATCGCCGGCCTGTTGGGGGCGATGGTCGCCATGGGCGCACTGGGCGCGATCATCACCCTGGCATCGCAGCCGCTTTATGCCCCCCATTTTTCGACGACGATCGGCTGGGGGCTGTCGCCTCTCGACGATCAGCAATTGGCTGGGCTGGTCATGTGGGCGCCGGCGTCGGCGGTATATCTGTTTGCTGCGCTCGTCCGCGTCCACCGGCTGGTTGGCCGTGAGGCGGCGGCGTGATCGCATCGCTGCGCCGCTGGGCACGCAAACATTCGGCGCGCGGCCGTTACACTCCGGTCGGGATCTGGTTTCACTGGATCATGGCGGCGCTGATTATCTACCAGCTATTCGCCGGCTGGCGAATGGAGCGGCTCCCGGTCGGCGTTGAGCGGATTTCCGCTTACGGCGATCATTCCGCGATGGGACTTTTGATTCTGCTACTCGCGGCACTGCGCGGCGTGTGGCGGCTGATTGTGCCCGGCCCGATCAATGACGCCGACACCCCTGGGTGGCAGGCGGAGGCCGCGCATATCACGCAAATCCTGTTCTACCTGCTGTTCGCAATCCTGCCGATCAGCGGACTGATCATGTGGTCTGCGATTACACCGGCGGAGCCGCTCACCCTGGCCGGCCTGATCCCGGTTCCCGTTCTGCCGCTGGAATCGCTGGCAATGGAATGGAAGATGTGGATCCTCGAAGCCGCGGAGCAGGTCCATGGGATCGCGGTTATCGCTCTTGCGCTGCTGGTTCCGATCCACGTCGCGGCGGCGCTGAAGCATCATTTCTGGGACCATCATGACGTGCTGGAAGGGATGCTGCCGGAAATTCCCGATGGTCATTCCCATCCGAAAGGCGCGCAACATCGGCCGCGGCCTCCGCTTTCCGCGACCGGTCCCAATGGCGGCTGATCCGGGTCATCGTCCCTTCCGCATCGCCGCGCCGCGCGCCGCTTTGCCAGTCGTCGAATTGCTTCATCACATAAGCCGCGCTCAGCCCGGTAAGTGCCGGATATCCGGGCCGCCCTTCGCCGTTGGCACCGTGGCAGGCGGCGCATTCGGCTTGGTAGAGCGACCCGGTTGCAGCGGAAGGGGGCCCAGTATCCGGCAGCGGCAGCTCGGCATAATGGGCGGAAACCGCCAGCCGGTCATCTGTCGTCAGCTGCCGTGCGATGCTGCGCATTTGGGGGTGGGCGCGCAGGCCCTCGGCATAGTGGGTCAATTGACGGACCAGATAGCCCGCGTCGCGGCCGGCAAGCGGCGGCGTCAGGTCGCCGTCGCCTTCACCTCGGATGCCATGGCAGGTCGAGCAAGCGAACCGAGCGCCGGCGTCGCCGCCGGACATGGCGATGATCTCGCCGTCCTGGCTGAACCGCGCCGGTCCCGAAGGATCGGCGGAACAGGCTCCGAGCAAAAGGAAGCTGGCGATTGCCGCATGAAAATGCATCGGCTGTGGAACCGGTCGCCCGCGGCTGCGGTTCCACGACATGTGCGCATTGGGGGCAAATATGGTGGAGCGACGCTGTTGCTGGTCTTGGCAGCATGCAAGCCGGCTCCTGACGATCGCTTCCAGGTCGACGCCGAAGCGGCGCGCCGCGGCAAGCTCGTTGCGCAGCGGGTGCAATGCGCGGCTTGCCACGCGATGCCGGGTATTGAATGGCCAAAAGGCAGGTTCGGGCCATCGCTGGAGGCCTTTGATCATCGCGGCCTTGTCGCCGGCGTGCTTCCCGCGACCCAGACCAATCTTGCCGAATTCATTCGTAATGCGCCGGCGGTGAAGCCCGGGACCGCGATGCCGGCGATGCCGGTCAGCAAAAGCGAGGCGCGGGACATTGCGCATTACCTGGCCGCGGAGGCAAAGCGATGATGGAAGCCCTGCTCGGCTGGCCGCCAGCGGTTCTGGACCCGATGGGACCCTATTCTTCTCCGGTGCGGACGGTGGCCTGGGCCCTGTTCGGCATGGGCGCCCTGATCACAGCGCTGGTAGTCGCCGCGTTGGCGCTGGCATGGAAAGGGCCGCCCCGCTGGCGGGCCAGGCTTGGCGGCGAAAAGGCGATTATGCTGCTCGGGGTGGCACTGCCGACGGTGGTGCTCACCGGATTGCTCGTGTGGGGCCTGACGCTGACGGCCCGCCTCGACAGGCCCGCCGCGGACGGCGCGATGCGAGTTCGTGTGATCGGGGAAATGTGGTGGTTCAGGGTCCAGTACCTCGATGGCGACGGTCGGCTGCTTGCTGAGGATGCCAATGAGCTACGGATCCCGGTCGGGCGGCCTGTCGCGCTCGAGCTGGAATCCGCCGACGTCATCCACAGTTTCTGGGTCCCACAACTGTCGGGCAAGAAAGACATGGTCCCTGGCCGGACCAATCGCCTGACGATCCAAGCTGATCGCCCCGGCCAGTTCGGCGGGGTCTGCGCGGAATATTGCGGCCGGTCGCATGCATTGATGGGAATGGTGGTTATCGCGCAGCACCAGCCGTCGTTCGAGCGCTGGCTGGCCGCGCGGATCGCCCCGGCTAGGCGCAGCGCGCCCGGTGGGGAGGGTTTCACGCAGTTCGTCGCGGCGGGCTGCGCCGCTTGCCATGCGATCGACGGCACGTCCGCAAAGGGGCGCGCCGGACCGAACCTCACCAATGTCGCCACGCGCAGAACCCTTGGCGCAGGTATCATGCCGAACAATCGCGGCACCCTCACCGGTTGGGTCGGGGATTCGCAGTCGATCAAACCAGGAAATCGCATGCCGAGCTATGACCGGCTCGAGCCGGCGCAGCTGAAGGCCATCACGGCTTATCTCGAGACCCTGAAGTGAATAGCGAAACAGGGTTCGACCCAGCCGCCTACGAGCGTTTTCCGACCAAGGGCCCTCGGCCTAAAGGCGAGGTCGAGGAGCTGGAGCGGATCTGGTGCGCGCCCCGGCGCTGGCAATATTTCACTGCGGTCAACAATAATTACGTCGGCATCTATTACATCGCAGCTGCATTCCTGTTCTTCCTCCTGGCGGGTGTGCTTGCGCTGGTAATGCGGGTGCAGCTGGCCGCCCCGCTGCAGGCGATCCTGCCGCCCGACACCTACAACCAGTTTTTCACCATGCACGGCACGGTGATGATGTTCCTGTTCGCCGTGCCGATGGTCGAGGCGATCGGAATCCTGTTGCTGCCGCAAATGCTCGCCGCGCGCGACCTGCCGTTTCCGCGACTGTCGGCCTATGCTTTCTGGGCCTATTTCGTGGGGGGCCTGCTATTTTTCAGCTCACTTTTTATAGGCCTCGCGCCCGATGGCGGATGGTTCATGTATCCGCCGCTGACCTCGACCGCCTATTCGCCAGGGATCAACACCGACTTCTGGTTGCTGGGGATCGGCTTCATCGAAATCTCCGCGATTGCCGGCGCGATCGAGATCATCGTCGGGGTGATGCGCACCCGCGCGCCGGGAATGACCCTCGACCGGATGCCGATCTTCGCCTGGGCGATGCTGGTTTTTGCGGTGATGATCATCGTCGCCTTTCCAAGCGTGATCGTTGCCACCCTTTTGCTGGAGCTCGAGCGGGCATTCGGCTGGCCGTTCTTCGATCCGCTGCGCGGCGGCGACCCGCTATTGTGGCAGCACCTGTTCTGGTTTTTCGGACATCCCGACGTTTACATCATCTTCCTGCCTGCCGCTGGGCTGACCTCGATGATGGTCGCGGCAATTGCACGTCACGAACTGGTCGGCCACCGGCTCGTGGTCATGGCGATGGTCGGCACCGGCTTCCTCAGCTTCGGGGTCTGGGCGCATCACATGTTCACGGTTGGCATGCCGCGAGTGTCGACCGGCATGTTTTCGGCCGCGAGCATGGCTGTATCCATCCCCGCCGGCGTGCAGTTGTTTGCCTGGATCGCGACGCTCGCCAGCGGGCGAATTCGCTGGAGCACGCCGGCGTTGTTCACCCTCGGCGCGATGGTCATTTTCACCATGGGCGGCCTGACGGGGGTGATGGTGGCGTTCGTTCCATTCGACTGGCAGGCGCACGACAGCTACTTCATCGTCGCCCATCTCCACTATGTGCTGATGGGAGGAATGGTCTTTCCGATGTTCGCGGCCTTCTATTTCTGGGCCCCGATGGTCAGCCGCCGACAATTGTCGGAACGGGCCGGCAAATGGGTGTTTGGCCTGATGTTCACAGGGCTGCACATTGCCTTCTTCCCGATGCACCTGTCAGGGCTGCTGGGGATGCCGCGGCGGGTCTATACCTATCTGCCCTCCGAGCCACTGGGTATGTTGAACCTCATTTCAACGATCGGCGCGTTCATGTTCGCGGCCGGGGTTGCAGTATTCCTGGTCGACCTGGTGCGGTCGTTCCGCTGGGCGCCGAGCGAGGGCAATGCCGGCAATGTGTTTGACGCCGGAACGCTCGAATGGCTGCCGTCGGCCCTCTATTCGACACGGTCGATCCCGGTGGTGCGCAGCCGCTATCCGCTATGGGATGATCCCGCCATGTCCCGCGATGTCGAGGAAGGCCGTTATTTCCTTCCCAACAGCGCAACCGGACTTCGCGAAACGATCGTCACCAGCCCGGTCCAGGCCGAACCGCAATATGTCGAGATCATGCCCGGACCTTCGCCCTGGCCACTTTGGTCGGCGGTATCGACGGCCTTCTTCTTCCTGGCACTCACCGTCCAGGCCTATGCCTTTTCCGCCGTGGCGGGGGTGGCAATGATCCTCGCCACCATGCGCTGGCTCTGGGAAACCGACCGTCCGATCCGCCAGGAGACGGCCGATGTCGGTGGCGGGATCAGCCTTCCTACCTATGCGGTCGGCCGCGACAGTCATGGCTGGTGGGCGCTCAACATCCTGTTCGTCGTGATGGGCATGATGCTGTTCGTGTTACTGTTCGCTATTGCTTACCTGCGGGGCGTCCAGCCGGAAGGATGGGTTGACCCGCCGGGGTGGGGAACGCTTTTGCCGGTGTTGCTGCTGAACGGGCTAGCGATCGGATTGTCGGAGGCTTCGCGTTTCGTGTTGCGAGGTCGAGAAAGAGCGGGACGGGCGGTGTGGCTCCTGATCGCCGTCGCGCCGCTGGCGCTTGCCACGGCGCTTTATGCCGAAGTCGGAAATTGGAGTTCCGCGGGCTTCGACCCTACCGAGAGCGGGCAATCGGCGATGAGCTTCGCCCTGATGGCGCAGCAGGGGACCGCCACCGCCTTCGCGCTACTGATGGGTCTTTACGCGATCGCGCGGGGAGGGCGGAACCTGATCGTCGGGCCGCGTAGCGCGACCGTCGACATGATCGTCCGATTCATCCGCTTTACCGCGCTGCAAGGCATGATCATGGCCGGCGTGGCGCGATTGGTGAGCGTCGCATGATCCAGCCTACGCCCTGGCGGATGACCAGTTTGGCCTTTGGCGTCTGGGCCCTCAATTTCCTCCTGGTCTATGCCGTGGCCCTGGTCGACGAGAGCGGGGTGCTCGCCAAGTGGGCCGCAGTCGGGCTGGGCCTGGTCAGCATCGCCGCGTTCTTCTTCATCTGGCGCTGGGCAGCGGGCCGCGACGAAGCAAGGATGGTGCGGCTGGCCGTTGCCATCGCGGCCGCCGCGACGCTGTTCAACTCGCTGATTATTCTCGCTTAGTCGCGCCAAACGACAGCGACAGCCAGACGATCCGTGGCGTGCCGAGGTCGATCGAGCCCGCTTGGTTGCGCGTGACGATCCGTTCGCCGAGCAGGTTTTCGCCGCGCAGCGCAACTTCCCATTGTGGCCCGATGGCACGGCGTATGACCGCGTCGACAGTGGTCGCAGCACCAAGCCGGTATTGATTGAGGTCTTCCTCATAGGCGGACGAAAGATGGCGAAGGGTTGCCGACACCATCCATGGGCCGGTTTCGCGCGATAGGGTGGCGGCGAGCGACCGGCTCGGGACCTGGGCGGGTCGCAGCCCGTCGAGCGGTCCGTCATCGACCATTCGGGCGGAGATCAGGCTGAGCGAGCCGTCGAATGTCCAGCCGCGGTGCCGTGCTTCCAGTTCCAGCTCCATCCCGCGAGAGCGGATCGCATCGATGTTGCGGCGCTGGCGCAGGTTGGGCCCGATGGTGACGTTGGCAATAGCGTCGGAAAGCCGGTTCGCGAACAGCGTCACAGCGACGCGAATGGGCTCGGCCGGCTGCGCCTCGACGGTCGCTTCGACGCCGTTGAGCCGTTCCGGACGAAGCGCGGCATTGGCCCGGGTTTCGACCGGGAAGACGGTGAAACCGCGATAAAGTTCGTTGAGTGTCGGCAAGCGGAAACCGCGATAGGCCGAGAGGCGGGCACCAAGACCCGGGCGCTGCCAATGGAGCGAAGTCCGGCCACTGAATGCGGTGCCGCCGCGCTCAGGAAAGCGCTGGTCGACCCGCACGAAGCCTTGGCCGTCGGTTTCGATCGAGCGGCCTTGGTCGAGAGTCCAGCGCGCGAGGCGGGCCGAGCCGGACCAGTTCAAACTGCCAAGGGGGACGTCGAATTCCGCGAACAGCGCCCCTTCCTTTGCCCGGCCGCCATTGGCTCGGTCGGCGGTCACCGCCCCGGTGAAGGCGGAAAGGGCGCGTTCGTGGGCGGTGCCGCTGCTGATCTTTGCATCGGCGCCAAGGGTAAGTCCGTCGACGGCGCGCCACTGGACAATTGCCCCGCTGGTGCGGGCAGGAGTTGCATATTGATCGAGGACCGGGACGAAGCGGGTCGAGCTGATAACGATATTGGAAAAATCGCGGTGCTGACGCCAGCCGGCGAAAGTGAGAGTGCGATCGGCGCTGACGTAGCGTAAGCTGAGGTCGGTTCCGCTCATGCTATTGTCCGCGCCGTCGAACCGCAGCGTTCGCTCATCGTCGAAGGCCCGAAGCCGACCCTGCAACTCCCCGCCACCGACAAGGACCACCGCGCGGCCATCGAAAAGGCGAGACCGATATGCGGACCGCGCGCTGGCGGGAACGCGCTGGTCTTCGGGCGTGGTCCAGAAGCCGTCGCCCGCCTCGATGCGAGCATCGATCGCAAGCGCACTGGTCTTTCCGTTCACAGTGGCGCCAACGCCCAGCTCCGCGGATCGGCGGGTCGAGGCGCCGATAGCCATGTCGAACGGATCGCGCTCGTCGATCGCGCGGCTTTGGAGGTCGATGGTCCCCGCGACTGCTGATCCGAATGCGCCGCCGCCAGCGCCGCGCAGAATGGTAATGCGATCGAGCCGTGACGGGTCGATCGCCGAGAAGGGAACGAAGCCGAAGAAAGGCTCGGCTAGCGGGATGCCGTCGAGCAGCACCAGCGTCCGGCTGCTGGCATTGCCGCCAAGGCCGCGCAGGGTCAGCCCCTGGGCGGACGGGTTGGCCGAGCGGCTGTCACTGCGACGGAACGACTGGATCCCGCTGACCTGCGCCAGCACATCTTCAAGCCGTCCCGAGGCTGACTGTCGGATTTCGGATGGTCCGATGGCAATTGCGCCAAACTGTTCCTCGCCGGCCTGACCGACGGGGCGTTCGGCGGTGATCACGATGACTTCGGGCTGGGCAGGTACGTCCATCATGAAATGATCAGCCGATGGAGCGGCCGATCAGTTCCTTCATGATTTCGCTGGTGCCGCCATAGATGCGAGCGACGCGGGCGTCACGCCACAAGCGGGCTATCGGATATTCATTCATGTAACCGGCGCCTCCGTGCATCTGTAGCGCGGTGTCGCAGGCCGTCCATTGCATTTCCGTGTGCCACAGCTTGGCGGCGCTGGCCTGCGCCGGGGTCAGCCTGCCCGCGACATGGCGGGCGATCGCCCAATCGAGATGCGCCCAGCCGACCTGAAGCTTGGCCGCGAGGTCGGCGAGGGTGAAGCGGCTGTTCTGAAAGTCGATGATGCGCTTTCCAAAAGCCTTGCGGTCGGACGTGAACTTGACGGCCTCGTCGAACGCGCGCTGGGCGGACGCTTGCGCCTGAACCGCGATCGACAGCCGTTCCTGGGGCAATTGCTGCATCAGCATGACAAAGCCGCCATTTTCAGCGCCCAGGAGCCGGTCGGCAGGCAGCTTTACCTCGTCGAAGAACAGCTCCGACGTGTCATTGCCGTGCAGTCCGATCTTGTCGAGGTTGCGGCCGCGGCTGAAACCCGCGTCGCCAGCCTCGACCAGGAACAGCGAGATGCCCTTGGCGCCGCCTTCCTCGGTCGTTCGGGCGCATACGATAACGATGTCTGCGGCCTGGCCGTTGGTGATGTAGGTCTTGCTTCCCGACAGCGTCCAGCCGTTGCCCTCCTTGCGGGCGATCGATTTCATTCCCTGGAGGTCGCTGCCCGCGTCGGGCTCGGTCATCGCGATTGCGCTGATGGTTGAGCCGGCGACCATGCCGGGAAGGTAGCGGCGCTTCTGTTCATCGCTGCCGTAATGGACGAGATAGTCGGCGACGATGTCCGACTGCAGGGTGAAGCCGGCTGCAGAGCCGAGGTAGGAAATCTCTTCGCCGACGATGGCATTAAAGGTGAAGTCGAGACCGGGCCCGCCATAGGCTTCGGGAACCTGGGGGCAGAGTAGCCCAGCCGCACCAACCTTCTCCCAAGCCTCGCGTTCGACGATGCCGTCACGCTCATGCGCGTCGAGGCGCGGCTCGATGACGTCCGCCAGCACCCGGCGCACGGTGTCGCGAAAAGCATGGTGGTCGTCGCTAAAGATGCGGCGTTCGGCGGCCTCAATCATCGATAACGGCTTTCAAGGGTTGCAACGCGCATGGGGAAAGCCGTGATTTCATGCGACATTTGCGGCCCGAAGGTTTGGCTGAGGTCGGACTGGGAAACATGCTGGCCATGGACCGCAGGCTAGACGGAAATTGACCGCGGAGAACAGGAAATTCGCGGTGCGCTTGCTTGCGCCGCCAGCGTCGCTACCGTCATTGCCATGGCGGGCCCGCTTACCGGAGTGAAGATCCTCGAAATGGCCGGGCTCGGCCCTGGGCCGTTCGCGGCGATGATGCTGGCCGACCATGGCGCGGAGGTGATCCGGATCGAGCGTGCCGGGATGATCGGCGTTCCCAACGATCCGCTGCTGAGGAACCGCAAGTCGGTCGCGCTCGATCTCAAGCGGCCGGAGTGCCGTGAGGTGGTTGGGCGGCTGGCGAGGCGCGTCGATGGGCTGATCGAAGGCTATCGCCCAGGCGTGATGGAGCGGCTGGGCCTTGGTCCCGACGCATTGCTCAAGGAAAATCCCGCCCTCGTCTATGGCCGGGTTACCGGCTGGGGCCAGGACGGCCCGCTGGCGCAGAAAGCCGGCCACGACATCAATTACATCGCGATCAGCGGTTTGCTTCATGGCATAGGACCGAGGGAAAGACCGGTAGTGCCGCTTAATTATCTCGGCGATTATGCTGGGGGCGGAATGTTGCTGGCGTTTGCGATGGTAGCGGCGCTGCTGGCCGTGAAGCAGGGTGGCAGCGGCCAGGTCATCGATACCGCCATGAGTGAGGGGGCCGCGCTGGTTGGCGCACTGACTTATGGGCTTCGGGCCGCCGGTCACTGGCGTGATGAGCGCGAGGCGAATTTGCTCGATGGCGGTGAGCCGAGCTACGGGATCTATCGCTGCCTAGACGGCAAATACCTGGCGCTGGGGGCGATTGAGCCGCAATTTCGCGATGCACTGTTCAAGGGGCTGGCGCTTCAGCCCAGTGCGGACCGTGCGGCAATCGAGACCGTTATCGCGAGCAGGGCGCGCGATGACTGGGTGGCGCATTTCGCCGGGACCGATGCCTGCGTTGCGCCGGTGCTCGACATGGGCGAGGCGCCGGTTCACCCGCACAATATCGCGCGGCGAAGCTTCATAGATCTCGACGGGGTGTTCCAGCCCGCGCCGGCGCCGCGCTATTCCAAAACCCGGCTTGAACGGCCCGATCCGCCGCGCGCGGCGGGCCGCGATGGGCGGGAGGTGCTTGTCGATCTTGGATATAGCGAAGCCGAAGTTGCCCAAATTCTGAAGGCGAGCTGATGCATCCTCTTTATCAACATATGGCCACCAGCGTGTTCGAGCGCATGTCGCTTGCCGCCGCACAGCATGGCGCCGTCAATCTGGGACAAGGTTTCCCGGACTTTGGCTGGCCGGTGGAAATATTGGATGCGGCCGCCCGTGCGCTCAAGGACGGTAGCAACCAATATGCCCCGTCTCGCGGGCTTCCGGCGTTGCGTGAGGCGATTGCCGGTCATTATGCACAACACCAGGGCCTGAAGCTTGGGGTGGACCAGGTCTGCGTTACGTCGGGCGCGACCGAGGCACTTGCAGCAGCGATCCTGGCGACGGTCGAGCCAGGCGACGAGGTAATCCTGTTCACCCCTGCCTATGACGCCTACGCGCCGCTGATCCGCCGCGCGGGGGGCATCGTGAGGGAAGTGCCGCTACAGCCGCCGGGTTGGAGGATCGAAAGAGCCGCTCTGCAGGCGGCGCTGTCGCCGCGGACCAAGGCGATTGTCCTCAATAACCCGCATAATCCCACCGGAAGGCTGTTCGACCGCGAGGAATTGTCACTGGTTGCCGAGGCCGCGGTAAGCCGCGGCCTGACCGTTATATCCGACGAAGTTTGGGAGCATGTGCTGCTCGACGGCCAGGATTTCACGCCGATCTCCGCGTTCGCCGGCATGGCTGAGCGAACCCTGAAATGCGGTTCGGCGGGGAAGATCTTCTCGCTTACCGGCTGGAAGATTGGCTGGCTCATCTCGTCGCCCGAGCTGGCGACGCTGGCCGCTCGGGCGCATCAGTTTCTGACCTTCGCTTCGGCGCCGAATCTGCAGGCGGCAGTCGCCTACGGGCTCGCGGAAGGCGACGGCTGGCTGCGGCCAATGCGCGAGAGTTTCAGTCGTGCCCGCGACCGGATGACGGCCGGGCTTGAGGCCTCGGGCTATGCGGTGCTGCCCAGCGCCTCGACCTATTTCCTGTGCGTCGATCTAGCCGCGTCGGGAATTGCGATTGACGCGGAGGCGTTCGCCGATCAAGCGGTCGAGCGGGCAGGGGTCGCGGTGGTCCCGCTTTCGCCGTTCGCGGAACATGATCCACCCCGTCACATGATCCGCCTATGCTTTGCCAAGCGCGACGAGACGATCGACGTCGGGGTCGAGGCCATGGCCAAGGCTAGGACGCTGTTTGCGTGACCCCGACCGACGAAGCGCATGACCTGCTGTCCCGCCTGGGGGTACGCGCCGAGGGATATCTCACCAGCCTTTCGCCAATCGACGGGCGGCCGATCGGTAGCGTTGCCGAGGCCGGTCCCAATGACGTCGCCGAGACCTGCGAGCGAGCCCATGCGGCCTTCCTGGCCTGGCGCCTTGTTCCGGCGCCGCGCCGGGGAGAGCTGGTGCGGCTGCTCGGCGAGGAGCTGCGTGCTGCCAAGGAGCCGCTAGCCCGACTTGTGACATTGGAAGCAGGAAAGATCGTCCAGGAGGGGCTCGGCGAAGTCCAGGAAATGATCGACATCTGCGACTATGCGGTCGGGCTTTCGCGCCAGCTGTACGGGCTGACCATCGCCAGCGAGCGGCCGAGCCACCGGATGATGGAGCAATGGCATCCGCTTGGCGTGGTCGGGGTCATAAGCGCTTTCAATTTCCCGGTCGCGGTCTGGGCATGGAATGCCGCGCTAGCCTTGGTCTGCGGCGATCCAGTCATCTGGAAGCCGAGCGAGAAGACACCGCTGACCGCGGCTGCGGTGATGGCGATCGTCGGTCGCGCCCTCCACCGGTTCGGCGATGCGCCCGATGGACTGCTTGCCTGCCTGCAGGGCGGCCGCGAGGTGGGGGAGGCTCTGGTTGACCACCCGCGCGTAGCGCTGGTGTCGGCGACGGGGTCGACGGCAATGGGCCGCTCGGTCGGTCCGCGCGTTGCGGCGCGGTTCGGACGGTCGCTGCTCGAATTGGGCGGCAACAATGCGATGATCGTTGCGCCCAGCGCAGACCTGGGGCTGGCCGAGCGCGCAATCCTGTTCTCGGCTGCCGGGACCGCGGGCCAGCGCTGCACCACGCTCCGCCGGCTGATCGTCCATGAATCGGTCGCGGATACGCTCGTCGTTCGGCTCAGGACCCTGTTCGGCAAAATCCGCATCGGCGATCCGCGCGAGCCGCAAACCCTGGTCGGACCGCTGATCGACGAGGGGGCATTCGAGGCGATGCGCCGGGCCTGTCCCGAGGTGGAGCGGGTGGCGGCGGTCGACGGGGGTTTTTATGTCCGCCCGGCGATCGTCGAGGTCGACGCGCAGCAAGGCAAGATGCTCCAAGAAACGTTCGCGCCAGTCCTTTATGTCGTGCGCTATCGAGATTTCGACGAAGCGATCGCCTTGAACAACGCGGTAGTGCAGGGGCTTAGCTCGTCGATCTTCACCAACGACCTTAAGGAGGCTGAGCGCTTCCTCTCGGCCGCAGGATCGGATTGCGGCATCGCCAACGTCAACATTGGGCCGTCGGGAGCGGAAATTGGCGGAGCCTTCGGTGGCGAAAAGGAGACCGGCGGCGGACGCGAGAGCGGCTCGGACAGCTGGCGAGCCTATATGCGCCGGGCCACCAACACGATCAATTACAGCGACGAATTGCCGCTGGCCCAGGGAATCACATTCGACCCCGCGCCCTGACCAACAGCTCGGGCTCTTCCTCTTCGATCAGCTTTTCCCAACGGCCCTGCCATTCCTCGATCCAGCCGGGAAGCGCATCGGGCGTGAGCGCCTTTGCCAGGAAAAAGCCCTGCGCCACGTCGCAGCCGAGGCTTCGGAGCAGGAGCAGCTGTTCGCCGGTCTCGACGCCTTCAGCGGTGACCGTGAGGCCGAGGCCATGGGCGAGATCGATGATACATTTGATGATCAGCGCACTGTCGTCGCTGTGCGGTGCGTCCTCGATGAAGAAGCGGTCGATCTTGAGCTCGGTGAAGGGAAGCTGGCGAAGCTGCATCAAGGTGGAATATCCGACCCCGAAATCGTCGATGGCAAGCCCGATGCCCTTGATGCGGATCCGGGTCAGCGTATCCATCAGCTTTATGAGCGGCTGGGTGGCGCCTTCGGTGAGTTCGAGCACGAGGCGGTCCGGCGGCACCTCGAGCGCCCGGCACATGCGCTCGACGAGGTCAGGAAAATCGAGCTGGTCCAGGCTGAGCGCGGAGATGTTGAACGCGAGGCAGGTATCGAGGCCCAGTTCGCGCCATGCGAGCCACTGGCGGAGCGTCGTGCGCAGGCCCCACTGGGTGAGCTGATCGATGAGGCCATGCTTTTCCGCCAGGGGCACGAAACGGGCAGGGGAAATGGCCCCCATTTCAGGGTCGTCCCAGCGGACCAGCGCCTCAACCCGCTTAAGCTGGCCATCCCGTAGCGATATCTTCGGCTGATAGGCCATGCGCAGCCGACCGTTGATCAGCGCCCGCTCGAACCCGTCGAGAAGCCCAAGATCGGCCTGGGCAATCATGGCACGAGCGATGGCCTCAGCTTGTTCAGGATCGCTTCCAGCGAATCCAGCCGGGTTGGTTTTTCGAGCGGGCCAACCATCTGCAGGCCGAGAGCGCTTCCTAGTCGAAATGCGCTGTCGAGAACCCTCCGGTCGAAGCCGGAAATAATCAGCACGGGCTCGTGAAATTCTTCTTCGGCGAGGAAACGGAGCAGTTCAACACCGTCCATGCCGGGCATTCCGAGGTCGAGCGCGACCATCTGCGGTGCCTGGTCCTTGAACTTATCGCGAAATTCTCGGTCATCGGCGGCAGTGACAGGTTCATAGCCGCACATGTCGGCGGCCTTGGCCACGAACGCGGCCAGAGCGGGCTCGTCATCGATCAACAATAATCTCGGCAGTGTCATTCTTGAGCCGCTCTCCCCAATGCTCCCCCCGGGGGCAAAGGCCTTCCATCAGCTTTCCGAGCAGTCGTCAAACGCGCGAAACCTGATTTTAACTCCATTACACCTATTGTCCCGCTTTGACGCGATTTTCCTCGTTTTGGGAGGGGAGGGCCCTTCATGTTCAGTTCGCTAATCCGGCGCAGACAACACCAACGTCCGATGGGCGAGGACCATAACGCCTTCGAATCCACGACATTTTCGCTCACTACTGCCGTCCCGCGGCCGTCTGAGCGGCGTACGGATGACCGGTTGGTCTCGATGCTGCGCGTAGCGAAACTCCGCGACGAAAACGACCGTGAGCAACTGATTCGCGTCCGTAATGTTTCTGCCGGGGGATTAATGGCCGAGCTGGGCCACAAGATCGAAGTCGGCGCAAAAGTGCATATCGAGTTGTCCTCGCAAAATATTCTGTCGACGGTTGTCTGGGTTCGTGAGGGTACTGCAGGGTTCAAGTTCGATCAGAACATCGACCTTGGCGAACTGCTTGCCGGCCGTAAGCCGCGCCATGGGTTTCGCCCGCGCCCGCCGCGGCTGGAGGTCAATTGCAAGGCTAACGTCAAGCTCGAGAACAGCTATTACACGGTGGATGTCCATGACATCTCGCTCGGCGGGTTGAAGGTCGAGCCGATCGACGAATATTGCCTCGGCAAGAAAGTAGTCGTGGTGGTCGAAAGCCTCCGTCCCATTCGTGGTGAGGTTCGCTGGTTTTCCGACCGGCGTGCAGGCATCGTCTTCGACCAGCCATTGAAGTTCGAGGAGCTGGCCGAATGGGTCGGTAAGCGGCTTGAACTGGCGACGCTGAAGGCTGGCATTCGCAAGTAGCGGTCTTTCACGACGCGCTCGCCGATCCTATCTACCTCGCAGATAAGAGGAGATAGGAATGGCGGACCAGGTCGCAGTTCTGGCAGGCGGATGTTTCTGGTGCACCGAAGCGGTGTTTCTAGATGTCGTCGGGGTGAAGTCGGTCGAAAGCGGCTACACTGGCGGGCAAATTGCCAATCCTACCTACAAGCAGGTTTGCGAGGGCAATACCGGCCATGCCGAGGCGATTCGCATCACTTTTGATGCGGACGAGCTGAGCTACGGCGACCTGCTGGATATCTTCTTCGCGATCCACGACCCGACGCAGCTCAACCGGCAGGGCAATGACGTCGGCACCCAGTATCGTTCGGCCATTTTCCCGCAGGACGCGGAGCAACAGGCGGCCGCCGAAGCCGCTATCGCGCGGGCCAATGATCAGTATGACGGCAAGGTGGTGACGACCATTGAGCCCAAGGCCGAATGGTATCCCGCCGAGGATTATCACCAGGATTATTGGGCAGGCGAGGGGCAGTCCAATCCCTATTGCCTAGCGGTCATCCCGCCCAAGCTCGCAAAGCTACGAAAGAGCTTCCAGGCGCGGGTGAAGACGGCGGGAACCCAAGCGTAACAGCTCGCCTGCGACTGCCGCCGGATGCCGCCGACTACTGACGCGGCGCGGCGGCGCGCTGCAGCCGGTCTCGAATGGCGGCGGCGATGCCGCCACCGGGTATCGGCGCGACAGCGATGTTGGGCTGGGGCGCTTCATCGGCCTGATGCAGCGAGTCGAATAGCCGTGCCGCGGCCTCAATTGGGTCGCCTGTCTCGCTCAGCGTAAGGTCGCCGGCAATGGGGCCGAAGCCGATCAGAAATTCGTCTTCGGCGCCTTCCTGCGCGTCGAGCCTCAGCGGCTTGGCTGGGGCATAATGGCTGGCAAGCTGGCCCGGCGCTTCGATCTGATCGGTGGAAATTTCTAAGGCGTCGATATCCAGCGGGCCGCGGCGTAACAGCCGCAGGGCACCGCCAGTCGCTGCAATGATGGTCGATTCAATCCCACGCTCGGTCGATCCGCCATCGATAACCAGTGGGATGCGGCCGTCGAGGCTGGCTAGCACATGGGCAGCGCGGGTCGGGCTGATCCGGCCGCTGGCATTGGCGGAAGGAGCGGCAAGCGGTCGGCCAAAAGCGTCGAGCAGTGCGCGCATGACCGGATGGGCGGGGACGCGGATGGCGATGCTGTTGAGTCCGGCGGTGACCAGCGAGGCGATTGAGGCATCGGTGCGAAGCGGGACGACCAGCGTCAATGGGCCCGGCCAATGCTTTTGGGCCAATGCGCGCGCCTCGTCATTGAAAATACCGATCAGCTCAGCCGCGGCGATGTCGGGAACGTGGACGATCAGCGGGTTAAAGCTGGGCCGTCCCTTGGCTGCATAGATGCCCGCGACCGCTTCACCATTGGTGGCGTCGGCGGCGAGTCCATAGACCGTTTCCGTCGGCACCGCGACCGGCTGGCCCTGCTCCAGGAGGCGCCTTGCTTCGGCAATGGCGTCGGGGCCAGCGGGCATTATGCGGGTGGCATGCGGCATGGCGCTGCCGCTATAGTTCCTTGGCCGCCTCATCAAGGGACCCGATGCGCATGACTTTCACCGTTCCCATTCGTGATCAGCGCCTGATCCTCCACGCCGTGGCAGGAATTGCCGAGCTTCCCGATGGCCCCGACGAGGACATGGTTGAAGCCGTGTTGGAAGGTGCCGCCGCACTTGCCGAAGGCGAATTCGCGCCGCTTGCCCGTTCCGGGGACCTTGAGGGCGCACGCTGGGATAATGGGACGGTCCACACTCCGAAGGGTTTCAAGGAAGCGTGGAAAGCCTTTGTCGATGGCGGCTGGATGACGCTGGCGGCGCCCGAGCGCCATGGCGGGCAGGGATTGCCCTTCATGTTGTCAGCGGCGCTCATGGACAATCTGAATGCCGCCAATGTCGGCTTTGCACTTTGCCCGATGTTGTCGATGGGCGCCATCGAGGCGCTGGAGCGGCATGGCTCGGATGAGCTGAAGCGCGATTATCTGCCTAAAATCATCAGCGGTGAATGGCCAGCAACGATGAATCTGACCGAGCCTCAGGCAGGCAGTGACGTCGGCGCGCTGAAAAGCCGAGCTGAGCCGGTCGGCGACGGAAGCTGGCGCATTCGCGGGACGAAGATCTTCATCACCTATGGCGAACATGATCTTAGCGAGCAGATCCTCCACCTGGTGCTGGCCCGCACGCCTGATGCGCCCGAGGGCACGCGCGGCATTTCACTCTTCCTCGTCCCCAAGATCCTTCCTGACGGAAGCCGCAACGATCTTCGCTGCGTATCGATCGAGCATAAGCTGGGCATTCATGCCTCGCCGACCTGCGTGATGAGTTACGGCGATGAGGACGGGGCCATCGGCTGGCTGGTTGGGCCGGAAATGGGCGGAATGGCCGCGATGTTCACGATGATGAATAATGCCCGCCTCAACGTCGGGCTGCAGGGCGTTGGCATCGCCGAGGCCGCAACCCAGCGGGCTGTCGCATATGCCGTCGAACGCAAGCAGGGCCAGCGCAACCGGTTGCCGGTGCCCATTGCCGAACATCCCGACGTCCGACGCATGTTGATCCGGATGCGCGCGCTCACCACCGCGGCGCGGGCGCTGGCATATTATGCTTTCGGGCAGGTCGACCACGGTGTGCGGGGCAATGCCGAGGCGGCGGCGCGGGCGGAAGTACTGACCCCGCTCGTCAAGGCCTGGTGCACCGACATCGGCTGCGAAGTCGCCAGCCTGGGCATCCAGGTGCATGGCGGCATGGGCTATATCGAGGAAACGGGCGCTGCACAGCATTTGCGGGATGCCCGCATTGCGCCGATTTACGAGGGGACCAACGGCATCCAGGCGGCCGATCTCGTCGGCCGCAAGCTCGGGCTGGACGGCGGGCTGGCGTTTGACGGTCTGGTCGCCGACGTTCGCGCCGATACTGATGATCCGCGGCTGGTAGCGTTGGCCGATGCGGTCGAGGTCGCTGCCGCTTCCTTGCGCGAGGCCGCGCCCGACGACCGGCTTGCCGGCAGCTATCCGTTCCTGACGATGACGTCGGTGATGGTAGCGGGTTGGCTGGTCGAGCGGCTTGGCCGGGTCGAGGGTACCGATGGGCGGACCCGCGCTTCCGCCGATTATTTTCTTGCGACGGTGGTGCCAGAGGCTCTTGGTCTCGGGGCAGCGGCGGAAGAGGGGGCGGCGCTGCTTTATGCCGTGCCAGCCGAGGAACTCGCCTAGGCGCGGGCGATCAGGTCGGCGGGATCGATGCCCAACCGGGCCATCCGATTGCGAATCTCCGGCCATTCGCGTTTGAGAAAATTATTTCGCTCGCTGCTGCGCAGGCGCGCTTGCGCGCCGGGAGCGACGAACATTCCGACGCCGCGCTTTACCACCACCAGCCCTTCGTCCTGGAAGCCCTGGTAGGCCTTGGCGACAGTTAGGGGGTTGGCACCCTGTTCTGCGGCGAGCACGCGTACCGATGGAAGCGGGTCGCCATCGCCATATTCGCCGGCAAGGATTGCATCGGCAATCACCTCGCGAAGTCGGACATAGACGGGCTTTTCGGAGGCAGTTCTTGGCGTCATGCTGTAACAATACAGCAACGCAGGAAAAGTTCAATCTGGTCTAGGCTGGCGGGTCCCACACGCGCACCAACTCGTCGAGATTGGGCCTTGGCCGTTCCTCCAACTCGCGGCCGGGACTGCCGAGGAACAGGAAGCCGGCAATGCATTCGCCCTCTTCGCAAAACTCCGCCTCGACCAGTTTGGAGCAGGCCTGCCAGCCGGTGAGCCAGCCGCCGACATAACCTAGGGCGTGGGTCGCATGGAGAAGGTTCATCGCTGCCGCGCCGCACGATAGCTGTTGTTCCCAGACCGGGATTTTGTGGTTGTGAACGGGGGCCGAGATGAGGATCACCAGTGCCGGAGCCTGGTGTGCAAAGTCGCGGGCCTTAAGGTGATGCGCTTCGCCGGCTTCGGGATCATGTTGGTCAAGAGCGCGTGACAGGAGATCGGCGAGGGCGCCGCGCTGCTCATTGCCTATGATGACGAAGCGCCAAGGTGCCAGCTTGCCATGGTCAGGCGTACGGGCGGCGATGGCCAAAATCTGACGAAGTTCGTCGGCCGAAGGGCCTGGTGCCACCATTTCGCGTGGACGGCCCGAGCGGCGCGTCGTGAGCAAGGCGAGCGCCGAGCTATGGTCGTTGAGGGTCATGTCCGTTCGCATAGCCATGCAACCTCTTGGCAACAATCGACTTCACAAGTGCAATTTCGCCGCTAGGGTGCCGCGACAACGAGAAAGGACCGGAAGGTCCTGAAGCACTGGGAGGAATTTGTGGGTCCACAGGAAATTATCGTCGCGGTGGCGGCGTCATTTCTGATCCTGCTGCTAATTGGCGGCGGGACAATCGTAGCGTCGGCGAAGAAGGAATTCGCCGGCCATCCCAAGGGACTTTACGTCCTGTTCTTCGCCGAAATGTGGGAGCGATTCTCCTACTACGGCATGCGCGCGCTGCTGATTTTCTACCTGACCCAGCATTGGCTGTTCAACGACGAGAAGGCGTCCGTCATTTACGGTGCCTACACTGCGCTGGTCTATATCGCGCCGGTGCTCGGCGGTTATCTCGCCGACAAGTATCTCGGGCAACGCAAGGCGGTTCTCTTCGGCGCTGTGCTCCTGACCTGCGGTCACTTCCTGATGGCCTTCGAAGGCGATCCGACGGCTGGCCAGGCCAACCCGATGATCAACGTCTTCTGGGCTGCGCTGGCGTTCATCATCGTCGGCTCGGGCTTCCTCAAGGCGAACATTTCGGTGATCGTCGGCCAGCTCTATCCGCGGACTGACGTCCGTCGCGATGGTGCCTACACGATCTTCTACATGGGCATTAACGTCGGTGCGGCGGTCGGCACGATCATCGCTGGCTACCTCGGCCAGACCTATGGCTGGGCCTACGGCTTCGGCGCTGCCGGTATCGGCATGTTGCTCGGCCTCGTCGTTTTCGTGATCTTCAAGCCGCTGCTTGAAGGCAAGGGCGAAAGCAGCAACCCCGAAGCGCTGACCCGTCCCTACATGGGCATCAAGTTCGAGTGGTTCCTGTACCTCGTCGGCCTGGTAGCCGTCGCGGTTACCTGGTGGCTGGTCCAGAACCAGGCGATTGTCGGAAGCATCCTCGGCGTGTTCGGCGCGATCCTCGTGAGCTATGTCATCTGGCAGGCGATCAAGATCGGCGGGAACGACCGGGACCGAATTTTCGCCGCGATCTTCCTTATCATCGGGTCGATCCTGTTCTGGGCGCTGTTCGAGCAGGCCGGTTCGTCGCTGAACCTGTTCACCGATCGCTATGTCGATCGCCAGGGCGTCGAGGCTTCGCTGTTCCAGTCGATCAACCCGATCTACATCATCCTGCTGGCACCGCTGTTCGCGGGGCTCTGGACGTGGCTTGGGCGCCGTGGGCTTGAGCCTTCGGCTCCGGCCAAGTTCGGTCTTGGCCTGATCCAGCTCGGCCTGGGCTTCCTCGTCCTGGTTTGGGGCGCGGGCGCAGTCGGGATGGAAAATGCCACGCCGGTTCTGTTCATCTTCCTCATCTACCTGCTGCACACGACCGGCGAACTCTGCCTGTCGCCGGTGGGCCTGAGCGCGATGAACCGGCTTGCGCCGAAGCATATGGCGTCGCTCATCATGGGCACCTGGTTCTTCGCCTCGGCGACCGGCAACTTTGTCGCCGGCCTGATCGCCGCTGCGACGGGTTCGGAAGAAGCGTCGGGTGAAGGTGCGGCCAAGGAGGTCGTGCTGTCGGTCTATGACAAGATCGGCTGGGTCTCGGTCGCGGTCGGTGTCGGCGTCATCGTCGTCTCGCCGCTCATCCGCCGCCTGATGCACCTCGACACCCTCCGGGACGACGAGGAGTTGGCAGGCATGAGTGAGCTTGGTGAACCGCAGGCCGCGGGCACCAACCTTACCGGGGAGACCAAGGCCTGATGCACGGCCTGGCCAGCAAGAGGGTCGCGGGGGCAGTAATTGCCGCCGCGGCCCTCGCCGCCTGCATCCCGCAGGCCAAGCCGAAACCGGGCGCGATCCGGATCAATGAGAACCCCTATCCGTCGACCTACCGGGCTTATCCGGGGGCAGTGACGGTGATCCGCAACGCCACCATCCTCGATGGCGAAGGCGGGCGGATCGAGGCCGGGACCGTGGTCTTGGCCGACGGCAAGGTGCAGGCAGTAGGCGGCGCAGACATTGCGGCACCTGCCGGTGCCTATGAAATCGATGCCGCCGGGCGTTACGTGACGCCGGGGATTATCGACGTTCATAGCCATTTGGGCGATTATCCGTCGCCAGGCACGGCATCTCACAGCGATGGCAACGAAGCGACCAGCCCGGCCCGGCCCGAAGTGTGGGCCGAGCATAGCGTCTGGCCGCAGGATCCCGGATTCTCGCGCGCCCTTGCTAATGGCGGGGTGACGTCGCTGCAGATCCTTCCCGGCTCGGCCAACCTGTTCGGTGGGCGATCGGTGACACTGAAAAATGTCCCTGCGCGCACGATGCAGGGAATGAAGTTTCCGGGCGCTCCCTATGGGCTGAAAATGGCCTGCGGCGAAAATCCGAAACGGGTTTACGGCGGCAAGGGGCAGATGCCCGCGACGCGGATGGGCAATATCGCTTACGTCCGCCAGACCTGGGCCAAGGCGCAAGAATATCGCCGCAAGTGGCGCAAATATGAAACCGCCGGGGGCGAAATTCCCGCCCGCGATCTGGCGATGGACACGCTGCGCGGTGTGCTGGACGGCAAGATCCTGATCCACAACCATTGCTACCGTGCCGACGAAATGGCGATCATGATCGATGTCGCCAAGGAGTTTGGCTACAAGATCGCCAGCTTCCAGCACGGCGTCGAAGCCTACAAGGTCGCCGACCTGATGCGGGAGAACGGGATCTGCGGCGCGCTTTGGGCCGACTGGTACGGATTCAAGATGGAAAGCTACGACGCGATCAACGAGAACATCGCGTTCGTCCACAATGCCGGGGCCTGCGCGATCGTGCACTCTGACGATCCCAACGGCATCCAGCGGCTGAACCAGGAAGCTGCAAAGGCCATGGCTGCGGGGCGTCGCGCCGGCATCAATATCAGCGAGGAAGTGGCCTGGACCTGGCTCAGTGCCAACCCGGCGCGTTCGCTCGGAATTTTCGACCAGACGGGCAGTTTGAAGCCCGGCAAGATGGCCGATGTCGTGCTGTGGAACGGAAATCCCTTCAGCGCCTATACCCGGCCTGAGCGGGTATGGATCGACGGCACCTTGCTCTACGATGCTGCCAATCCGCGGCTTCGACCGGTCAGCGATTTCGAGCTTGGCCAGCCGGGCGAGGGAGATGTGAAATGACGCGCCTTGCGCTCATTGCTGCGGCGCTGCTGGCAAGCGCGGCGCCGCTCACGGCTCAGACCGTGGCAATCGTCAATGGAACCGTGGCGCTGGGTGACGGTTCGGAGCCGATCCAGGGCGGAACGGTGGTTGTACGCGACGGCCGTGTTCTTGCCGCTGGCGCCAATGTTGCTGTCCCGGGGGGTGCCGAAGTTATCGACGCCTCGGGCAAGTGGGTGACGCCCGGTATTGTCGCCGGTTTTTCGCGGCTTGGCCTGGCCGAAGTCGATTTGGGCGCCGAAGGATCGGATGATACCGAAACGCGCAACAGCCCGTTCGGCGCGGCGCTCGATGTCGCTCCGGCGATCAACCCGATGGCCTCGACCATCGCGGTCAGTCGGGCCGACGGGGTCACAAGGGCGGTCGTCGCGCCGGTTGCCGGGCGGAGCATTTTCGCAGGGCAGGGCGCGGTAATCGATACCGGCGCCGATATGGAAGCGGTCGTCAAATCGCGCGTCTTTCAGTTCGTCGAAATGGGCGAGGGGGGCGCGGAGCGGGCCGGTGGATCCAGAGCCTCGACCTTCGCCTTGTTCCGCAACGCTCTTCGCGAAGCTGCACAGCTGGGGCGCAATGTCGGTCCGCTCACTGTCGGTGGCGACACGCCCGACGCACGGACCAGGCCGGTCGTGCAAAATCCCAATGAATCGCGGCTTTATACCACCGACGTGCGGCGCGGCGATGACGTGCTTCTCAACCGGTTCGATGCGGCTGCTCTTGTCCCCGTGTTGCGCGGAAACCAGCTTCTGCTGGTCCATGTCGAACGGGCACGGGACATTTTGAACGTTCTCGATCTCAAGCGCGAATTTCCCAATCTCAAGCTGGCGCTGGTCGGCGTGACCGAAGGGTGGCTCGTGGCGGATCGGATCGCGCAGTCGGGCGTGTGGGTGATCGCATCGGCGCTCAATGACTTGCCCGCGAGCTTCGAAATGCTCGGTGCGACCCAGTCCAACGTCGGGCGAATGCGCAATGCCGGGGTCAAGGTCGCGATCGGAATGATCGACGATAATGACACGCGCTACGTCCGCAACCAGCGGCAATATGCCGGAAACCTGGTGGCGCTCACCAAGGTCCCGGGCGCATCGGGGGTCAGCTGGAGCGAGGCTTTTGCAATGATTTCCTCACGGCCGGCAGAAGCGGTCGGGCTGGGGCGGGAGATCGGCAGCCTGGCAGCCGGGCGCCGTGGTGACGTCGTCATCTGGTCGGGCGATCCGCTCGATCTTGCGTCCGCGGCAGAGGCAGTGTGGATCGACGGAGTTCGACAGCCGCTCGACAATCACCAGACCAAGCTGCGTGACCGCTATCGGTCGCTGGATCGCCAGACGCTGCCCGAGGCCTATCGCAAATGAGCTGGCACGGGGTGCTGATTCTGGCACTCGCGGCCTTTATCGGGACCCACTTCCTGCTCTCGCATCCGCTTCGCGCACCGCTCGTCGCGTGGGTCGGGGAGAAGGCCTTTGCCGGCATCTATTCCCTGGTTGCGCTGATCACATTCGCCTGGGCGATGTGGGCCTATCCGCTGGCTTCGGCTGAGGCGCCGCAACTCTTGTGGGACGCTGGGCGCGCAGGTTTTGCTGCGGGCACCGTGCTGATGTGGTTGGGATCGGTACTGTTTATGGGGTCATTGCGGCGAAATCCGGCTTTCCCCCAACCGGGCAAGCGGGTTGCAAGCATCGGTGTACCGCGCGGTGTTTTCGCCATCACCCGCCACCCGATGATGTGGGGGTTTGCTCTATGGGCCGTGACCCACATCATCGTGAACCCCACTCCAGCTAGTGTGATCCTGAGTGTCGCAATCGCATTTCTCGCGCTCGCCGGGTCGGTGATGCAGGACGTGAAGAAGCGAAAGCTGCTCGGCGGGACCTGGGTCGCATGGCAGGAGAAGACCTCCTTCATCCCTTATGGTCGCGGGTTTAGGTCCGCCGACGGCTTCGCACTGGTGACCGGTACGCTGCTGTGGCTGGGAGCGACCTGGGCGCATGGCGCGCTAGGCTATCGGGAAGCCGGAATCTGGGCCTTTGTCGGTTAGGCCTTTCAAGCTAATGCGCCGCTGATGGGACGCAAATTTTTTGGAACTGACGGGATTCGCGGGCGCACCAATGTCGCTCCGATGACCGCCGATACGGCAATGCGGGTCGGCCAGGCCGCCGGCACCTTTTTCCTGCGTGGCGATCACCGGCACCGGGTGGTGATCGGCAAGGACACCCGCTTGTCGGGCTACATGATGGAATCGGCGATGGTCGCCGGTTTCACCTCGGTCGGCATGGACGTGATCCTGCTTGGTCCTATGCCCACCCCAGCGGTTGCGATGCTCACGAAGGAATTGCGCGCCGATTTAGGCGTGATGATTTCTGCCAGTCACAATCCCTTCGCCGACAATGGGATCAAGCTGTTCGGACCGGACGGCTACAAGCTCAGCGACAGCACGGAACTCGCGATCGAAGTACTGATGGGTGAGCCAGCGGAGCTGATCGACGCGCCAAAGGTCGGAAGAGCCAAGCGCATCGACGATGCCCGCGGCCGATATATCCATTTCGCCAAGAAGACTTTCCCCGATCAATTGCGGCTCGACGGGCTGAAGGTCGTGATCGATTGCGCGAATGGCGCGGCCTATCAGGTTGCCCCTGATGCGCTGTGGGAGCTGGGCGCCGATATTATCCCACTCGGCACCAAACCCAACGGCACGAACATCAATGACGGGTGCGGATCTACCGCGCCGCAGTTGCTGCGGGAAACGGTAGTCGCCTCAGGCGCCGACCTAGGCCTGGCGCTGGACGGCGATGCCGACCGGTTGATCGTCATCGACGAGAAGGGCGAACTGGTCGATGGCGATCAGCTGATGGCGCTGATCGCCTTGTGCCAGCAGTCGCGCGGAACGTTGCGCGGGGACGGGATTGTCGCGACGGTGATGTCCAACCTGGGGCTCGAACGAAAGCTTGGGGACCACGGACTTGCCTTGCACCGGACGGCGGTTGGCGACCGCTATGTGCTGGAAGGTATGCGCGAGCGGGGCTGCAATGTCGGGGGCGAACAGTCAGGTCACATTATTTTGTCTGACCATGCGACGACTGGCGATGGCCTGGTCGCGGGCCTCCAAGTGTTGTCGGCGCTGGTCGAGCAGGGCAAGCCCGCCAGCGAAGTCCTGCACATGTTCGAGCCGGTACCGCAGCTACTCAAGAATGTGCGCTTCGGTGGAGGCACTCCGCTAGAGACTGACAGCGTCAAGAAGGCGATCGCAGGAGCGGAATCCGAACTTGGCGACCGTGGCCGGCTGGTGATCCGGAAATCGGGCACCGAGCCGCTGATTCGGGTTATGGCCGAAGGCGACGACCCGGCGATGGTCGAGCGGCTGGTCGATCGCATCTGCGATGCGGTTGCGGCTGCTTAAGACATTGGCGCTAAGGCCATTGCCATGACCGCCAAAACTCCCCGCATCCTGATTATCGCCGGATCCGATTCCGGAGGCGGGGCGGGCATCCAGGCGGACATCAAGACTGTTACGATGCTCGGCGGCCATGCCATGACCGCGGTAACTGCGGTGACCGCGCAGAATACCAAGGGCGTCACGGCCGTCCATGCGATCCCCACCGAGACCGTGCTGGCGCAGATCGATGCCGTGGTTGAGGACATCGGCGTCGATGCGGTCAAGATCGGCATGATCGGATCGCCTTTCACCGCGCTGCACATCGCCGCGCGCCTCGAGAAACTGGACGGTGTGCCAATCGTCTTCGACCCGGTGATGGTGGCGACAAGCGGTGCGACGCTCGCCGACGACCCTACGATCGCTGCTTTCGGCAAGCTGATGGAAGTGTCCGCGGTCGCGACTCCGAACCTCCCTGAACTGCGCAGGCTGACGGGGCAGGACGATGAAGTGGCGGCCGCGCTCGACCTGGTGTCGCGCCATGGTTGCGCGGTGCTGATCAAGGGCGGGCATGAGGAAGGCGATGCCCTTGCCGATGCGTTGATCGAAGAAGATAATATGACCAGCTGGCAGGGTCAGCGGATTCACACCAGTTCGACCCATGGCACAGGTTGTACGCTGGCCAGCGGAATTGCCTTCTATCTTGGAGCGGGACTTCCCCTGTCCCAGGCGGTCGAGCGGGCGCGCTTGTTTGTCCGCATGGCGCTGCACGAGGCGCCCGGATTGGGACAAGGCCACGGCCCGCTTGGCCACTACGCGGTCAAGCTTGATACTGGCCTTGGGCTTCGGCTCAACCAGGTCACAGTGACCGGCAAGGATTATGCCAAGATGGTTGATTTCTATCGGCGGCTTGGTCTCAAGCAGATCGTCGATAGCCCGGAAAATCACTACGCGCGGTTCGAGGCGGGCGCTGCGACTTTCTCGGTGCAATGCGATCCCGAGGCGGAAATCGGGGAGACGGTGGCGGTCTATTTTGAATGCGACGATCTCGACCAGCGGGTCGAGCAGCTGGCGCGTTCGGGCATTCCGTTCGAACATGGTCCACGCAACCAACCCTGGATGTGGCGCGAAGCGCGGCTGCGCGATCCATCGGGAAACACGGTATTTCTCTATCGTGCAGGCGAGAACCGACGCTTTCCTCCGTGGCGCATGGCGGAATAATCCACAAAAATTTCAAACGGATGGTGGCAGCGACCGGCAAGGCTGGCTAGCATCGAGAGGCAATGAAGCGACCCTGTTTCAAGCTTGAACTTCCGTTTCCGCAACCTCTCGCCGGGGTCGATGAGGCCGGCTGCGCGCCGCTCGCGGGTCCCGTGGTGGCCGCGGCGGTGGTGCTCGATCGGGAGAAATTCCCACGCGGGATCGACGATTCCAAAAAGCTCGACCTTCCAACCCGCGAAGCCATCTTCGGGCGGTTGCAGAAGGTCGCCCGGATCGGGGTGGGCATGGCGAGCGTCGAGGAAATCGACCAGATCAACATCTACTGGGCACGAATGCTGGCGATGAGCCGCGCGGTCGAGGCGCTGGGCTTCGAACCAGCGTGGGTGCTGGTGGATGGCAATGCCACGCCGCGTTGGCAGCGCCCTTCCAAGGCGATCATCTCGGGTGACGCCAAGTGCCGCTCGATCGCTGCTGCGTCGATCGTCGCAAAGGTAACGCGCGACCGGATCATGGCTGACTATGCGCGCGACTATCCGGGCTACGGATGGGAAACCAATCGCGGCTATCCGACACCGGCACATATCCGCGCGCTCGACGAGCTTGGCTTGACGCCGCTTCATCGCAAGAGCTTCGGCCGGGTGAGGGAACGGGCTCAGATCAGCCTGCCGCTGGAATAATTTCGGCGCCGAGTCTTTCGAGTTACACCACTAGGGATTGAGTCCTGCAATTCCATCGGGACTCAACATCTTGTGGCTGCGCGCCCACGGATTCCTTTTGTTCTCCACTAGCTGGCGCCCTGCTTTCCTCCGCCTGCCTTGACCGCGACTCCGGCCTGAATCATCGCTGGGTGGAGCGAAGGGGAAGTGTTTCAATGACTATCATCGTGCCCGTATCGGAGAGCCCGGGGCGTTCGCGCCCGCGCACCAGTCCTCGCGCCGTCGGCCGCGATTTGCCCCTTGATGAAATTCTCGTCGGTGACTGCATCGCGCAGATGGCGAAGCTTCCCGCCAAGAGCGTGGACATGATCTTTGCCGATCCGCCGTACAACCTTCAGCTTGGCGGTGACCTGATGCGACCCGAGGGCAGCAAGGTCGACGCCTGCGATGACGATTGGGACAAGTTCGACAGCCTCGCCGCCTATGACGATTTCACCCGCGAGTGGCTGGCCGAGGCGCGGCGCATCCTGAAGGACAATGGCACGATCTGGGTGATCGGCAGCTATCACAACATCTATCGGTGCGGGGCATTGCTGCAGGATGCTGATTTCTGGATCTTGAACGATATCGTGTGGCGCAAGGCCAATCCGATGCCCAACTTCCGCGGTACCCGTTTTACCAATGCGCATGAAACCTTGCTGTGGTGCGCCAAGGACGAAAAGGCCCGCTACACCTTCAATTACCAGGCAATGAAGGCGCTCAATGACGACCTTCAAATGCGCTCCGACTGGGTGCTGCCGATCTGCTCCGGCTCTGAGCGCTGCAAGGATGACAAGGGCGACAAGGCGCACCCAACTCAAAAGCCCGAAGCGCTGCTTTACCGGATCCTTCTTGCCTGCACCAAGCCGGGCGATGTCGTGCTCGATCCCTTCTTCGGAACCGGAACGACGGGCGCGGTTGCCCGTCGGCTTGGCCGTCGCTGGATCGGGATTGAGCGTGAACCTGCATATATCAAGGTCGCGGCGCGCCGGATCGCAGAGGCGCTGCCGCTCGATGAAAGCTCGATGACGACGATGATCGACAAAAGGTCGGCGCCGCGCGTGGCTTTTGGCCTGCTGGTCGAAAGCGGACTTGTTCCGCCAGGCACAGTCCTGACGGATGCGAAGCGTCGATGGTCGGCCAGCGTTCGCGCCGACGGTTCGATCGAGGCCGAGGGGACGGCTGGATCGATCCACAAGGTCGGTGCCGCCCTTCAAGGCGCCCCGAGCTGCAATGGCTGGACCTTCTGGCACGTAGAGATTGGAGGCAGGTTGCAGCCTGTCGACACGCTTCGTCAGCAGCATCTCGCGTCGCTATAGCGCACCAATGCGCACGCTTATTCGTCCTACGGGCTTCGTAGATTCTCCGTTCGGCCATGACGGCAAGGTCGCGCGGCTCGCCGGGGGGCTGAACTGGTTCGCTTCGGTAGAACTGATCCATCCCGATGGCCGCCGAGAGCTAGCCCCGGTGGAGGGGATCGAAGACCGGTTTGACGATGCGATGGCAGCAGACTGGACGAGGATCACTGCCGCACGTCAGCCGTTGCAGCTTGGTCAGCGGACCATTCGGCTCGACCAGCCCCAGGTTATGGGCATCCTCAACGCAACGCCTGACAGTTTTTCCGATGGTGGCTCCTATGCTGAGCCCGGCGCAGCTGGGCAGGCCGGGGGGCTCATGGCATCGCAGGGCGCGGCAATCATCGACGTTGGCGGGGAGTCGACGAGGCCAGGTGCGACGACTGTTTGGGAAGGCGATGAACTGGAGCGCGTGCTGCCTGTCGTCCAGCAGCTCGCGGCCTCGGGGCATGCGGTTTCGATCGACACACGGAAGGCCGGGGTGATGGCTGCGGCAGTCGAGCAGGGCGCGGCGATGGTCAACGACGTCACGGCGCTAAGCTGGGATCCGCAGTCGGCAGCCGCCGTCGCGAGCGCGGACGTGCCAGTAGTGCTGATGCATCATCAGGGTGACCCGACGACCATGCAGGATGCGCCGCGCTATGGCGATGTTCTGGTGGAAGTGTTCGAATGGCTGGAAGACCGGATCGCATTCGCCATTGATGCTGGGATCGCCCGTGACCGGATCCTGGTCGACCCTGGGATAGGGTTCGGCAAAACAGTCGCACACAATCTTGAACTCATGAACGGGCTCGCGCTGTTTCACGGACTGGGCTGCCCGATTGTGCTGGGCGCCAGCCGCAAGCGAACGATTGGGGCACTCAGCAACGAGGCGCCGGTTGATCAGCGTATCGGTGGCTCACTGATCTTGGCGCAGAAGGCGATGGAACAGGGCGCGCAGATCCTGCGGGTACATGACGTCTTTGAGACGGTGCAGTCACTGAAAGTGTGGCGTGGCCTTCGTGATCAGGCTCTGACCCCGAAGCGTTAGGCGGCGCTGTCGATCCCAAGTTCGCTAAGTTTGCGATAGAGGGTGGAACGGCCAATCCCCAGCCGGCGAGCGACTTCGGTCATGCGGCCGCGATAATGGCCGATGGCGAGCCGAATGATGTCAGCTTCGATGTCGCTCAACGAGCGAAGGTGACCATCTTGTTCATAGAGGGTCACACCGGGTGCGCCGGACATGGCCGCGTCGGTCGAAGCCTTGCCGATATCGGGTGAAATGTCGCCCCGGCGGCCTGAAAAGCGCGACTGGATGGCGATATGTGGAAAGTCGTCTGCGGTCAGCGAGTTGCCGTCCGCCTGCAGCGCAGCGCGGAATAACACGCCAGCGAGCTGGCGAACATTGCCTGGCCAGCCATAGCGCATCAGGACGGTCAGCGCGTCATTGCCGATGGAGAGGGAGCGCATTCCCGGTTCGTCGGCAAAGCGTGCGAGAAAATGGCGGGCGAGGGCGGGGATGTCGCCGCTTCGATCGCGCAGCGGCGGAAGTGCAACCGTGGCGGAAGCGATACGCTCGGCAAGCCCAGGATGAAAATCCTCGGGCAAGGCGCGGCTGGAGGTGGCGATTATTCGCACATCGACCGAATTGGAGCCGTTGCAACCGACCGGACGTACTTCTCCAGTCGCCAGCACGCGGTCGAGCTTAGCCTGTGTCTCAGCAGGGAGCGCGCCGATTTCATCCAGCAGCAAGGTGCCAGTATCGGACTCCACGAGCTTGCCGACCCGTTCCGCGAAGGCACCCGGAAATGCGCCGGGCATATGACCGAACAGTTCGCTATCGATGATGTTGGCAGCGATCGCCTTGCAATCGAGCTGGACCAGCGGGCCGCGACTGCGCAGGCTGGCATGATGAATTGCCCGCGCGATTGTTTCCTTGCCGCTGCCCGCTTCCCCCACGATTAGGATCGGCAGACGGTTCCGCGCGGCCTTGGCGGCTACGGCCAGCGCAGTTCGAAATTGGGGAGAGGCACCGACCATTTGGTCGAGCGGCAGTTCAGGCGCGATCTTTTCAGATAGGGGGGCAAGTTCGCCAACGGCACGTCGCCGGTCAGCATGGGCCGCGAGCGCGTCGAGCAGGCGTTCGGGCGCAATCGGCTTGGCGAGATAGTCCGACGCGCCGGCGCGCATCGCGTCCACAGCTAGCGCGATTGACCCCGCATCGGCCAAGGCAATGATCGGTAGAGAGGGTCTTGATTGGCGAATGGCCGCAATCAGTTCCGGACCGGCTTCGCCATTCCAACTCGACAGGATCGCGGCGCGAACTTCGCGGCCGTGGGGTCCTTGGAGCAAGGCAACTGCCGTTTCGAGGTCCGCCGCGCCCACCGTACTCCAGCCGGCTCGCGAGGCAACGGCCGACAATTGCCGCCGCTCATGGGCATCGGCATCGACCAGCAGCAGGGACCGGAGCGTTTCCTCACGCATGTGGGTCTATCTAGCGGCAAGGAGTAAAGCAGCACTTAAGGACCGACCGAAAAAATGCCCTTGGGCAGGGACGCGGGGCTTGTTAAGACGCTTCCGAAACTCAGCTTCCAGGGAACATGCCACATGGCCGACAACAAGGCTCATCCGACCGCAACCGAGATGGATTATCCGGCGCATCACCGTAATTACGACGGCTTCCTGAAGCTGTTGAAGTGGGGCTCCATCCTGACCGCGATCGTAACTGCCGCGGTCATCTACATCATCGCAAATTAGGCCGACCGGTTGAAGGTCGCCGTCCTCGCAGAAGCCGCTGGCGAAACCCGGGTTTCGGCTATTCCCGAAACCGTGAAGAAATTCGCCGCGCTCGGCGCAAGTGTCGCGGTCGAACGCGGTGCGGGCCTTGCCGCGACCATTAGCGACGCGGATTTCGAAGCGGCGGGAGCTACGACGGGAACACGCCCTGAGGTGCTTGATGGCGCTGACTTGATCTTCAGCGTCACCGGCCCCGAACCCGCCAGCCTGGCAGGCGCCAAGGAGGGCGCACTGCTGGTTGGCGCACTGGATCCCCTGCGGCGACGCGATGTAATCGAAGCCTATGCCTCTGCGGGCATCGAGGCGCTTGCACTTGAGTGGATGCCTCGCATTACTCGCGCCCAGTCGATGGACATCCTGTCGTCCCAGTCGAATTTATCCGGTTACAAGGCGGTGGTGGACGCTGCTGCGGCGTTCGGTCGCGCCTTCCCGATGATGATGACGGCCGCGGGCACGGTTCATCCCGCAAAGCTGTTCGTCATGGGTGTCGGGGTGGCCGGACTTCAGGCAATTGCCACTGGGCGTCGCCTGGGGGCACAGGTCAGCGCGACCGACGTTCGTTCCGCGACACGAGAACAGATCCAGTCACTGGGCGCCAAGCCGATCTTCGTCGAGGGCGTTCAGGGCATCGAGGGGGAAGGTCAGGGCGGCTACGCCGGGGAAACTTCTGCCGAATACCAAAAAGCCCAGGCCGAACTGGTCAGCGGACATATCGCCAAGCAGGACATTGTCATTACGACAGCGCTAATCCCGGGGCGCCCGGCGCCGCGCCTGATCAGTGACGCTCAATTGGCGACAATGAAACCAGGCAGCGTCATCGTTGACTTGGCAGCCGAAGCCGGGGGCAACGTAGAGGGATGTGTTGCGGGCGAGACTGTTCAGCTTCACGGGGTCAAAATAATTGGCGCAGTCCAGTTGGCCCGGACTCTTCCCGCCGACGCGTCGGCCCTATTTTCGCGCAACATTGCGAACTTCGTCGCTGCATTCTGGGACAAGGACGCGGGGCGCCTTGCACTACCCGACGATGATGAAATCGTCTCGGCGGTTCGGCTGACGAAGAATGGCAAGATCGTTAACGCTCGCCTGACCGGCTGAGTATTTCCTGAGGGTTGGGGTGGGGCAGGTCCTGAAAACCCTGCGCCGAGAAGTCGTGCCGCAAGCCTGAACCACGGACATGCAAAGAGACGATCTACGCCGAGCCGCAGATCGTCCACATTGCTGAAATCATGTGCCAGCCCGAAGGCCGGCAAGCGCCTTAGGCGGTGCCGCCGCCGTGACCCCATCCATGGCCGAAAAGCCAGGACCAGAGACCGCGCTGCGTCTGAACTTTCTTCATGATCGTCCCCTGTCGTTACACGGCGACTCATGCCGTAGACGGAGACGTTAACCTTAATCGAAATGGTTAGCAAGAAATTTACCAAGTCATGCGACCCGCCTCTTGCGTTCCGCAAGTAGTCGCTTGGTCAAATCGTTAACGCTGCTTGGGCGGCCGACGACAAACCCTTGAGCGACTTCGCATTTCATTGCGACGAGCATGTCGAGCAGTTCGCGGGTCTCGACACCTTCGGCGACGACCCGGCGGCCGAGCGAGTGGGCGAGAGCAATCGTCGACTGGACCATGACCAGGTCGCTACGATGGTCGCGCATGGACTTCACGAAACCCTGGTCGATCTTGATCTCGCCGGCAGGGATTTTCTTCAGATATTCGAGCGTGGACAGGCCCGTGCCATAGTCGTCGATCGAGATGTTCACACCGAGATCCCGAAGGCCAAACAGGGGGGCGGTACCTGAACCGCTGGCCATCGCCGCGGTCTCGGTCAGCTCGAGCGTCAGGCGGGCAGGATCAAGACCGTGTCGGTCGAGGACTTCCTTCACCTTGGACAAGAGTGACTTGTCGGTGAGCATGCGGGCAGAAAGGTTCACCGCCATGTCGAAGTCGCCATATTCGCGGTTTATCCGCGCGGCCTCGGCGACCGCCTTATCGAGCACGAACATCGTGAGCTTCTCGATCCGATCACTTTGTTCGGCCGCAGTAACGAACTCGACTGGGCTGATCGGACCCTTTTCCGGATGTGTCCACCGGGCAAGCGCCTCCGCACCCCTGATCAGGTTTGTCCGAAGATCGAGCTGGGGCTGGAAGGCGACCCACACCTGGCCATGGTCAATGGCATCGTCGAGCTGACTAAGCAGCGAAAGGCGCCAGTCGACGTCCTTGAGACGTTCAGGATCGTGATATTTCCAGCGCAGGCCCTCGCTGCTCGCCTCATCAGCGGCAACAAGCGCGCTTTGCAGGCGATTTGCGAGAGTGCGACCGCTTCCGATTTCGACACCGAAACTGATCGCAATATCGAACGGGCGGCGATCGACCTTAGCGGGGCTCCGGAACAGAGCGTGCAGCGCTTCAATATGATGACCGATGGCGGTGGTGCTCGGCACGGTCCAGGCGAAGATGCCTTCGTCGCCCTGGTAGATTGTTGAAACTTCCGAGCCGACCCGGAGGCGAGATGTGATCTGGCCGACCAGCGCTTTTTCCTGCGCGATCGTCAGCGTGGAGACGATCTGGGGATAGTTGATGACGCGGGCCACAACCAGCGGCCGATTACGCTCGCCGCGCGAACGGCGCAGCGCGGTGAGATTGGGAAGACCGCTAACGACATTTGTGAGGCCGCGGCGCCTGGCTTGCTCAATGACGATGCCGACCGCGACCCAAAGAAGGGCGAACATCCCAGGCGTGATGTCGAAGAATATCTGTGAGCGTTCGCTAACCAGCGGCGCGGTGATCAGCACCGCCAAAGTTGCGCTGATGGCTGCGAGCTGGGTCGTGGGTCCAAGGCGCGCGGTCAGCAGCAGCGTGGCTGCTGCCAACAGGAATGCTGGAATCCATCCGAAGTCGACCGGTGCGCCATCAAGCATCGTCTCGGCGCCGATCATGTGAATGTAGACGCCGCTGATGCGCCCCCAGCCAGGCACGTTCCACTGGTCGCCAAGTCGATTTGACACAGGAGCAATGACCGCGGTCTTGCCGGTCAGCATCGTGGCGGGGATACGCCCGGCCATAACGTCCGAGGCGCTTACGACAGGGATGCTTTCAGGCGAATAGCTGTAATCGACGCGAAATTCGTCAGTCGTCGGCTTCTCTACCGATGCCAGGGCCATGGCCATCGACGGGATGACAGTCGAGCCGTAGCGGGCGCCTCCGGGGAGGCGCCATACCTCATTGGCGTAATTGTAATACATGCCGGTGCTTGCCAGCTTCACATGGCGTTCGAACTCGGGGAGGGCGCCGATTTCAGTCCGGCTGCCCTGTTGCGGGCCGACACGCGGCAGATAGCCGACGGTGACGTCGCCCGAGCTAGCGAAGGCCTGTTCGAGCCGCTTGTCTTCGCGCGCAGTCGTCCGCTCGGAAAACAGCCAGTCATGGACCTGCTTTTTGGGTTTGGCCTTTTCGATCGCCTCAACGAGCTGGGCATAACGGCTGCGCGGCCAGGGCCAGCGGCCTACATCGCGCAGCGACTTTTCGTCGACCGCTACCAGCACGATCTGGCCGCTGACCGGCTTTTCGTTGATGTGATTTCGGACGATGCGAAGGCGATCCTCGACATATTCGCCAGCGCCGATCAAGCCGAACAACAGGCTCATGGCCAGCGCCCAGCCAAGCAGCTTGGCTGGCCGGAAAGGCCCGGCATTCCTGTCTTGGCGCTTCATCCATCGCATGGACGGGCAAATCCTCTGTCGCTCCTCCTGCCTATGCCGCGAAAAAGGTTATCAAAACGGAAACCCATTTCGATTAACGACCTGCCCGCACTCTCTGAAGCGCCGCCCTCGACAAGCCCCTCCTGCCTTGCCACAAGATCGGGGCAACAGAGGGGAGGGCGTGTTGGACTTCATCTCGATCCTATCGATCTTCGTGCTGGCATGTTTCGTCGGCTATTATGTGGTTTGGTCAGTCACCCCCGCGCTGCACACGCCCTTGATGGCGGTGACCAATGCCATTTCCTCGGTGATTATCGTTGGGGCGCTGATCGCGGCGGCCGCGGCGGGCAATGCCCAGGCCAAGTGGCTGGGCCTGATTGGCGTAGCCCTCGCCAGCGTCAATATCTTCGGCGGCTTTGCCGTCACCCAGCGGATGCTGGCAATGTACAAGAAGAAGGAGCGCCGCGATGCATGAGGCCGCGGCAATCCCCGCCTGGGTGCTGATTGCCTATCTGGTCAGCGGCATTTGCTTCATTCTTGCCCTGCGCGGCCTGTCGAGCCCGGTAAGCAGCCAACGCGGCAATCGCCTTGGCATGATCGGCATGGGGATCGCAGTAGGGACCACGCTGGTAACCCACGAAATCGCCGGTCTCGGGGAAATCCTCATTGCCATTGGTCTTGGCGGTGCAGTCGGGTTCCTCGTTGCCCGGCGGATCCAGATGACCGCCATGCCGCAGCTGGTTGCGGCTTTCCACTCGCTCGTTGGCATGGCCGCAGTCCTCGTGGGCGCCGCGGCATTTTTGAATCCTGGCGCCTTTGGTATCACGGACTCGGCGGGCGCGATCATGCCGGTGAGCAGGATCGAAATGGGGCTCGGTGTCGCAATTGGCGCGATCACATTCTCCGGTTCGGTGATCGCTTTCTTGAAGTTGAACGGGAGTATGAGCGGCGCGCCGATCCTGCTGCCGCTGCGCCATGTCATCAATCTCGGCACGCTGGCCGCAATCCTTGGATTGATCGGCTACTTTACGCTCGACCAGAGCCCCTGGATTTTCTGGACGGTTGTGGCCCTGAGCTTCCTGATCGGTTTCCTCCTGATCATCCCGATCGGCGGCGCAGACATGCCGGTCGTGGTCTCGATGCTGAATAGCTATTCGGGCTGGGCTGCGGCGGCGATGGGGTTCACGCTGGGCAATACGGCGATGATCATTACGGGCGCATTGGTCGGCTCGTCTGGCGCGATCCTCAGCTACATCATGTGCCGGGCAATGAACCGCAGTTTCATATCTGTCATCGCCGGTGGGTTTGGTGCCGTTGCCAGCAGCGGCGCGACCGAAGCCATCGATCGGCCCTACAAGCGCGGCAGCGCCGAGGATGCAGCTTTTTTGATGAGCCAGGCCGACAAGGTCATCATCGTTCCTGGTTACGGCATGGCTGTCGCCCAGGCGCAGCATGTTCTGCGGGAAATGACCGACCTTCTGAAGGAAGAGGGGGTGGAGGTTAAGTTCGCCATTCATCCGGTCGCTGGCCGCATGCCGGGGCATATGAATGTGCTGCTGGCCGAAGCCAGCGTTCCCTATGACGAGGTATTCGAGCTGGAGGACATCAACAGCGAGTTCGCCACCGCCGACGTCGCCTTCGTGATCGGCGCCAATGACGTAACTAACCCTGCCGCCAAGACGGACAAGGGATCCCCGATTTACGGGATGCCGGTATTAGACGTGGAAAAGGCTCGCACCGTCCTGTTCATCAAGCGCAGCATGGGCGGGGCGGGTTACGCGGGTGTCGACAACGAGCTATTCTATCGCGACAACACGATGATGCTCCTCGCCGATGCTAAAAAGATGGTCGAGGAGATCGTTAAGGCCTTGGGTTAACGGAACTTCCCCTGCTAACCCGGGGATAGATTCGCATCTGGGTTGAAGCCCCCAGCCGGAGCCCCGGCGGGGAGTCCGGGGAGGGACAAAGTGAGGAAATTGGGAATTATTGGCGGCGCGACCTGGTCGTCGACGGCATTGTACTACGATCACATCAATCGCGGCGTAGCCCGGCGGCTGGGCGGATTGCACAGTGCGCGCCTCATCCTCGAGAGCTTTGACTTTGCGGAATATGCCGCCTTCCACCAGGCAGACGACTGGGCAGGGGGCAATGCGATGGTGGTCGATGCCGCCCGCCGGCTAAGGATAGCGGGAGCGGAAGGACTGCTCCTCGCATCCAATACCATGCACAAGGCCGCCCAGGAGGCGATCGCCGCGACCAACCTTCCGTTGCTGGACATCCGCGTTGCGACCGCTGAGCGCCTTATCGCAGACGGGCGCAGCCGTATCGCGCTGTTGGGTACCCGTTTCACGATGACTGAGCCGTTCGCTCGGGCGCCCTATGAAGATCGCGGTCTCGTCATTCATGAGCTGACGCCCGAATGGCGCGCCGAGGTCGACCGGATCATCTACGAGGAACTGGCGGCGGGCAGGGTCATCCGCGAAAGCCAACGCAAGCTGAAGACGCTGATCACCGAGCTTGGCAAGCAGAAGGTCCAGGCTGTCGTGTTGGGTTGCACGGAGCTCGTGCTGGCCGTGGACACACGCGCCAATGTGCTGCCGGTCCACGATACCACCGCGATCCATGCCGGCATGGCAGTCGAATGGATGCTCGAGGAGCCGGAAGAGGCGCGGGCCGCGGCCTGACTATCGCGCCGGTTTCGGCTCGATGATGAGGTAGATGGCGGTCTCTGGGCCAACGTTCACAACTTCGTGCCAGCCGACCCCGTCGCTTGACCAGCTAGCGCCGGTCATGAGCTTTCGCTCGACGGTGCCCTTGGCATCGGTGATCCGCATCGTCCCGCCTTGCACGATGTAACCCCAGTGCGGACGGTGCCAGTGCCGCTCATGCCCGACGCCCGGGGGAAACGTGCAACGGCCGACGCGCATTGCTGCGTCGTCGCGGAGCACTTCGCAGACCTTCTGTCCCTTCCAGCCGGCGTCGAAGGCCTCGGGCAGGGGCTCAGCGGCAGAGACAGCGGATAGTGCGATAAGCGTCATGATCATTGGCGCGGCTTGCCCTCTCGCGTCGCGGCGCTCAAGTCCCTACATCCATGCCGTGAACAAGGCCGACCGACCTGACGATCCTCGCGGCGCATCGCGGTTCAACGAGGAAAAGGCGACTGACGCGCTCCGTGGGGCCGAAACGCCTGACCTCGAAGCGGGTATCGATGCGATCCGCAACGTGTTGCGGACACTGCCAGCGCGCCCCGGCGTCTACCGGATGCACGACGCCATGGGCGATGTTCTCTATGTTGGGAAAGCCAAGGCGCTCAAGAACCGCGTGACGAATTACACGCAGGTAGCTCGCTTACCGAAGCGGCTGCAGAGAATGGTCGCACAAACGCGGTCCATGACGATCGTGACTACGCGCACCGAGGCGGAAGCTCTGCTGCTCGAGGCGCAGCTGATCAAGCGCTTCCGGCCGGCGTACAATGTCCTGCTACGCGACGACAAAAGCTTTCCATTCATCCTGCTGCGTGAAGATCATGCCTTTCCGCAGGTGCGCAAGCATCGCGGGGCGCGGCGCGCCAAAGGGCAATATTTCGGGCCGTTCGCAAGCGCCGGTTCGGTCACCAGCACACTTAATGCGTTGCAGAAACTGTTCCTTCTAAGAAGCTGTTCAGACAGCTTTTTTTCTAATCGTACGCGGCCTTGTCTATTGTACCAGATCAAGCGTTGCTCGGCTCCATGTGTCGGACGGATCAGTGAAGCCGAATATGCGGAATTGGTCGAGGACGCGAAGCTGTTCCTGGCCGGTAAGTCGACCGGAGTGCAGGCGCGGCTTGGCAAGCAGATGGCCGAGGCGGCAGCCAGGCAGGATTTTGAGCTCGCGGCGGTCTATCGGGACCGGTTGCGTGCGCTGACCTATGTCCAGGGCAGCCAAACGGTGCATAGCGAGGGGCTGGGTGACGGCGATATATTCGCGCTCGCATGCAAGGCGGGCCAGATGTGCATCCAGGCATTCTTCATTCGCGGCGGCCAGAATTGGGGACATCGAAGCTTCTTCCCAGCGCATACGCAGGACGTGCCCGAGGACGAAGTGCTGAGCGATTTCCTCATGCAGTTTTACGAGGAAGTGCCTCCGCCCAAGCGGATATTGCTCGATCGGGATCTGCCGGAAGCCGCGCTGATCGGCGAGGCGCTGGCGGAGCGAGCGGGGAGCAAGGTCGAAATTGCACAGCCGCAGCGCGGCGCGCGGCGAAAGCTGATCGAGCAAGCGCGGCGCAATGCCGAGGAGGCGCTCGATCGGCGGCTGGCGGAATCGACTACCCAGGGAAAGCTGCTGCGCGAGTTGGCGGATGCGTTTGAATTACCCGAGCCGCCCAAGCGCATCGAGATTTACGACAACAGCCATATCATGGGTGCTCATGCCACTGGAGCCATGGTGGTTGCCGGGCCCGAAGGCTTCCGCAAGAACGCCTATCGCAAGTTCAACATTAGGTCATCGATTACACCCGGCGACGATTTTGGAATGATGCGGGAAGTGCTGGAGCGGCGCTTTGCCCGTCTTGAGAAGGAAGATCCGGACCGTGGTGGAGGTGAATGGCCTGATTTGCTGGTGATCGACGGCGGCAAGGGGCAATTGTCGGCAGTGCTAGAAATCATGGAAGAAATGGGCGTCCAGGACGTGCCTGTCGTCAGCGTCGCCAAGGGTCCGGACCGCAACGCCGGACGCGAGATCTTTCATATGCCGGGTGGCCGCGAAGTGAGTTTTCCTCCGAATTCGGGGCTGCTGTTCTTCCTCCAGCGGCTTCGCGACGAGGCGCACCGCTTCGCCATCGGGACCCACCGGCAGAAACGTGCCAAGAGCCTGACGACTTCGACCTTGGACGAGGTTCCCGGCATTGGTCCCAGCCGCAAGCGCGCGCTGCTGATGCACTTCGGGACAGCGCGTGCGGTAAAGGGCGCAGCGCTCGAGGATCTTGAGCGGGCACCGGGGATCAGCAAGGCGATGGCGCGCCAGATCCACGATTACTTCCATCCCGGCAGCTGATGCGGATCGTTACGCCGGCCATTGTCGTCGCCATGCGCCCGCATGGCGAACACGGCGCAGTTGTGCGCTTGCTGACTCCAGAGCACGGGCTTCAGGCGGGCTATGTGCGAGGAGCGCGGGGGCGGCGGCTACGCCCGGTATTGATCCCTGGGAACCTGGTCGAGGCGACACTAAGCGCGCGAACCGAGACACAACTCGCCCAGGCTATGGTCGAACCGGTGCGAAGCCGGGCGCCGCTGCTGCAGGAGCCGCTTCCAGCTGCGGCAATTGATTGGGTTTGCGCGCTAACGGCGACCGTTCTGCCGGAAGGACAACCCTATGCCACGCTATATCAGGCGCTCGATGGCCTGATCGGCGCGATTGAGGCAGCGCCTGCCGCGAGCGGTTGGGGCAGCTCCCTGGTGAGGTATGAATTGCTACTGCTTGCCGAGCAGGGATTTGGTCTCGATCTCGGCCAATGTGCCGCAAGCGGCGCGACTGATCGGCTTGTTGCCGTCAGTCCACGGTCTGGAAGAGCGGTGAGCGCGGCAGAAGCGGCGCCATATGCGGGAAAGCTGCTGCCGCTCCCGCCATTCCTCGTGGGGGGCGGTACTGCGGATTGGCCGGACATCCTCGATGGGCTGCGGCTGACCGGTCATTTCCTGAGCCGCGACCTGCTTGGTGACCGGGTCGCGCCAGTGGAGGCAGCGCGGGATCGGCTTATCGAACGCTTGCGTAGGGCTGCTGGAACGGCCTAGCGTTAACCATGGCCGACACGCTTGCCCTATTATTTCCTGCTGAAGCCACCACCGGCGCCATTACGGTGCGCGTAGCGGTCAGCTATTTGGTCGAGCAGTCTGCTCCCGAACAGCAGCGTTGGTTCTGGTCCTATCACATCCGGGTTGAGAACAACGGCGAGAACCCAGTCCAGCTCCTCGCGCGTCATTGGAAAATTATCGATGGCCATGGGAATGTCCACGAAGTCCGCGGGCAGGGCGTCGTCGGCGAGATGCCAGTCATCAAGCCGGGTGAGAGCTATGATTATGTGTCAGGGTGCCCTCTCGACACGCCATCGGGCTCGATGAGTGGATTTTACCAGTTGGTGGACGACCAAGGGGACGCGATTGAAGCCGTCATTCCCAAGTTTGAACTGACGAGCTGAATAACGAGGGCCGGGATGAGGCTAGTCTTCAGTCGGGAATGACGAGCAATCGTACCGGACCGGATGCATCGCTCCGATTTGACAATGCGTGCCTAATCCCAGCGCAATCTGCATGACCTGATGAAATTAGAGGGAAATCGGCACGACCGGGAACCTGCTGTGCCTTGCTGTTCGGATGTTCAATAGCCACTCGATAGCTGCCCACGGGCATGTTTGAATGTAGGCACCCGACTGCATCGTCAGGGCTTGATGACGACACCATTTGTATCCTGACGGCGGGTGCAACGGAAACCCTGATGTTCACAATTGCTTTGTCCGAGGCCCCTTGGCCAGCCTCGCCCAAGGCGGGGGCGGTCAGCAATGCTGCACCCGAAAACAGGACTACGCTCGAAAGTGTCCGGATGCTTGCGATCATGAGTTTCACTCCTGGTGAAACACTCTGCCGCCGCAAGGCGTAGGATCCCCTAACTTTCCTTCCAGAACGGACCATTGCCTAACTGCGATGCGCAATCCGCATAGCATCATGGAAAGGCGTTTAATTCAAGATCGTTAGGCGAAAATTAACCGTCTCCTTCTACCGGAGGAAGGTCCGAAATGGACCATTTGTCTTGTAGAAAAGGAAACTGTGATGTCCGCGACTATCAAACAGTGCGCTCTTGCGCTGTTGCTCGTCGGATCGTCCGGCGTCGCATATGCGTCGACGCAAGGCACGGCCGGAGCGACTTCGTCGGGAAGCGTCAACATTAATGCTTCAGTGCCCGCGCGGGTTCGGATTTCCAACCTGTCGGATGTCAATCTCAGCAATGTGGATCCAATGGTGGACGCACTCAACGCTCAAAGCGTTTGCGTCTGGAGCAACACGTCTACTCGCGGCTACAATGTCACTGCGAGCGGAAGTGGGGCAGGAAACGCCTTCACGTTGAGCAGCGGCGCCCTCCCGGTTGTTCCCTATAGCGTCGAGTGGGCGGCCTCCGCCGGCCAGAGCACGGGTACTGGGCTCGCCACGGGCGTTGCGCTTACCGGCCTGGTGTCGACGGCAACCTCGGCGGACTGTTCCTCCGGACCTGCCAACAGCGCCAGCCTTGTCGTGAAGATTGCTTCCCCTGAGCTGCAGGCCATGCCGGCCTCTACCAACTATACGGGGTCGCTGACTTTGCTCGTAGCGCCCGAGTAACCGGGCTGCTGCCGGCCGTGCCAATGCACCGATCTTGGATGCAACCTCTGCGCCATCAGAATGGCGTGGGGAGGCGTTTGGCTGCTGCAGCGTTATGCATTGCCGCCGCTGGCAGCTTGCTGCCCGCGGCGGCTCATGCCCAGCAGGTCAGGGTCACCTCGCTCACAGACGTGAACTTCGGCATGGTGAACAACCTCACGGTTGATGCCGTGCAAAGCCAGAGTGTCTGTGTTTGGGCTAACGGATCTGCTCGCGCCTACAGTGTCCGGGCGACGGGGTCGGGAGCGGGCGGAGCATTTGTCCTCTCCTCCGGGCCTGCTTCGATGGCGTATCAGGTGCGATGGAATGATGCCGCCGGAATGTCCAACGGCCAACAGCTGAACCCGGGCATTCCGCTGGGCGGACAAACCACCAATGCTCAGAACCAGCTTTGTACAAATGGGCCGCCGGCAACTGCCAGCCTGATCGTGGTGTTGCCCGCCACGTCTTTGATGACAGCCAGCCAGGGCGCCTATTCGGGGACGCTGACGCTTTTAGTTGCGGTGGAATAAGTGCGCCCGCAGGGAATTTATCGCCAGGGCATCCGATTGGCAGCCGCGTTAACCATGTTGGGCGGCGCGGCGCAGCCGTCGATGGCAAAAGCGGAGTTTTCGCTTCTCGCCCAGGCCCCGGACGGATTTGATGATCTTGAAACGCCGCGCGAGGTCGCGGTCGAGGTCTTTTACGGCAACCGTTCATTGGGACTTACCCGGGCGATTGTTCGCCCGGGCTTTCTCCGTTTCGTCGATCGTGACGAAGTTGCCGGATACCTCGCGAGCGTCGCGGATCGAGGTGCGATCGCGTCCAACTTGATCGGCGATCTGCCGACGAACGCCAGCCAGGCATGCTCAGCGATGAAAACAGCCGGCTGCGGCGTCCTGGATACCAATGGCCTGGCGATCATTTACCGCGAAGACCAGCTTCGGGTGGACGTGTTCCTCGGACCGTCGGTGGCAAAGCAGGCCGCTGCCGTAACCCGCGAATATCTGGAACCAAGCTCGTCCGATCTCGCGTTGGTGAATTCTTTCGGGGGTTCGGTGGCGGGAAGCTTCAACGCCAGTCCCGACTATAATCTGCAATCTCGGACCCTGATTGGCTGGGGATCGCAGCGGGTGCGTGCCAATACGAGCGTCGCTTCTGGATCGGGGTTCATGGTCGATGACCTGGTGGTTGAAGTCGACCGGCCTGGCCAACGCATCTATTCCGGGCTCTTCTGGGCTCCCGGGACAACATTGATTGGACGGAGGCGCATCGTCGGCGCGGGGGTGGCGAGCCAGCTGGATACGCGGTTAGGCCACGAGAAACTCCGGGCTACTCCGATCAGCGTCTTCCTGCAGCAATCTGCCCAAGTTGATCTCTTGGTCGACGGCAGGCTGGCATGGTCGCAGCAGGTTGAGGCCGGGAACCAGCTGATCGACACAACTACATTACCCGACGGGACATATCCCGTCGTGGTCAGGGTTCGAGAACCGGGACGAGGGGTGCGGGAAGAGACACGCCTTATCACCAAGGACCGAGGTGTCGTTCCTCTCGGGGAAACGGCCTACCACGCCTATGCGGGTTGGCTTGCGCCGGTCGCTTACGGTCGGGCGCTCAGTCTGGGTGACGAACTCTTCTACCAGGTGGGTGCTGCTCGCCGCCTTGGGCAAAAGTCGGCGGTCGAGGCGACGGCGCTTGGAACATCGGAGAAGATCGTCGCGGACCTTGGTTTCGTTCATTTCTCGCGGTTGGCAAGGCTCAGGGTGGGGGTTTTGGCTTCGACTAGCGGGGAGCGCGGCGTCTCGCTGCAGACGAACTCCACGTCAGGCGGGCCTGCACATTTCAGCCTGGACCTGCGCAAGGTGTGGGGAAGCCGGGACGGACCAATCATTCCGGGAGGCTCTAGCGGCTTCGGATTTTCTTCTGATTCCGCTCGTCCTTCACTTAGCCGCGGGACCAATCTGTTCCAGGTGAACGCGGCTTTCAGCTACCAGCTCAAGCGGGCAAATTTTCGCTTGTTTGCCAACTACTTCGACGGCGATGTTGGTAAAGCAGATTATGGAATTGGACCGAGCGTTGATTGGCTCGCGGTCCAACGCTCCCGATTTCAACTGCGAGTGGAAGCGGATGCCCAAAAGAGCAGAAACGCAACGTCCTTCTATGCAGGGGTTAGGTTCCTGACCGTTGCAGGAAGTCTTTCGCTCAATGGTTCGGGCGGGGTTCGCTCGCGGTCGCGGGACAATGAAACGATTGTCAAAGCGGTCGGAAGTGCAGATGCCGAGCTGTCGGGGACGACATCGGGTGGCACCCGTTATACCCTCGGAGCGGGGATCGATCAGGGCACGGATTCGACTGGTTTGCGCGCCTCGAGCGCAGCATATTCGAACTACGGCAACCTAAGAGCCGATCTGCTGCATAGCTTTGGGCGATCAACGAACTATTCGCTCAGTGGTCACACCGGCGTCGTAGTTGGCTACGGAGCAAGAGTGGGCGGCCGTTCGGTTCAGGAAAGCGCTGTCGTCGTGAAACTCGATGCCAATCCGGATGCCGGCTTGTACGAGATCCTGGTGAACGAGCAGCCAAGTGGACGCGTCCATGGTGGTCAGGCGACGACTTTGTTTCTTGCGCCATACCGTCAATATCAGCTCCGCCTCCGACCGGTCGCTGATGCGGCAACCAATTTTGACGCTTCGTCGAAGTCCGTCTCGCTCTTTCCCGGGACCGTTCACCACGCCAGATGGACCGCCGTGAGAACGGTAACGGCCTTCGGTCAGCTGATCGATCGAACGGGACAGCCGCTTGTCGGCGCGAACATCCAGGGCAAATATGGGGTCGCTCAGACAGATGGGCTCGGATATTTTCAGCTGGATACAGCGCAACAGGACAGCATCGAGGTACGCACCTCGGCGGGTGTCACGTGCGAACTCCACCTCGATGGAAAACCATCACGTCATGGCCTGGCCTCAGTTGGGAAAGTGAGTTGTCAATGAGTTACCGATTCTTGTCGCTGGCGACGGCCGCTGTGTCTGTCGCGGCTTTTCCGCAAATCGCTGCTGCCGAGATCGTGCTTAGCCAGCTGGTACTGGATATTCCTGCAACTCGTCCCGCGCGTCAGGATATCGAGATTTGGAACAGTGGCAGCGAGCGGACTTATGTTTCCGTTACTCCGGCGGAGATGATTGAGCCGGGCACGGCAAAGGAAAGACGGCTTGAGCAACCGGACCCAGAAAAACTCGGCCTCCTGGTCTCGCCCGGAAGGCTGATTCTCGAGCCTGGTCAGCACAAGATCATCAGAGTTACGCCGCTTGATGACGCTAGTGACCGTGAAAGGGTCTACCGGCTGACTATCCGACCTGAAGTCGGTGAGGTGACTGGAGACCAAACCGGCCTCAAGATCCTTGTGGGTTATGACGTGCTTGCGCTCGTCCGCCCAGACCAACCCGTTCACCGGTTAACGGGCACGTGGGCGGGGTCTCAGCTGAAGATCCGAAATGACGGGAATACGAGCGTTGAACTCATCGGGGGGCGCAGCTGCACGGCACCTAACCAGTGCACCGATGTTCCTGGGAAACGGCTATACGCCGGCGCAGAGTGGAACGTTCCTGTTACCACTAAGGCAGCGGTCGAGTTTCGTTACATGGCGAACGGCAAGACACAGACCGTCCGTTTCTAGGCCGACCCTTTTACCAGGATAAATAACCTCCATTGTGGAGGATTTAGCAAGCGTTCCTAAGGCATTGCTAACTACATGAGTGGGGGCGGTCTCCTCGAGGCCATGGCCTTTGAGCCATGAAAACTCGCTTCATCGCCGCGGCGGCGGGAAACCCCACATTCCCGCCGCCGCATCACGCGAATGGGGCAGGCGGGGTGTTGTGGATGTACCAGATCAAACGCTGGGCCAATATTGACTACCGACTTGCTCCTAAAGCGGGAGAAAGCTGGGCCGACGAGGCGTTCTATCTCCTGGCGGGCCGCCTGGTTCACCTTTACCTCGTGGTCCTTGGCACGATGTGGGTTTGTGCCTTCCGCTTCCTCGCAACGGTGCCGCCTGCACTCGGGATCGGTGCTCCTACCGCCTTCACGCTCCTGATCGTCGGCCGGCTACTGTTCTGGCGCCGCCTCAGCGCTCGTCGGTCTGACCCTACCGCTATCCGCAGCAGCATCCAGCAGCTCCAGATCTTTGGCCCGTTAGTCGGTCTTCTGGTCGTTGGCTGGGCCATGGCTGTGTACGGTTACGGCGACGCCCCCCAGAAGGACATGGTTCACTTCCTGACGTTGACCTGCGGGATGTTTGCGGTGCTTTGCCTCGGCGCCACGCCCTTTGCCGGCTCTCTTGTGGCCTGCTCAGTGATCGTACCGTCAAGCATGGTGTATTTCTTTGAGAGCCATCCCAACAGCTTGTCAGTGGGGATCATTCAGCTCGTTGTATTTCTCATCGTCGTGCGGGTGGCCTTTTCCTATCAAAGAAACTTCCTGTGCCTGTCCGAGGCGCGCCGCCAAAGCGCCGAACGGGCGCAGGCAAATCATCTCCGTGCAGAGATAAGTGACCATCTGGCTTCGACCGATCCCTTGACCGGGTTGCTGAACAGGCGCGCCTTTTTGGCCGCGTTGGAGGGTCAAATCGCATCGCCGCGATCATCTATTCAACTCGCGATGATCGATCTTGATGGCTTCAAGGACATCAATGACTCTCTGGGACATGCGGCAGGAGACGTACTCTTGCAGGTGCTCTCCAATCGCCTGGTGTCGGTTTACCCGGGTGCTGGCGTTGGCCGGCTTGGCGGCGATGAGTTCGCGATCCTTTTTGACGCAGGCAGTGATGTCGACCGCAGTGATCTGGTGAAGCTGGCTGAGAAGCTAAGCGTCCCGGTCGTTCATGAGCAGATGAAGTATAGCGTCAGTGCCTCGATAGGACTTTTGAAGGCGGCGAATAGCGATCTGACGGTTGCGTCTTGTCTCGAGCGAGCAGACCACGCCATGTACGCGGCCAAGCAGCAAGCAGGGCCATCGGTGGTCGTCTATGGCGAGCGGCTCGATAGGCAGCTTCGCAACCGCCAAAAACTCCTTGGGACAATTTCCCGGCCGGGCTTCGAAGAGTATTTGTCGCTGGCTTACCAGCCCATCGTCGACACGAAATCGAGCGCTTGCGTGGGAATCGAAGCGCTAGCCCGGTGGAATTCGCCCGGCCTCGAGTCTCTTGGCGCTGCGGAGTTCATTGCGACCGCCGAGAGCTGTGGCCAGATGCACGAAGTGACACGCGCAATCGTCGCCAAGGCAGTGAAAGAATGCCCGGCGTGGGAGAGCGGCGGTTCCCTGTTTCTCAATATTAGTGGCCGCGACCTGATGGTTGAAGAATCGATGGACTTCTTGGCGACCACGATCGTCGAGGCCGGATGCATGCCGGAACATATCGTATTCGAGATCACCGAGACGGCGCTTATCAATGTCGAAGCTGCCGTTTCATCGATGCGCAGGCTAGGCGAGAGGGGATTCCGCTTTGCCCTGGATGACTTTGGATCGGGACAATCCAGTTTGAGCCGGGTTCATCGCCTGCCGATCGACGTACTGAAAATCGATGGCGCGTTCATCGAAAACATCGTCGACGATCCCAGGTGCCGAGCGGCCGTCGGCACCGTCCTCGAACTGGCGAGGCAGATGCAGGTTGATTGCGTGGTTGAGGGTATCGAAAGCGGCGAGCAATCCGTTCATGCCGCGCGTTTGGGCGCCCGCCTGATGCAGGGCTATTACTTCGCCAGGCCGAGTTCGGCATTGGACGCGCTCCAAGCCCTCAGCGGGATGCCTGGCAGCAATCTAGCTGCCGGTTTGCCGCAACTTCGGGTTGCGGGTTAGCCATCACCAGAAAAATTTCCGGTTATCCATTGCGCCGCCGGTCCGACCGTGCCAGTTTTTCGTTGGACGGACGGCAATGATCGTGGCTCAGCGCCGCGACTTTGAGGCTATTGCGGAGTAGGATGAACATCTTGACTGGCTCAGTCGTTGTCGCTTGGTGAGGCGACAATGAACAGCAGAGGTCCGGTGTATGTCGTAGACGACAACATCGACATGTGCCTTTCTTTGAAGGCACTTCTCGAGGCATGCGAATTCGAAGTAGATACGTTTAATTCTCCGACACTATTCTTGGAGGCAATTGAACGCCTGGAGCCAGGCGTTGTCTTGCTAGACCTTAGGATGCCTGAAATGAGCGGGCTCGAGGTCCTCGCCCAGATGAACGGCTTTGTGGAACGCTTTCCAGTCATCTTTATCACCGCGCACGGCGAGATTGATGTGGCCGTCAAGGCGATCAAAATGGGCGCCAAGGACTTTCTGCAAAAACCCTTTGATGATGACGCGCTGATCGGGGTCATCGAGCAGGAGATGAGCGGGCTTCAATCAAATGGCGATGTGGGGACGACCTCGGAAACGCCCAGGCTGCACAGTCTCTCACCGCGCGAACGAGAAGTTGTCGAGGCGCTCGCGCAGGGCCTGCCAAACAAGGTGATAGCTAACCGGCTGGGCCTCAGTGTGCGTACAGTCGAGATGCATCGCGCGCGAGCCATGAGTCGTCTTCAATGTCGTACGTTTGCGGATCTGCTACGCGTGGTACTTCGGCAAGGAGGCGAGACGCCTCAGGGGCGAGAGTTCGGGTCGACCGCTGAGTGACTGCTGCGGATTCGGCTGGATAGCGCGGCTTGCACAAAGACAACATCGACAGATAATGGTCCGCGAGCTTTAGCTGCATGGCGCGGTGCCTCGGCGTCCTTGCGCTTTCGACGGCGATTAGCGCGATTTCCAGCCTGAGCTGCCAATAGGCCTGGCTCATTGCGGGGATGGCATTAGCGCGTGGATCCCGCGCAGGTAATCACGCATCTGCATTGCCGCTTCAGGGGAAAGCTCGATAATCTTGCGCCGGGCATCGGTCGTATCATCGAGCCGTCGCAACAGACCCTGGTCGGTCATCAACTTGATCCAGCGAAGTGCAGTGGTTTGAGGCACGTTCGCGCCAACACAAAGGCTCGATACCGTGACACGGCGTTGCTGTAATTCAGCCATGTAAAGATCAAGAAGAATATCCCAAGCCGGATCAGCGAAAAGCACGTCGTCGAAGAACGATGTACGAAGCCGACGCGTCCGAAGGATGGTGTCGACCATCCGACATTGTTCAGCAGCGCTCAAGTCATCGCCGTCGGCACCGGCGCGCGGTGATCGTGAAAGGGTTGGTGCGATATGCGCCAAGTGGGCGCTAAGGCCGGCAAAAGAACGGGTCACAGACATACTCCACTTTATGACTCGGCGATGTCAATGTGGACCGAAAATCCTCGCGGATAAATATCGCGATACTACTACGGTAGTCATACGGTATGATGGATCGACCCAATGATGGTTATGGTGCCCCATTAACTTCGACGGGATCCAATATGGATCGAGACACGCGACTTCCAACGGCCATAGCCTCATCGACACAATCGCGATGGGTGGTCATCGTCGCGGCTGTAGCGGGAATTTTAGCCCTCTTGGCCGTTGCGGTCAGTCAGGCCAACTATCAGCGTGTGCAGGCAGAAGAGACGGCTGTCGAAAGTAACCGGGCACGCGTGATCGCCTTCGAGCAGTTTGTCCTGCGAACGCTGGAAGCGGCTGAACTCGCGACCCAACATCTTGTCGAGCATGTCCTGGACCGCGTCCCCGATGATGCAACGCTGCTGTCACGGCTCAAGCATGACCAGACAGCTGCCATGCCACTTTTCTCAGGTATCGTGATCAGTCCTGATGGCCGCAATCCGGTTTTCAGCGGCATCGAACGGGTGCCTTCTTCTACCCTTGACGAGATGGATCGGGTCTCGCGGTCAAGTCGGGGCGGCTTGGTCGTTACTCGTCCGTTGCCAGTTGCAGGCCGGGGCAACCTGGTCGCGGTTGTCCGCTCAGTCCCTGCTGACCGCGGCGGAGGTTTTGTCGCGGTGCTGATTGAACCTGCCAAGTTCACGGATTTCTCCGTCGGAGTGTCATTTCACAGCGAGGATCTGATTTCCCTGATTGGCCTCGACGGCATCACCCGGGCTCGACGGCAGGGAAGCATCCATTCGAGTGGCGAAGACGTCAGAAACACTCTCGTCATGAGAAGGCAGTTCGCAAGGCCTAACGGGACATATCTGGGCCCCAGTGTCCTGGATGGCACCTGGAGATATTTTTCGCACCGCCGCATCCCTAAGTACCAACTCTTTGCAACGAGTGGCACATCTCTCGCGGTCGTCAGGGAACGGATTGAACAATGGCAGATAGTTCGACTTTCGATACTTATTGCCTTGGTCCTGGCTATTTGCGCAGCGAGCTTCGCGCTGCTGACGTCGATGGATCGTCGCCAGCGTCGGCTGAACAAGATAATGGCGGCAAATATCCGGTTGAACGAGGCGCAACGCATTGGGAAGATCGGTGACTGGGACTATTTTCCAGGAGAGGACCGGCTTCATTGGTCAGATAATTTGCGGGCCATGTACGGCCGGGATGAATCGGAAACCGTTTCGAAATTGGGCGATATCGCTGAATATTCGGACTCGCGCGATATTAGCCGGGTAACGGGGGAGATCCGAAAGGTTCTCGAGACCGGAGCAACTCGTAGTTACGAATTAAATGCGCGAATGCGCGACGGAACTCTCAGTGCGCGTCGCATCATCGCAGCCCCCGTTTACAATGACAGTGGTGAAATCATCGGTGTGCACGGCATCGATCAGGATGTCACCGGCGAGGTCAACCTGCGCCGCGCGGAAGAGCGCCTACAGGAAATCGCTCGGCTTGATTCCATGGGCGCGTTGGCGGCGACATTAGCTCATGAGCTAAACCAGCCGCTGGGCAGTGCGACGAACTATCTGGCGGCTGCCAAGCGCAGATTAGGCATGAACAGCCCGAAGGAGGTTATTGAGGGTCTCGTTCGGGACGCGTTGAGGCAGCTTCATCATCTGAGCAAAATCATCGAGAGCGCGCGAGACCTGGTCAAGCATGATGCCGCGATCGAGGAAGTGGCATCAGTGCCCGAGATACTGGCCTCGGTTGTCGAGCTGCTCCGCTCGATCCGGAAAGGCCGAAGGACCATTATTGAAACCTATGTTGAGCCCGACGCCCAAGAGGTTTGGGCGAACGTCGCGCAATTGAAACAGGTTTTGTTCAACCTCGGCAGGAACGGCATTGAGGCCCTGGCGGATAGTGATGAGCCGAAGCTTGTCTTCACCGCTCAGGCTACTTCGGACGGGTGGCAGTTTTGCGTTACTGACAACGGACCGGGGATGCCTGAGGACTTTGATCCGTTCGCCACCTTGACGACCAACAAGAAAGAGGGGTTAGGGCTGGGGTTGTCCATTTGCCGGACGATCATCGAGGCTCACGGAGGCAGGATCTGGGTCGACAAAAGCAGCGCGAGGGGGACGACTGTTTGCTTCTTCATCTCGTCGCAAAGCAGTCGACTGGAAGTGGCAAACGAGCCAGCGTAGAGACGTTCCTCCCCAATCCCGGTAAGATAACCGCGTGTCGTTCAGTTTCCCCTTTTTCTCTCGTCCCAAACGGTCTTTATCTCCCAAGCCACGCGTGCCCGAAGGGCTGCGCGTTTACGCAATCGGTGACGTGCACGGCTCATTACGGCACCTTGAAGCGCTCCTGAGCGCCATCGCCGAGGATCTAAGACGGCGTCCGGCTACTGCGCATCTCGTTTTCCTGGGTGACCTAGTCGATAGAGGTCCCGCCACCGCTGGCGTTATCGAACGGGTAATGGCTGATCTACCGGGCGACGCCGCCAGCTTTCTTTGCGGAAACCATGAAGAAGTGATGCTCGCCTGCTATGACGGCGAGCCGGATTCCTGCGAAAAATGGCTACAATATGGTGGGCTCCAGACCCTGGAGAGCTATGGGATTACAAGGTCTGAAATTTTCAGCCGGGCTGCCGATATTCCGGCTCTCATGCGGGAGTGCATCCCTCGGCATCACATCGAATTTTTGCGGGGCTTTGATAATTATGTCGTCCTTGGTGACTACGCATTCGTCCACGCGGGCATTCGGCCGGGACGGGCAATCGAGGACCAGGATGTAGCTGACCTGCGCTGGATAAGGAGTGGTTTTCTCGACGATCAGACCAATCACGGTTTCACGATCGTGCACGGTCACACCATTGTGCCCAAGATTGAGGTCCGTTCGAACCGGATTGCTGTCGATACCGGTTGTTACCAGAGCGGAATTCTGTCGGCGCTTGTTTTGGAGGGGATAAAAAAGGGGACATTGATCGTTAGGCGGGGGCCGTGACGGCTTATGTTCAGATTGGTCAGTAATTAGCTATTATTTAAGTTATAGCCGCTATATAATTGACCGGTGCGAGGGGGGAATAATGAGCGACAACCTGGCCTGTTTGTCAGACCAAGACGGGCGGCTGCCTGCGCTTGCTTTAAGCCACATGATGCAGGCACTTGAGTTCCTGGATAGGGACCCAGCGCTGCCTGGAATTATCGGCGCTCGCCTTCAACATGCGATCGATACTCTGTGCGATGAGTGCGGCCTGGAAACACCGACGCCCCTGATTTTTTAAGACCCCAGTTCGCAAAGATCGGGGATTTATTACCGGAACCCGCCGACGGGCTACAGCGTGCCGAAACGCTACAGGCGACCGCTCAGTTTGAGCGGTCGCCTTTTTCCCGCCCGCCGAAAGCAGTTACGCTCAGATATTTTCCCAAAACAGACCGGTCCGAAATGGACCAAATGGTTACGATTTAGTTCAAAGCTACGGTAATAACCTCCAGCTCGGTTATTCATTTGGGCCCATCGGCCTTGGAGGATATTATGAGCGCACGGCACGAGTTTGGTCAGCACAGCCATCTGGACCGTATCTCTTCCTCTGATCTCGAGGCAGCAGCTCGCATCATCCGGTCTGTCAGCCAGATCGTTGAAGGTGCCCAGCCTACCAAGGTTTCTCACCCTGATACGACGGTCCTGGGGCTGGCCAAGAAGCTCAAGGGTATTCGGGCGATCAGGAATCAAGCTTACCCCGCGGACCTTTTTGGCGAGCCGGCTTGGGACATGCTGCTGGCCCTATATATCGGGCGCTGCGAACAATATCGGATGAAAATCACGGCCCTGACGATGGAAAGTCATGTGCCGCCGACTACGGCCCTTCGCTGGATCGATACGCTCATCGAGCGGAACTATGCGAGGAAGGTCCCCAATCCTCGGGATGCGCGCTCGACTTTCGTGGAAATGACGGATGAGGCGTTCGACCAAATGACGGACACTCTTAAAGCCATACTAAGCCGCGAAACCTGGAGATAATTCGGCTGCCTGCGTGGTTGGTGTGGAATTGGCGGGTTCGGTGACCAATCCTATTCTTTTGGCGGTTCCCATCCATCGGCCAAGGCGATTAGCTGGGCAAGGCCGGTAGCGCCCGTCTTGAGATTGATGCGGGCCCGGTGGTCTTCAATCGTTTTCGGACTGAGGCCAAGCTCGGCAGCAATGGCCTTGGTCGACAAGCCTCGGATAAGCAAGGCGAAGACCTGGCGTTCGCGGCGGGTGAGACGAGAAAGCTTCTCGGCCTGAAACCGCTTTTTTGCGCTCCAGGCAACCCCTTCCGCGACGGCGGCGAGAAGCCGGGCCTGGTCGATTGGTTTTTCCAGATATTCGAGCCCGCCGTAACGACGGATCGCGTCAACGGCATTGGCGGTCGTTGGCCAAGCCGTCATGAAGATAATGGCCACGGCGGGGTCAAGGCTCCGCACTCGCTCCGCAAAGCTAAAGCCGTCGAGCTCGCCCATCATTACGTCGGTAATGATGCACGCTGCAGGAGCACCAGCGTAAGCCGTCAAGAGCTGTTCGGGGCTAACAAATGGTTCGGCACTGTATTTTTGGCGTCGTAGCAAGCGCGCCACTGCGCCGCCGAGATCGGCGTCGTCGTCGACGACGTAGATAAGCGCATTCCGGTCAGCGTCAGACATTACGATGCTCATGTGCTGGCAAATCTATGGTGAACCTTGTCAGGCCGAACTCGAGATTTTCCTCATGAACAGACCCTCCGTGAGCCTCGACGATGGACCTCGTTATGATGAGGCCAATCCCCATCCCCGTTCCTGCAACATGTTGGTCGGAAATCTGGTTTTCGACGCTCAGCCTGATCCGATCGTCAGCTGATTTGCTCCTTAGCCAAATCTTTCCGCCGCGAGGCGAGGCTGCAATCGCGTTGCGAACCAGGTTGAGCAGTGCCTGTCGAAGTTCAACGTCGTGCCCAAACACGCGCCCGTTGCCGCTACGATCTACGATGAGATTAACTCGCGCAGCCTTTGCTTCGGGCGCGGCGATAACGCAGACATCGTCCATTAGTTTCAGAATATCGGTTGGTAGCGGGTTGCCTGACGATTTCTCACCAAAGCTGCGCAAGCGCCGCACCATGTCCGACAAGTCCTGGGCTTTACTCGCAATCAACCGGACTGTCGTCCGGGTCTCGGCCGAGTTGTCTTGATCGTCCTTCCGTTCCGCAAGGCCCTGCGCCTCCAGTGCGATGGTCGAAAGGGGTTGGCTGATCTCATGAATGACCGCCACCGACATAGCGCGGAGCGTTTTCAGCCGATCAGCACGGAAAAGGAGCCGATTTCGGCGCGAAAGTTCTTCCTGTAATCGGGCTTGGGCCTCTGCAAAGCTGCCGGCAAGCAATCCGATTGCACCTATGCTTGCAAGCAGCATGTGGTGCCGGATGCGATCCGCTTCGGTCGCGACCTCCCCGGTCAGCGGCAAAACTATCAGGGCGGTGATGGCAAAACAGACCCACCCTCCAACTCGGCCCGTACGTAGTCCGGCCCAGCACGCTCCGAGCAGTACTGGCGACAATAATAGTCCAAAATCAGCAGCATAGATCCCCCAGGTAAGTGCCAGGGAGGCCGTGATCGCGATCGCGACTTCCAGCGTCAGCCGGACGGACGGCATTTTTACGCGGGCAGGACGCTTCCCGCTCAACCTCTGGATCATCCAAAGCAGCGGCGGCGACAACATCAAGATTCCCAGCATGTCGCCCAAGGAGAAAACCAACAAGGAACTCGCCAGCTTGCTGTGGTCGAGAGGGCCATTTTCGAGTGCGAGCGGGATAGACCAGGGGAATGTGGCGATGCAGGCTATAATGGGACTGATGATCGCTGTTATAGCGAAGGGCAGGGGCACCCAGCCAAAAATCGAATTGGTCGATCTCGAACCTGAACGCATGAGATGGATAACGGCGCCATACACGAGGCATGGACCGACGATTCCGGTAACGGCCAGGACGGGTTGGGGATGAAGGCTATTTTCGCCGGTAGTTAGCTGAATGAAGAGCTCGGACAGCGCAGCCGCTGGAGCAAGCTTCGGCCCGAAATGCCACAGAAAGGCAAAACGGAGGCCCGCTGCCGGAAACCATAGGCTGTAGAACTGACCTGTAGTCCATTCTGACGAGATCGCCCGCAGGACCGTAAAAAGAATGCCGTATCCCAAGAGAAGCGTAAACAATTTCGCGAGGTTGAAGAACGCTGCCTTGTCGGATGCGCGTTGGGCCCACGACCGGAGCTCAGCCATGGCGGTCATGGGGTTCTCGTTGAGCGAAGGGGCAGCAAATTCATTTCGGCCTCGTCGCAGAAAAATCGTGCCTTAACCTCCCGGATTCAACCCGGATATCAATCTGGGTCAGCTTACTTAGGAGAAGTCGGTGCGAGGCTGCTCAAGCAGTTTGTCGGCATAGCTCGCGTGAAGGCAATTGCGTACCATTGCCTAACTCGTCATCCAATTGTTTGCCAAGAGCTCTGCGCTTGGCAGAGAAGTTGCCGCTAACGTCCGTCCGTCCGTCCGGAAGTGGCCTCGCAAACTCCTCGGAGTTGGTCAGCTGAAATCCCGCTCTCCGCTGTATCAGCGGTCGTGGACGTCACCGCACGGGCGTTATCGACCATTTTCAGCACCCGCTCGACTCTTTGGACTGCAATGTCTAGCAGCTGGATTTCGGGGTGCGTGGCGACAAGGATTACATCGCTGATCAGGCTATTCCCCAGCTGTGACAGTTCGGCCTGCAGTTTTCTGAGCTGCGACCGAATGCATTCCTCCTCGGGAGCCGCGTCCATCCCTTCGTCGCGAGCCTCGCCGCGGTGGTAAGCGGCAACAATTTCATCGACAATCTGCTGCGACTTGTGAGGTTTTTGTACGGTCCATTCGGCGACGGTTGCGGGCGTGTTAAACTCGATCCCAGCGCAAAGGTCCTCGCTCCACGCAATCTTGCCCCTGATCTGCAAGGTTCCGCGACGCAGGATAACGGGGCTTCCTGTCGGAGGCAGGCGCGCAGCCTCCACAAGCGCTCCACTTGATGAGAAGGCTCGGATGACCACGGCACGTGACCGCTCTTCGCAGTAGAGCGTCGCCACTTGCGCATTGGATCCGGTAGCCGACTGCTCGGCGGTCAGTGGGGATAGGGTTGCGATCTTGTTCACGACAATGCGCATGGCAGAGATAGGTGAACAACTGACCGACAACTGCTCGGAAATGGACCGAAATCATGGCCGGCCGGTAGTGCGCGGATCGTTCAGCACGAGGGGTGTCGCGCCGTCGAGTTCGTCTGGTTGTCTGCGGTGCGGCCATTTGGTTGGAGGAGGTGGTCAGGGCAGGGTTGCCGCGATCTACCCGTAACGCAACGCGAGGGCATTCATGAATCTAGTGACTTGCGCCTCCAAGGCGAACAGCTACTTGAGGGCGGATGAGTATGACTTTCGCGCTCAACCCGGGTGCCCAGTTCCAGCAATATGAGATCGGCCCCGAGCGCGAGCCGCTGCTGTTGATTGACGGCATACTTGCGAACCCCGCCGCGGTGGTGGAATATGCCGCCAGTGACGGTGTCTACGGCCCAGCTGGTGCAGCCTATCCAGGGATCCGCCGGGCAGCGCCCACGGCATATCTGGAAACGATATACGAAGCGGTCGCTCCCCTATTACGGAAGACGTTTGCTATTCCAGAGGCACAGCGTTTTCGCCTGGACTCATCGTTTTCCATGGTGACGGAGCCACCAGCCAATCTACGTCACTACCAACGTGTTCCGCATATTGACCGCACCGGGCCTTATGACCTCGCAATGGTTCACTACCTTTGTGGCCCTGAGTTCGGAGGCACGCACTTTTTTTGTCACCGCAGTACCGGGTTTCAGAGGATCTCCATCGACCGCGAGGCACATTTCAACGAGGCGCTAAACCAAGAGATCAACCAGCAGATCCTACCTGCCGGCTTCCCGGACGATGAGCATCCGCTGTTCGAGCGCGTGGCAACTGTAGAAGCCACTTTTGACCGTCTTGCGATCTATCGTGCATCAATCCTTCACTCGCCGGCGATCACTCCGTTCGCGCAATATAGCGCTGATCCCCGGCAAGGACGCCTGACAATGACCTCGTTTCTGTTCGCCTTGTAGGGTTAAGCCGCCCATTCCTTGGCGGGGATTGTCTTGAGTCCCTCCAGCCAGAGAGCATGATCCGGCAATACGGCGATCAAATGATTGGCGGTAGCCGCGAGTTCGGCAAGGTGAGCGCCGGGATTGGGACACCATGCTGCCGCATTCCTCATGGCATCAGTCGTCGCGCCGCCCATTCCGTAATAAACAGCGGCCCAATTGAAATGGCCAAACAGCATCTTGGTATACTCATTGTCATCATCGGAGGGGTGACGGTCGTTCCATAGCGCTAGCTTGCTGGCGACGCTCGGCGGGATGTGAGCGGGGTCCGTGACGGCCTGCCAGAATGGCGTATCAGAGCGTTTCGTCAGGCAGTAATGAGCAACGATGAAATCGCGCAACTCGAGATAACGGGTGCGCATGACGTGGTTGAAGCGCGATCGCGCTGCAGGGTTGATCCCCGACAGCGGAAAATAGCGAACGAGTTGTTCCAGTGCGAGTTCGACCAGTTGCAGGCCGGTCGATTCCAGGGGTTCAATAAACCCACCGGCCAGGCCGATGCCAATGACGTTCCCTCGCCAGGTTTCGGCGGGCATGCCTACCCGCATGGCGAGATGCCGTGCAGGAACGTCCTCGGCTACTCCCACCCATTCCCGAAGCGCTCGTTCTGCGTCGGCGGGTTCAATGAACTTGCTCGAATAGACATATCCCGTGCCTTCCCGGTGCTGCAGCCCAATCCTCCACGCCCAGCCAAAATCCATGGCTTTGGCCGTCGTATAGGGGCGGGCAACCTCGCCATCCGCATACGGTTTCGGGATGGCCACGGCACGGTCACACAGGAGATGCTCAGAAAAGCTCTCGAAAGGCACTTCCATGGCCTTCCCAAGGAGGACCGAGGCAAAGCCTGAGCAATCGATGAAAAGATCACCCTCGATCTGACGTCCATCATCGAGCACGAGGCTTTTCACATTCCCGCAATCCGAATGTTCAACCTCTGAGACGCGCCCCGATACATGCGAAACCCCGCGTGACCTCGCGATATCGGCGAGCAAGTCTCCGAATTCCTCGGCATCGAGGTGATAGGCGTATGGCAGCGAGCCTTGATAATCGGGGTCCATCATTCGCTTGGGGGCGCGATTGGCAATCGCGACCTGGCGTTGGATGCCGCTTTCCATGTCAAATGGACCGGCTACTCCGGCTGCACTTCGGGCCAGCCAACTGGGCGCGGGGTTGAAGTTGCGGGTCGTGTCGAGCGCCTCGAACGGATGAAAATAATCGCTGTCCGGGCCATTCCAGTCGATGAAACGCACCCCATGTTTGAACGTGGCATGGGTGCGTTTCATGAGCGTCGCTTCGTCAATTCCCAGGAACTGCGCGAATCGCAGGAGAGTGGGGATCGTTGCTTCGCCGACCCCAATTCGGCCGATGTTGGGGCTCTCGATCAGCGTGATTCGAAGCCGACGGCGATCGGGACGATTGAAGACGCGATCAAGGTAGGAAGCAGCCATCCAGCCGGCCGATCCTCCGCCCAGAATCACAAGATGTTGCGGAAATGCATCAATCGACATCAATCTATCCCTTTATAAGGCCAGGTTCCTATGAGCGAGTTTGGAAACTTCGCAAGAGGGGACTTGCGAGGTTGATAAAAACACTGTCTTGGAAATTTATTGTTAAGTCCGGTTGGTAACGGATGTAGTTCCGCGACCCATACGGCGTATTTCGGGGTGGGTTTTACATTATGATTGCTATGACGGATCGCCGCGCGAAGCGCGGCCTGCTGCGTAACCTTATCCTGAGCTCGACAGCTCTCATAGCATTCCCAGCCCATGCCGCAGAGTATGTCGTTACCGATGCGGCGGGCCTGAGCGCGGCAATCCTCGCATCCAATGCCAGTGAAGAAGCCGACACGATTGTCTTTGCGAACGATATCGTTGCGGCCAATCTGCCTGTCATCACCGGCAGTCTGACGATCAACGGTGCCGGCTATACCCTCGACGGCGGTTCGACCCGGCTGTTCTTCATCGATGCGCCAAATTCCAGCATCAACATCCTGAATTTCTCCAGCCTGTATAATGGCCTTGCGGAAGGCGGCGATGGGGCGGGGCTCGGCGGCGGTGGCCTAGGAGCCGGAGGCGCCATCTTCGTCAACGCCGGGAACGTATCGGTCGAAAACGTCAGTTTCAGCCAAAATGGCGCTGTCGGCGGTGATGGCGGCAGCTTGGCCGGCGGCGCTGCGGCGGCGGGCGGCGGCGGAGGCCTGGGCGGTGACGGTGGCGGTGGCTCGACTGCGGCGGGCGGCGGAGGCGGCGGCTTCAGTGGCGGCGGCGGCGGGGCCGGCGGCACGGCCGTAAGCCAGTATAATTCTTATTACAGCAGCTATTCTTCGAGCACGCCCGCAGGAGCAGGTGGAGCTGGGGCAGGCACTAGCGGAAATGATGGCGGTGCTGGGTCAGCCCTCGGCGCCGGTAGCGGCGGTTTTGGGTTCGATGCCGGCCTTGGTGGTGCAGCAGGGACGGCAGGAACCTCTTCGTACACCGGCGGATATTACAGCTATGGAGGCTGCTACTATTCATGGTGGGGCGGGAGTTATTGCTACAGCGGCTGGTACTCACCGGGCAATTACTCTGAGACGTCCAGCACCGGCGGTGGTGGCGGCGGCGGCGGCGCCACGGGCGGCGGTGATGGCGGCAACGGCTATGCCTATGGATATTATGCCTTGCCAGGCGGCGGCGGTGGCGGTGGTGGGCTCACCGGCGTAGGCGGTGCTGGTGGATCGAATGGCGATGGTGCCGATGGCAGCTACGGTGGCGGCGGGGGCGGTTCTGCCGGCTCGTACATGTCGGTCGCTGGCGGTAACGGCGGCACCTTCGGCGGCGGCGGTGGCTCCTACGATGTTGCAGGTGCCGGCGGGTTCGGCGGCGGCGGCGGCGGGTCGCTTTACGGCGCCGGGGGAGCCAGCGGTTTCGGCGGTGGAAGCGGAGGCTCCGTCTACAACAGTATGGTTGTTGGCGGGGGCGCTGGTGCAGGTACGGGAAGTACTGGCAGCAACAATCCCGAATATGCAGGCGGTGGCGGCGGCGCTGGTTTTGGCGGCGCGATCTTTGTCAATGCGGGCGCGACAATCACCATAGGCGGCAACGTTCTATTCTCCGGTAGCGCAGCCCAGGGCGGCGCTGGCGGCGGGTCGGGTGCAACTGGCGGTAGCGGTGCTGGCAGCGACATGTTCCTAATGTCCGGCACGACCACCACATTTTCTCCGGGCACCGGAAATGTCATTACCCTCACCGGCACCATTGCCGACGACAGTCGCAACTCGTTGGTCGGTGGCTCGGGGCCCGGTGCAACGATCGCTGTTGCTGGCGGCGGCTCGGTTCAGCTTGACGGCCACAGCAGTATTGCCGGCGGTTTCACCATTGGCGAGGATACGAGCCTGGCTGTAGGTACTGACGGGCTTATCAGTGCGCCGGGTTCCGCGGTTCGACTGGTGGGTGGCGGCGCCCTTTTTGCCAACGCAGGGACCACCAATGGTGGGGCTGAAGCCGTGCGGGTTTCGGCCAACGGTACCGTAATCAATACGGGAACGATGTCGGGCAGCGGGACCGCGATCACGGTCGACGATGGGGTCCACGCTGTCATCGGACTTGCAACCGGATCGTCCACCTTTGGCCATGTGACGGTCGCAGGGAACGGTTCGGCCGAACTTCGGGTGGACGGATTGCTGGACGGCGGCTTCCAGGGCGGCGCTGGTGCGGACCTGCTTCACATTGGGTCCACCGGCATTGTCACTGCTGCATCCTCGCTTGGCGCTGGTGACGACATGTTGATGTTCACCAACGGTGGCGCACATGCGGGCGTCGACGGCGGGGAGGGGCATGATACGCTCTTCCTCAGCGGCTTCTCTTCCTATGGCGAGGCTGGTCTCGATACGCTCACCGGGTTTGAAGCTCTCGGCAAGACCGGCGCTGGGACCCTCCGGTTCGACAGCGTCCCGGCAGGGTTCAACCAATTCTATGCCGGCAATGGCAGCGGCAATGACGGCGCGCTGGTGTTTAGCGGCACCTCGTCCTTGACCGGTGACATTTACGTCAACGGCGCCATCCTTCGCGCCGAGACCGCCGGCGCCTTTGGCACTGCCACGATCCACATGATCAACCCGACCGTGCAGTTCGCCGCAACGGGTGTTTACGCTAACGACATCATGCTGGAGGTTGCACCTCCTGCGAGCGCTGATCCGACCCGGCTTGAGGCGATCAACAGCGCGGTCGCGATACTCACTGGAGTGATCTCGACCGGAACCACGCCCACGACCGATCCTGTCCAATATGTGACAATCGGCGGCAACGGCTTGATCGTGCTGACTAATGACGCGAACAGCTGGAGCGGTACCACCACGATTGAAGCCGGCGCGTCGCTGTCCGGAACTTCGAACTCGATTTCAGGCGGATCGATCGTCAACAACGGCAATCTCTCGTTCGACCAGGCTAGCAGCGGCACGGTCGGACAGGCCATTTCGGGCAATGGCTCGGTCGCCGTGTACGGCGGAGGTGAGCTGACGTTTGCAAACAGCCTGACTTTTGCCGGGTCGATGCAGGTGAGCGATAGCCAGGCCATTTTCCAGGCAGCGAATACCGTGGGCCCCGTCTTTCTGTACGGCGATGATGGAGCGGTGATCGTCGGCAGCGACGGCAGCCTTACGACGGGAGCCTCTTTCGGGGTTTATGGCGGTAGCGGGGCGTCGACGGTCGACAATTCCGGCACGATCCAGAGCACCTCTTATGTCGGTGTTCGGCTCGACGGTGATGGTAGCCACTTGGTCAACCGCGAGGGTGGCACAATCAGCGGCTATTATACTGGAAGCTCTAACTATGGTGTAATAACCGCGGAAAATTACGGGGTTATCCGCGGGACCTTGTTCAACGGTCTGGACGGGAACCTCTCGAGTGTCGTCAACCATGCCGGCGGTCAGATCATCGGTGAAGGCTGGGCTTCACGCACCAGTGGACTAGGCATCAACTCCGACCGCGATGTCGTGGTTACCAATCATGGCCAGATCGTCGGCCGCTTTGCGGGCCTGGTTGCAGTCAATGGGCTAACCCTGACCAATGGCGGCCTGATCGGCTCGGGCTGGTTGAGCGGTTCAACATTTGCCTATTCTGACGGCAATGATGGCGTCCAAGCGCTGGGCGGCGGCAGCATCGACAACTTGGCGGGAGGCCAGATTCTCGGCTCCATCACCGGCATCTACAGCCGCGGCGGGCTGCTGGAGGTCACCAACGCTGGTCAGATCCACGGCAACTCGTTCGGCTTCTATAACGAGACGGGTCTTGCCCTGACCAATCAATCGGGCGGCGTCGTGAGCGGCGGCGATCGGGCCATTCTGGTCTTTGGCGGCGCGACGATAACCAACGAGATTGGCGGACTGATCACTGGTCCGTACGGCGCGGTCCATTCGCTGGGATGGCAACAGGTCACGGTCGAGAATTCCGGCGACATGATTGGCGCCATCAACTCTACGCATGGCGGTGATCTCGTCATCACCAACCACGCCACGGGCAACATCGTTCGCGAAGCCTTTGGTTCAGGCATCGACGTCTCGGGTGGCGGCATGCTGACGCTAGACAATGCCGGAGACATCGTGGGCTCAGGCTGGGGCGTTGTTGGCCGCCATAGCGGCGACAGCATCGTTAACTCGGGTCGCATCGCGACTGGCTTTATCAGCGGTGAAACGATCACCTTGGGCGGCGGCGAAGCTGTGACGTTGGCCAATGGCGGAATGATCGAGAACACCGCCACCGGTCAGATTCTGGGCAACAGCTATGCAGTTCTAGCCTTTGGCAATCTGGTGCTTTCCAATGCGGGTACGATCCAGGGCGGGGCCTCAGGTTATGTAGCGGGCGTCCGAACCGATGGTGGCGGAACGATCGACAACCTCGCGGGCGGGAGCATTTCCGGAAACACCTGGGGGGTCGTCAACAATTCGAGCGCTGACCTCATCCTCACCAATGCCGGTCATATGCGCGGTGATGTCTTCAACGCCGTCTACACGGGTTCCGGAAGCGGTAACCAGATAACGAACCTTGCAACGGGGACGATGGTTGGCGGCAATGCCGGCATCTATTCCGACGGCGCCAATCTCACCGTGAATAACGCGGGTATTATCCAGGTCGTCGGCGGTTCGGAAAATAGCGTGATCAGCGGTATTTTCTCCTCCGCCGCGGGCGCCAACATCACGAATAGCGGTACGATCGAGTCCACCCTGGCGGCCGGCAACGGCATTTACCTCGCCCAGGGCGGCACGATCACAAACATGGCCGGGGGCGTGATCAGCGGCGGCATCGATGGCGCAGCGATCATCCTGGGCGCTACCAGCGATTTGGACTTGCAGGCGGGATCGACCGTCAACGGCGATATCGTCGTCGGCGGCGGGCAGCTTGTAACCGCGACCATCGCGGGCACCGTCAACGGTGCGTACAATGCGACCGGCGACAACGGTGTCGACGTCATCACGCTCGAAGCGGGTGGGACGCTCAGCGCTGCCGGCCTTGGCGGCGGCGATGACAATCTGACCTTGCGCAGCGGGGGACTTGGCGGTCTTGCCGATGGTGGGGACGGCCTTGACCAGCTGCTCTTCGATATCGGCAGCGGCACGGTCAGCTACGATGCAGGCCAGTTCCTGGGCTTTGAAGTCCGGACGAAGACCGGCGCCGGCGTCCTCAGCCTTTCTGGGATTGATACGCTTACCGCTGACTTCGGCGTAAGTGGCGGCACGCTGGCGGTGTCTGGCGGGTCAGCGATCAACGACGCGGCGGCGGTTAGCCTCTCGGCGGGCGCAACCCTGCGACTGGACTCCAGCGAAGCCATCCGCACAATCATGGGCTCCGGTTCGGTTGCGCTTGGCGCCAATAACCTTGTCCTCGTGGGCAACGATACCGGCACTTTCGCAGGCGTCATCAGCGGCTCGGGTGGCCTCTGGAAGGGCGGTACGGGAACGCTGGCACTTAGCGGTGCGAACAGCTTTACCGGTGGCTTGCAGGTTGCCGGCGGGCGCGTGCAACTCGTTTCTTCCGAACGTCTTGCCGACAGCGTGCTCGTCGGTGTGGATAGCGGTGCGACCTTCGATCTCGCGGGTCACACGGAAACCATCGGCGGACTGACCGGGAATGGTTCGGTTACGCTGGGTAGCGGCCATCTCATCGTCTCATCGGCACTCAACACCCAGTTTGGCGGCGTTATCAGCGGCACCGGTAACCTGACCAAGTCGGGCAGCGGCGTGCTGATGCTGAGCGGTGCAAACACCTACACCGGTCCAACAGCAGTGACCGGCGGCTCGTTGCTCGTGAACGGTTCGCTTGCCTCGATGGTCACCGTAAGTGGTGGCGGGTTGATCGGCGGTAATGGCAGTATCGCCGGCCTCGTGGTGAATTCCGGAGGCATTCTTGCTCCGGGTAACTCGATCGGACATCTGCAGGTCGCTGGAAACCTGACCTTCAACAGCGGGTCGATCTACCAGGTCGAAACGACGCCAACTGCGGCGGATCTTGCCACCGCAACCGGTAATATTGTCATCAATGGCGGCACGGTACAGGTACTGGCTGGCGGCGCGACCTACTCGCCGCTTACGAGTTACCTGATCCTCCAGGCTGGCGGCTCGGTCTCCGGTGCGTTCAACAGCGTCACGAGCAACCTTGCCTTCCTCGATCCAACGCTGAGCTATTCGTCGAACCAGGTTCACCTGACGCTTCGCCGGAACGACATCAACTTTGCGGATGCAGCCACCACGGCCAACCAGGTCGCTGTTGCTAATGCTCTGCAGGGTCTCGACGTCGGGACGCTTTACGATGCGATCCTGGTCCAGTCCGAGGATGGCGCGCGGCAGGCCTACGACGGGCTGTCAGGTGAAATCTACGCGAGCACGCCAATGCTGCTGGCGGAAGAGAACAACCGGCTCGTGCAGGCAATGCGCAAGGCTGAGCGTCGTCGCGCCGGCAATCTCTTCGTCTGGGCTGATGCCAGCCGCTCGGTAGGCAATCATGATGGGCGATATGAAACTGGTGCCGCGGCAGCTCGCGGTGACGGTAATGCCCTTCTCGGCGGCCTCGGCTATCTCTCCGGCGGACTTTCGATCAGCGCCGGGGGCGGCATCGCCAACAGCGACGTGAAGGTTGGCGCTCGCTCGAGCAAGGCGGACATCAAGTCGGCCCTGCTTGGTGCAGACGTGACCTATACCGGTGAAGGCTTCGAAGTTGGCGGCGGGCTGACCCGCAGCTGGCACGACATCGACACCAATCGCCTGGTTGCCTTCCCTGGCTTCACGGATGAAGTGTCGTCGTCGCGCGATGGGCGGATAACGCAGATTGACCTGTTCGCTGCTGCGCCGACGACTGTCGCCGGCGTTGGCGTCGCGCCGTTCGCCGAACTCAGCCATCAGCGGATCAAGCTTGATGGTGCCGTTGAGAGCGGGGACGAAGCTGCTCTGACGATCGACGCGGAACGTTTCCGGAGCACTCGGACGCAGTTGGGTGTCAGGCTGCACCACGACATTGCCGGTTGGGGCGGCGTGATCACACCGCGTATGTCGGTAGGCTGGGAGCACCTCATGGGCGACCGCAAGGGCATGATGCTCGCCTCGGTTGATGGCAGCAGCCCGTTCGTGGTCGAAGGCGTTGCGCGCGCAGCCAATGCTGCCCGGGTCAGTGCCGGCATTGACGGTGTCTTTGGCAACGTGAAGGTGGGGATCGGTTATGATGGTCGCCTGGCTACCAGCGAGGACCGCCAGACGGTCAGCCTGAATGTTGGCATCCGCTTTTAATCACCTCTGAAATTGAAAAGGCGGCTGGGTGACCCGGCCGCCTTTTTGATTCCCGCTCGTCCTCGTCGGTGGTGCGCCGCGACTTCTCGGTTACACGGCGATCTTCTCGAAGCCGTCTACTGCGAACAGGCCCGAGAAACGCTGTGCCTCTCTGGCTTGAAGTGGCTGTGAAAGCAGGAAGCCCTGGCCATAGCGGCAGCCGAGACTTTGGAGCGCATTCAGCTGGAGGTCGGTTTCGATATGCTCGGCGACACAGGGAACGCCGATTGACTGGCAAAGTGCAAGAACGCCGCTGATCAGCGGAAGGCTGTCGGGGTTATGGATCAGAGACCTGACCAGCGAGCCGTCCATCTTCACGCAGTCGAACCGGATCTCGCGAAGATAGGTGATGGAGGCATAGCCGGAGCCAAAGTCATCCAACGCAATTTGCATATTGGATTCCCTGAGCTTCGAAATGCAGCGCCGGGCAGCATCGAAATCGCTGAGGAGGGCTGTTTCGGTGACCTCGATCTGGATCCTACTAGGATCGAGACCACTAGCTTTTACGACATTGATGATCTGGTCGGCCGCGTCGGTGGAGCAAATCTGGCAAGGGCTGAGGTTGAAGGAGAGTTTGACCGGGTTTGGCCATTTCAGCGTGTCTCTGCACGCCTTCGCCAAAAGCGCCTCGCTGAGCGGCTCGATGATGCTGATCTGCTCGGTTATTGGAATGAATTCGGCAGGCGATATCCAGCCAAGCTCGGAGTGACGCCAGCGCGCCAATGCCTCGAATGAAGCGACCTCCATTCTCTGCAGGTCAAAAATGGGCTGATAGGCAACGTCGATCTGCTCGGTGATATTGGGTTCGCGCAGGGCCTGTTCGATCAGGGTTCGGCGTTCGACCTGGTATCTCACGTCTTCGGTGAAACACTGAACCTGGCCGCGGCCATGACCCTTTGCGATGTAGAGAGCGAGATCGGCCATGCGCATGATTTCTGAACTGGATTCCGGCATCGGGCATGCCGCGACGCCAGCGCAAGCCGTCACGGTCATTCTTCGCCCGTCACTCGTGAACGGGGTGTCGATTTCCTTGATGGCCTCCAGTGCCAGCGCCTGGATTTCATCGATCGAGAGATTTGGGCGCAAGATTGCAAATTCATCCCCGCCCAGTCGGAACACAGAGGCTTCACCGACGAGCCCGCAGAGGCGGGTTGCGACATCCTTGAGCAGGGCGTCGCCTGCGAGGTGACCATAGGTGTCATTGATCGGTTTGAACCCATCAAGGTCAAAGATCGCGATGCCTACGGTTTGAGCCGAGGGGGCGATCTGGTCGAGTTGAGACAAGAATCCTCGGCGATTGAGGAGACCGGTGAGCGCGTCGGTCCTGGCAATCTGCGCGACACGGGTCTTTTCGAGCAAAGCCTCATTTTCCGCAGCCAACGCGCGGCTTCGCTCGCGTTCGGTATCGATGTTGGATCTGACCAACTTTACGAAGGCCGCGTCATGCGCCGCGATCGTTCGCGTCATCATCGCCAGTGCGGCGATGAAGCTGAACGCAATGCTGATCTCGAGTATCCCACCTGAGATCGACAATAGGACAATGAATGGGGCAAGCGTGCAGTAGATCACCGCGTGGGCGGCCGCCGGAAAGTTGATCAACCCGTAGCAGGCCCCGATTCCGAACATGCCAACGAAGAGCGGCGCTACCAGCGACATTGGAAGCGGGAGCTGCAGAAAGATGCTTACGCACCAAGCCGTAAACAGCAGGGTCACGCACGAGCTGAGGATAAAGCTCTTCTTGAGGTGGGCCTGGATTTCGGAAACTGACAGGGTCTTGTGACGGATCCGATACCAGTGCGCCATCCGCGCGACGATGATGGTGAAGAAGACGGCGCCGGCAACCGTTCCGCCGGTGTAATCGGAGTTGCGGAGGGCACCTTCGACCCCGATCACATTGGCTCCGAGAATGCCGAATATCCACGGGACCTGCTGTCTTAGGGAAGCAAATCTGTTGCGGAGGACCTCCCGCTCGAAGGGAGCCGAAGCCGAAATACGCAACCAACGAACAAGGTAGGAATCCATGTCGATTGGTTAAGTCCGCATTGTTTACGCCTGATTGAAATTGCCACCAAAATGGTGAGGCAAACCGACTGTTAGGCGGCCTCCAGGGGGCTCATTGCGTTCGCGCTGGTAGGTCGGGCGCCGAAAGCAGGAAAGTTCAAGCAGCCAGGGACGCCACGTTCTCGACGCGGTTTCGCCCCGAGCGCTTTGCTTCGTAAAGTGCCTTGTCCGCGAGCTCGACCCATCGGCCAATCGAAAGACCTCTTCCTGCCTCGATCTGCGCCAGGCCCATGCTGACCGTGACGATCCCCATCTTGTTGCCGACGTGAGGGATCTGCATGGCCTCGATGGCTGCACGGAAGCGTTCGGCAGAGACCTTGCCGGCTTCGAGCGACGTCGATTTGAGCAGCAGGACGAATTCCTCGCCGCCATATCGATAGACCTGGTCATCGTAACGGGAAGCCGCCTTGAAAGCGTCGGCAATGGAGCGAAGCACTTCGTCGCCGGCGAGGTGGCCGTAATTGTCGTTGTAGAGCTTGAAGTTGTCGACGTCGCACATGATCAGGGAATAGGACTCTCCATCCTGAAGTGCGCGTGGAATGACGTTCTCGACATCCTCGTTGAACTTTCGCCGGCTCTGAACGCCTGTCAGCGCGTCAACGCGAGCCTGTTCGAACAGATTCTGGTTTGCCGCTTTCAACAGTTCCTGGGCGCTCCGGAGATCCACCAGCGCCGTTTCGGTACGCTCCTGTGACAGCTTGAGTTCGCGTGCCCAACTGCGGGCAGGACGACCTGCGGCGAATGTCCCCACGATGAGGAACAGGAACGACGCAAGGCTGAGAGTGAGAATGGCGGTCAGGTAGGAATCCAGGCGACGCTCGCTACTCATGAAATGCTCGGTCGCCCGCTGTTCGATCTCGGCGATGCTGCCGTAATAGATTTTGAGATAGCGATTATAGTCCTCGCCGTGGATGAGCTCTTTGGCCTCGTCGAGCCGGCCACGGCTGGCAAGGTCCAGGGCCTGGAATTCGCGCGCGGTGAGAGCAAGGTCGGCGCTGTTAACATTGGAGGTGGCAACGGTTGTAACCGCCGAGGGCTCGAGGTTCGTGCGCAGCTCCTTCAGTGTCTCACGCAGCTGGGGCTGCACCGCGCGGTAACGGGCAGCAGCCTCGGGATCGCCAGTCGCGACGACTGCCTTGATCGATAATTCGAGAACGCTGCCATAATGTTCAAGGCGCTCAGCTGCGGTCAGGATCTTGGTCTGGGACCGGACCGAGGTGCGGATCTGCTCGCCAAGGTGCCAAGTCATGTAGCTCGATATTCCGAGCATCAGGATGATCGCGCCGATGCTGGCCGCGACGATCGTCTTGGGGAAGCTGGGGAGGGCGGATTTACCTTCAATAGTCATCGGTCAGCGCGATCCTGCTTGATGGTCAGTAACCTCACTGGCGTGCAGGGGTGAGCGCTGACCTGGTTAGCAAGCGCATTAAGCCACGCGCCTCTTCCGGCGATTAACCGTCGCTCCGAAACGGAGGGATTGGTGAGACGTTCAAGTCGCTGGCTGTTGCCCGAGAGTAGTGGAGACGAGTAGGGGGCGCAGCAGGCTGTTCTTTCTCATGCTGGGCAACAGGCAGGGTTTCTCCCGGATGTGCAGACTGCTTAACGCGAATTAAATCCCCACGTTATGTTTTTGCCCTTGGGGGAGGGGTTTGTGAAAGAGTTATGCCGTAAACTGACAGGGCACTTGCGTTCGAAGCGCCGTGCCAAGCGTACGCCGGATGGCTGGGAGAGTGTTTGCAGCGTCTGCGGGGCGCGCCTTCTGCGTACCCAGCCAGGTAAATGGATCGAGCTGGCCAGAGCCGAGAGGGAAGAGAGCACGACAGCCTGAAATTCCGGCTTTGCGATGTCCTGTCCTGAGAGATAATTCGGGCCGATGCTGAACCAACTTCTGTTCGCCGCGATGATTGCGGCTGCCAGCAATGGCGTAGATCCCGTGGTGGGTACCGCTACGGCCGGGGATGGAGATTCCCTGGACATTGGTGACGTGCGCGTGCGCCTGTTCGGCATTGATGCGCCGGAGCTAAGCCAGACCTGTCAAAAGGGCGGGCAGAGCTGGGATTGCGGGCGCGACGCCAAAGACCGGCTCGCGTCCCTGGTGCAAGGCCGCGAGGTGCGCTGCGTACCGACCGGTTTCGATGTGCATGGTCGCACGATCGCGAGATGTTCGGCCGGAGGCGTCGATCTCAACCGGGCGATGGTCGCGAGTGGCTATGCCTTGGCGTTTCGACGCTATTCCCATGACTATGTCTCGGCTGAGCAAAGCGCAAAGCTCGGCAAAAAGGGGCTATGGGCAGGAACGTTCCAGGCGCCTTCCGAGGTGAGGGCGGAGCAAGGTGTTGGGCGCGCCTCTGGCCGCGGGACCAAGGCCGCTGGAAGTTCGGCGCGCTCCCAGTCGCAGCGCCGGCCCATGGCTGCGCTGAGCTCTTCCAGGGGCTGCAACATCAAGGGTAATCACTCGCGGAAGGGCGAGTTCATCTATCACCTTCCGGGAATGCCCTATTATGCGCAGACGCGTGCCGAGGCGATGTTCTGCAGCGAAGCCGAGGCCCGGGCCGCGGGATATCGCCGAGCGAAGGTTCGATAGCGCGACTGACGAGAACCGGACAGCTTGGCCCTTGCCGGCTTTTTTCTGATGCAGTGAGCGCTAGAGGTTCGGCCGAGGGCGCGATCTGCGCGACCGGGCACCAGCGAGCATTGTGCTGCGGATAGTGGCCAAGAGCCCCGCGCCAATTGCGGCGCCGATCATTCCGGCAAGCCAGTCGGCGGGGTCTGGATCCCTCGTAAAAGGATGGACGCCCTGGAGAAACTCCAGAGTTCCACTGGCGAGCGCAACGACCAGCAGGATCGCCCATAGCGACCGGCGGGGAAATGCTGCTCCGCCGAGGAATGTCACGAGGCCCATTCCTACGGCATGTTTGGTGGGGTCGGCTTCGAGGCCGGCGATGGCGGGCGGTGCCGGCAGCAGCGCCAGGACGATGGTAGCAGGGATAGCCAGGATCAGCAGGAAGCGAAGGATAGCGTGCATTGAGGGCCTTCTAACGACAAACTCGGTCGCTCCTCTCCATTTTTCTCGCTGCGTCGATACCGGGGAAGTTCCGGGTTGCGCCCAAGTGCCACCCATCTAAGGCGGCAACGCGGGGAGGGCGCCCAGGCGCATTCAGCCTCTTGTGATCAGCGGTCTCGGGCCTTGTTGAGCGTGTTTTATGTGTGGAATCCTAGCCATTGTCGGAGGTGAACCGGTGCAGCGGCGCCTCTCCGGCGGGCTAATGCGGTTCCAAGGGCGCAGCGATGCGGCGGAATGTCTCCGCGCTGTCGTTGCAATTACGCAGTGCCATCCGATCACAACCACGATCGCCTCCGAAAGGCCGGGGCAACTGGCCGTAGAGCCTGCTCCTGTCGCCGCGGGCGCCGGTGTTGTGATGCCGTGCAGCTGCGAAACGAAGCGTGGCGGTCAGGTGAGCCGGTTGCCTGCGCTAGCAGCTGGACAATTCAACTGGGAACGGGGCCCAAGACCCTGCTCCATCGCTGCTGTCGTATCCGGATCTATCTTGTGACGGTTGAGACCCTCGCCAACGGCAATCCGGCCGAGCCCCGTCGTGTCCTGATCACCGGGACAGCCGGTTTTATCGGATTCCACCTTGCAAAAGTACTTCTAGCTGAGGGCTTTGTCGTCCACGGCTACGACGGGATGAGTGACTATTACGACGTCAACCTGAAGCGTCGTCGTCACCAGATGTTGCTTCAGAATGCCAATTTCACGGCGACTGAAGCCCTCTTGGAGGATGCGGACAGGCTGTGGGCTGTAGCTGAACTTTTCAAGCCCGAGATCATCGTTCACCTCGCGGCGCAAGCAGGCGTTCGATATAGCCTGGAAAACCCGCGCGCGTACATCGACAGTAACATCGTTGGCACGTTCAACGTCATGGAGATTGCCCGCCGGCTTGGGGTTGATCATCTCCTCATGGCGTCGACGTCATCGGTCTATGGCGCGAACGAAGAAATGCCATTCGTCGAGACCGAAAAGGCCGATAGCCAGCTAACCATCTACGCGGCGACCAAGAAGGCAAACGAGTCCATGGGGCATTCCTATGCGCACTTGTGGAATCTGCCGACGACGGTGTTCCGTTTCTTCACCGTTTATGGTCCGTGGGGTCGGCCGGACCTGGCGCTCTACAAGTTCGTTGACGCCATCCTCGATGGCCGGCCGATCGATATCTACAACCACGGCGAGATGGCGCGCGATTTCACTTACGTGGACGATCTCGTGCGAGGAATCCGACTTCTGATCGACACGCCTCCTGTGAGACCAGACGTGCCATCGGGCATCCGGGACGGGGATTCCTTGAGCCCGGTAGCTCCCTTCAGGATCGTGAACATCGGCAACAGCGACAAGGTTCGACTGCTCGATTTCATCGATGCGATCGAGGAGGAAGTCGGCATTAAAGCTGTGCGCAATTACATGCCCATGCAGAAGGGTGATGTGCCTGCCACCTGGGCAAACGCTTCTCTCCTCGCCGAGCTTACGGGCTACCAGCCTAAAACCAACTTTCGCGATGGCATCCGGCAGTTTGTGGCCTGGTACCGCGACTATGCCAACAAGTAGATCGGTTTTTTCCAGTGAGCGTTCCCATGCATAAACTCGAGGATCTCAAGGTCGCGGTGATCGGCCTTGGCTATGTTGGTCTGCCGCTGGCGGTCGAATTTGGAAAACGGCGCTCCGTAGTGGGCTTCGACATCAACGAGAAGCGGGTCTCTGAGCTCAAGGACGGGGTCGACCGTACTCTGGAAGTCGAAAAGGACGAGCTAGCCGAAGCGGGAGGTTTGAGCTTCACGACTCATCCTGCGGATTTGGCGAATTGCAACTGCTACATCGTCACTGTTCCGACCCCGATCGACGAGCATAAGCAGCCTGACCTGACGCCGCTGCGAAAGGCGTCTGAAATGGTCGGTCGAGTGCTGAGTGACGGTGACATCGTCATCTATGAGTCCACGGTTTATCCCGGCGCCACCGAGGAAGTCTGCGTGCCGATCCTGGAGAGGGAGTCTGGCCTCAATTTTAACCAAGGCTTCTTCGCGGGATATAGCCCGGAGCGCATTAATCCAGGCGACAAAGAGCATCGGCTCCCGTCGATTATGAAGGTAACGTCGGGATCGACTGCAGAGGCAGCCGATCTCATCGACGATCTCTACGCATCCATAATCACGGCGGGCACCTTCAAGGCGCAATCGATCCAAGTGGCTGAGGCCGCGAAGGTCATCGAGAACACGCAGCGCGACCTCAATATCGCGCTCGTGAACGAGCTTGCAATCATTTTCAATAAGATGGGAATTAATACTGGTGCGGTGTTGGAAGCTGCCAGCACCAAATGGAATTTCTTACCGTTCCGACCAGGGTTGGTAGGCGGTCACTGCATCGGCGTAGACCCCTATTATCTGACGCATAAGGCACAGGCAATTGGGTATCACCCTGAAATCATTCTTGCTGGGCGTCGTCTGAATGACGGAATGGGTGCATATGTAGCCGGCCAGTTGGTCAAAGCCATGTTGAGACGGCGCATCCATGTCGATGGCTCACGCGTAGTTATCTTTGGTTTAACTTTCAAAGAAAACTGCCCTGATCTGAGAAACACTCGGGTTATCGATGTGGTACGCGAGTTGCAGTCATTAGGGGTCCATGTCGACATTTGCGATCCGTGGGCGAGCTCGGAAGATACCTTGGAAGTCTTCGGTCTAGAGTTGACCCAAGAGCCTTCGGAAGGTGTGTACGACGGGGTGGTTCTAGCCGTCGCCCACGATAAGTTTAGGGGACTCAATGCAGATGCCTTTCGCCGTTATGGCCGAACAGAATCTGTGCTTTTCGATATGAAAGGTTTGTTTCCCTCGGCCGCGAGCGACCTAAGGCTTTGATCTAAATGCGAAGAATTCCGCGGTTCAATCTGGTGGAATTGGCCAGCCGGACGCGTGGGCTCCTGCTGATTGTTCTCTACCCCATCGAGGCCAGGACCGAAGTCGAGGGCCGATTACATCACGATTCGGCGGTCAATTATGGCGCGTGACGATCAAAATATAAATGCGCTCCACACAAAGAGCATAATATATCGCCCAGAAATAGACGGACTAAGGGCTTTAGCTGTTTTGCCCGTGATGATTTACCACGCGGGTATTAGCGGGATCACCGGTGGATATGTCGGCGTCGACGTGTTCTTTGTAATTTCCGGATACTTAATTACCTCCATTCTTATTGCCGAAGTGGACAAAGGGAAGTTCAATATTGCGACGTTCTACGAGCGGCGCGCTAAGAGAATTTTGCCAGCACTTTGCCTTGTATCTTTCTTAACAACTCCGGTAGCCATTCTAATTCTTTCTCCTAGCGATCTGATTGATTTCGGTAATAGCTTAATATCTATTGCGACTTTCAGTTCCAATATCTTCTTCTGGCTAGAAGCAAATTACTTCGAAGAAAACGTAGATCTGAAGCCAATGCTCCATACCTGGAGTCTTTCAGTAGAAGAGCAGTTTTATATTGTATTCCCATTCTTTATACTATTATTGAGACGTCTGTTAAAGAGTCATACTTGCAAACTGTTTATGATTGCAGCTGCTCTAAGCTTTGCTCTGTCACTCGTGACGTATAGAGCCCATGCAAGTGCGACTTTCTACCTTCTTCCAACTCGGGGTTGGGAGTTGCTTATGGGGGCTGTGCTGGCGGTTCCAGCCTCTAACTATAATGCGGCTGCAGGAAAGGCAGCCGTGAAGAATTGGCTCGCGATTGCGGGGTTGTCGGCCATTCTTATCCCCGCATTCGTTTATGACAAAAATACGCCGTTCCCCGGGCCATATGCAATTGCGCCAGTGGTCGGAACAATGCTCATAATAAAATATGCGACGCCAGGGACAATCGTTTATCGTCTACTAACTGTTCGCCCCATGATCGCGATAGGCCTGATTAGCTATAGCGCTTATCTTTGGCATCAGCCTATAATTTCGCTCTTCCGGTACGCGAAAGTAGAAGCGCTTTTTCTTTGGGAGCAGATAGCTTTAATCTTCATCTCGTTAGGGATGGCGTTCGCGACTTGGCGATTCGTTGAACAGCCCCTGCGCGCTGCCAGAGTTACCAGTAAACGGTCGATCTTCGCTTGGAGTGCTGTAGCGCTCGCAGCAGTGGCGGCAACAGGCGCCATATTGGTTCAACTGAAGGGTATGCCGGCGAGGTTCGGCTCTAATGAGCTCGGTTGGGCAACCCTCGAACATAGCGATGAGGCTAGAACTTGTTTGGATAAAGCCGAGCAGTGCAACTTGGGAAGTTCGAAAGGCCCGCCCAATTTTGCAGTTATTGGCGACTCCCATGCATGGGCGTTGTTTGACGCGCTAGACGATGTTGCGTCTCGATACGGTCTGCAAGGAAGATTTTTGGCGTCGTCAGCTTGCCCACCGCTATTGAATGTTCACCTGATAAAAGCGAGCCCAGCGAAGTCTCGCGCGTGTAAGCGGGTTCACGATCAGATAGTTCCGATGTTGGAGCAAAGTCCCTCGATCGGGACGGTATTCTTGGTTGGAAGGTGGCAATCTGCAGTTGCCCAGAATTATGATTTCCGTGCTTGGGGACTGCGTACCGACGCCCCGGCTGATTTGCCGTCGTCGAGAGCCGCGTTCCGAGCTGGAGTGAGGCATACGGCTCAGGAGCTTAACGCTATGGGGGTCAGGGTTGTATTTGTAAAACAGGTACCTCAACAGCGCGAATTGCTAGAACCGCTGCTGGCTCGGTCATGGGCGGCGCTTCCTTGGGCAGATCGTGAGCATTCACTTTCCAATGGGTCGGTACTGGTTCGGGAACACATAGAACGGCAGCGCGAAGCCAATGCGATTCTTCTCGAGGGCGCTGACTTCGGTGCTGACTATTACGATCCTGCTTCGGTAATGTGTAACAATTTTAGGTGCCCAGTCGCGGCAGGCTCGTCTAGCTTTTACTCTGACGACGACCACCTTTCGCCAGCTGGCGCGGCAAAACTAGCCTACGGCCTTGTCGCGCTAATTCGACCGCACCGGCGCCCGCCGCAATAGTCTTCTCATGAAGGTTTGTTTTATGAGCAAGTTGTTTGTGATCGGCAATCGGCGCCGGCGCCAGATTTGGTTCTGGTTTGCTCGGCGTTCAGCTACTTGCTCCCCAACTGCTGCCAAGCAGTGTCACCCCCTCGCAGAGATATGAGATGAGGTTGACTTCTGTTGGGCAATTCAAAGCACTTTTTCGCTCACGTTTTGTTAAGAACGTCGCGCTTCTCGGCGGTGCGACTCTTATTGGACGAGGCGTTGCTTTGATGAGCCTGCCTCTGATAACTAGGCTATACTCTCCAATAGACCTGAGCGGCCTTGCAGTATTTACGGCGATTGTTAGCGGTCTCGCTGTTATCGTTTGTCTGCGATTTGACGTAATGATAGTCGTGCCGGAGAGTGATAAAACTGGAGCAAACCTACTAGCACTTTCACTTTTATCTACAGTTACATTGTCTGTCTTATCAATCCCCGTGATGATGTTGTTCCTGAGCCAAGGATGGATTGATATCCCGAGGGTATCGGGCGGGATGGCTTGGCTTGTTGCACTAGGGCTATTTCTATCCGGCTGTTACGCGTCACTCCAATCATGGACTACTCGCCGAAGTAGGTTCGTTGACGTCAGCATCACGCGAGTTAGCCAATCGATCTTTGGTGCTGCCGCCACAGTTGGTAGCGGACTGATAGGATGGGTGCCACACGGACTCTATGCTGGCCGCATCGTAAACATGGGTGGAGGTAGTTGGTCTTTAATTAAGGGCGTTGCCAAGCACGATCGTCCAATCTTTCGGGACTTAAGTTATCATTCAATGTCTCGGACAGCAGCGGCATATTTTAACGCAGCGCGGCTTTCGTCGACCGAAGCGTTGCTCAATACGGGCAGCCAGCAGGCGTCAATTATTCTCTTGGCTGTGACGACGGGCCCTGCAGAGCTAGGGCATTTTTTCGTCGCCCAGATGGTAATGTTTATACCCCTTAGGTTACTTGGCTCATCAATCTCCCAAGTGTTCCTACCGCTGGCGTCGCGTGCCCAAACGCAAGATGAACTGCGGCGCCTTTTTGCCAGGACGGCCTGGGGACTGATCACGACAGCAGTCTTAATCTGCGTTCCGATTGCGCTGATTGCACCGTTCACGTTTGGCGTGATTTTTGGGGCAGAATGGATGGACGCCGGTCGCCTCGTCGTTTGGATGCTCCCTTGGTCCGCATTTCAGCTGATTTCGTATCCGCTCTCCGCAGTAATGCACGTCTCGATGAGGCAAGGGACGCACGCTCGCCTTTCCGCTGCCGGTGCGTGCTTACGAATTGGCGCGGTGGTGCTAGTCGGAAATCACCTACCTAATTTCGCAATCGAAGCTTTCTGCATCGCGAACGCGATTTTTTATATCCTAAGTACTATAGTCTACTATAACAATATATCTTCTTTTAAATCAATTAAGAATTGAACAATATGTTGTCAATCACAGAGTCACGGGAAAAATTCGACTACATATCAGTAAATTTTGTTGATATGTCTATGCATAATGGTCCCGCGGTCAACGAGATAGAATTTAACAGATGGTTGTTGTCATCGTTCTCTAAATCTTTGCTGTTGTCCCCGGTCGCGGTCAGCGAATTACACGGGCTTAAACAAGTCGCATTAGGAAGGTGTACCTTAAGAAGGCCAATTAGATTCATTTTAACTCAGATCGAGGTTGCTAAGGCAATTGCAAGATTGGCTCGCCGCGACGGTGCAATCTATTACAGGCACAGTCGTTTGAGTGTTTTGCCTATATTATTAAAATGGCTTCGACCGGATTTGAGACTATTAGCGACCCGTTTAAATGGCACTCGCAGCGCGGATGCCGCAATTGAAAAGGGCATCAAGGCGCGACTCAGCGGTCTCGTGGAGCTTGCCGATTGGGCTCTCAGAAAACACATCGCGCGGACTGCGGAGTGGGTGGACACAACAACTCCGCAAATGGCCGCAAACCTCGCCTCCGTCGCAGGCCGGAAGGTAGAGTACGTGCCAAACGGCGTTAATTGCGCACAGTTCAAGCCTATTCCAGCCAAACTTAGAAGTGAATTTCGTGCTGAACACGGCATTCCTCAGGACGCGATCATCGTGGGCTATGCTGGGGGATTTCCCACGCAACGCGGCGCGTTACAGGCCTTGGAGATCGTTCAGCATAGGGAGGACGCATATGCAATTGTGATTGGAAAATTAACAACTGACGAGGAGCTTCGTCTGAAGCATCCGCGCGTGTTATGCTTCGGCAAGGTGCCTTATAATCACGTTAGTCAGTTGATCGGGCAGTTTGATGTCGGGCTTTCTTTTGACGTTCCTGAGAGGGTGGCGCTCATAGGGAATTCACAACAGAAACTCCGACAGTATTTAGCTTGTGGTGTGGTGACCATCACGGCCTCTACGGATCTGCCCTTACGGGAGGATCCAATTTTGGGGTGCGATCTCTTTGTGGGCGAGTTATCCATCATTGAGGCATATGACCGGGTAGTAAGGCTGTTGGAACCACGGCATCGTCGACACCGATATGAGTTTGCAAGATCGAATCTTTCACCAAGTCGGATTTTCGGTCGTCGGCATGAAAAAATTGAGAGCCGTGAGGCCACAGATAGATGAGTGCTAAAACGAAAGAAATCACGGTACCGGCCCCGCAACACCTGGTTACGGTGATCATGGCATCGACGCTCGAAGACGTCGGCCTTCTGCGCAGATCATGCGCATCCATTTTGGAGCAGACCCACACAAATTTTGAACTGCTGCTCTTGATTGACGGCCCTGTGCAAGGCGAATTGATCGCCGAACTGAAGCGTGACCTTAGTGATGTTAGAATTTGTGTTTTATACTCTGCGAAACGGCGAGGATTAGCGCGATCACTGAACATTCTCTGTCGTTTGGCGAAGGGCGAATTAATCGCCCGCATGGACGACGACGATGTTGCTGTGCCAGAGCGCTTAGAATGGCAAGTAAAGGCGATCGCCGCCGGCTATGATGTGGTAGGCGGAGCTATTAGATTGTTTTCCGAAGATGCATGCGAGAACAACCAGCGTGTCGTTCCAGGGTGGAACTTCGAGAAACGGCCTTCTCCGTTCGCGCTGGTATTCCGCCACCTCATAGCCCACCCGGCAGTGATGTACCGGAAGTCATGGATTCTTCGCCATCGCTACGACCGCGCATGGGGGAGAGGGCAAGATCGCGAACTTTGGGTGCGCACGATCGATGACGGGAGATTTCATTCTGTAGAGAACGTCGTTCTGTTATATCGCCGGCCGCTACGGCTAAAACGCGTTCAGTTGGCGAACGCCAGGAACACCTCGCGCGTGATATTGAAGCACTGGAGGAAGCTGAGCTGGCAAGCGCCCATGCTGCTCTTGGTAAGTATGGTACGCGAAGTTATTTATCGACTCCGAGCGTTTCAGTGAGAGGTATTGACTCTATGCTAGATCGGCGGCGGTCAATGGCCTTAGAATGGCTTTTCGTCATTTCATTAACGCTTGCACCAATCTACGCTTTTGCATCCGGAGGGTTACAAATCGCCCATATTGTAATGGGACTATATTGCCTTGGGAGATTAGTTAGCGTTAGGCCAGCATTCGGCGCTCCAGAGACTGCTCTAAGTTTCCTGTGCGTTGTCATTATTATCCGAGAATGGACAGCCACTAATTTTGGTTATGGTTCAGGTTCGGGTTTGATGGAATTTCTCTACGTTGCATTTGGTCTTTTAATACTGTTGTGCGTACGGACATCTGATCTTAATCGACTTGCTGGCGCAGCTGCTTGGGGCGTGTGGGGTGGTGCCATCGTTGCCTTGGTCGGTGTTGCTGCCACAGACGGGCTGAGCATCCGCGGCGTCTCAATCGATCGCGCAATCGGCACTTTCAATAATCCAAACCAGCTAGCGTATTTTGCATTGTTGAACAGTTGCTTGGCCATGGTGTTGTGGCTCAGCGGGCATATGAGGACATTAACCACTATTGTCTTGCATGTTATGATGGCAATTCTTTCGATGGTCGCGCTGTCGAAGGCTGGACTTATCGCTCAAATGGCAGTTTCAGCAATTTTCTTGTGGTATATCGTATCCAAGTACTCAAGTAATCATTGGGGAACAATAGTCGTATTGCTATCGGGCGCTGGCGTTGTGCTGGCTGTGGCCGCGGGATTTTTCGATCAGTTTCTGTTTGTGCAGCGCCTCGCGAGTACTGGGTCGGAGGCGGACGACGGATTTCTTAGCCGCGGGTACGCGGTATGGCTTGACGGTTCTTGGACGAGTTTCTTGTTTGGTCTAGGCCAAGAAGGTGTTCTTCTGAAATTTGGTCACGAAGTTCATAGCACGTTCGCATCCTTCTTCGGTAAGTACGGAGCAATTGGAGGCACTCTATTTCTGAGTTTTGTAGGTGGTTGGTTCCATCGTACGAAATCTAATTTTGGCTGGACTGGTATTGGACTAACATTCTTGCCGGTAGCACTTTACGGGCTGACACATAACGGTTCGCGATTTATGCTGTTTTGGGTATTAGTTGCGCTAGTTGGTTCGCTTAAGGCTGCTCATGGGTCCGTGCGCTGCTATCCCTTGCGCGTTGGTCAGCGATCACTTGCGCACAATCGTATTGGTGATGGCGCGTTACCCGGTGGGGGGGGAGGGGGCTCCCTAGGCCATGAGCGCCTGTTGTGACCTGTGAACATTCGATGAAAATTCTTTTGGTCGCCGGCGAAGCTCGCTCTCTCCTGAATTTTCGAGAGCCCCTTATTAAGGAATTTCAAGCTAGGGGATATAAAGTTACTGCGGCAGCTCCCGAACTGAGCAGTTCTGATGTGGTCGCTGATTTGATCAAGTTGGGAGTTGTTTGTAGAGACATTCCCCTTTCCCGGACAACCTTCAATCCTATCGCAGATTTGCGTACTTTGTTCGCGCTTTTTCGTCTCTTCAAGCGAGAGGGGCCGGAAGCCGTTGTGGCGTACACCGCAAAGCCAGTGATCTGGGGAATGCTGGCTGCTAGATTGGCGCGTATTAGACATCGTTGCGCTCTGGTGACAGGACTGGGATTCTCATTCATCGGGGGGCACGGCATAAAGCAGAAGGTTGCTCGGGCCTTGGTGCAGAAGCTTTATGCCATTGCACTTCAGTCACCTAGTCGCGTCGTCTTTCAAAATCGCGATGACCGGGAGTTTTTCGAAACTCTGCAGATCATTCCAGTCGGCGCCGCCAAGATAGTAGCTGGATCAGGGGTGGATTTGCAGCGCTTTAAGTCAACCGCTCCCCAAACTCAGCCAATCCGCTTCTTGATGATTGCAAGACTATTAAGAAACAAAGGCATCTATGAATATATTAATGCTGCGCGTCTTATAAAGAGACTTGAGCCGCAGGTGGAATTCCATTTAGTAGGGCCGCTAGAGAGAAATCCGGACTCTGTTTCTGAAGCCGTAGTAAGGCGCGCGGTGTCTGAAAATGTAGTTTTCTGGCATGGCGGACAAGCTGACGTACGACCGTTTATTCAAAATTGCAGCGTCGTGGTCCTTCCCAGTTATCGAGAGGGTGTGCCCAGAAGTTTGTTGGAAGGTATGGCCATGGGGCGGCCGATAATAACTACCGATGTTCCGGGCTGCAAAGAAACCGTTCGTCATGGGCAGAACGGTTACATAGTGCCAGTGCGCGATTCCAAGGCACTTTCTGAGGCATTTCTCAAGTTCATTCGACAACCAGGTCGCATTGCGACCATGGGTGCTTTCTCGTTGAAATTGGTGCGTCAAGAGTTTGAGGCTGTCCAAGTAAGTCGACAAACTGCCGACGCCTTCGAGCTTTAGGCTCGTGGCCTAACCGATTGGTCCGGGCGTGGTGTGGGCACAATCGGCGTTATCACGGCGTGCGCCGTCGTGCCTCTCCTGCTCACTGACATGTTCAATGGCGCAAAGTTTTGCTAACTTTGCTGCAACCCTCTGCATGCGAAGGGTTACCATTCGTTGGCCCTAGAGGATCGATTAGTTGGACTTGACGTGCGATGAGGTATTTGTCGCTGAAGGCGATTATTGGAGCTATCGGATAAGCTGTAGAAGGTTGGAATTGAGCGACCTGGAATCGAAGGCCACAAAACAGCAGCGGGGCGTTAATTGCCATGTAGCACTTTATCTCCGCGACCTTTACCTAAAAAAGTACTGAGTAGAATCTTTAGATCGAATTGCAGTGACCGCAGGGCGCTGTATCGCTCGTCCCAGATCGCCAAGCGGGCTGGATCGCTCATGTCGATGCCATTCACTTGAGCCAACCCGGTAATACCGGGTCTCATTTCGAAGACACCTCGTGCCTGGCGCTCTTGGATCAATTTCCGTTGGTTGGGCAAACAAGGGCGAGGGCCAACGAGAGACAATTCTCGCTTCAGCAGGTTTACCACCTGAGGCAGTTCGTCGAGTTTGGTGCGCCTTAAGAAGGCGCCAATCCGTGTGACAGACGACGCGCATGTTTCATGGGTTGCCCGGTGCGCCGTCCCGACACGCATTGTCCGAAACTTCCAGCAAATGAATTTGGCTTGATTCCGCCCGACCCGTTCTTGTCGGAATAGCGCCGGGCCCGGGCTGTCCAGTCGCACTGCTATGGCGATGAGCAAGAGCAACCAGCCAAAACCGATTAAGATCGAGATCGCAGCTACATAGTCCAGACCCGTGGTTGCCATGTCATAATAACGAGGTCGGGGGTGAGAGCTCGAGATAAGTTTTACGCGTGGGCCGCTTGGCGGGCGGCGCAGTTCATCCGCAATTACAGAAGCTACCGCAGAGGTGGAGATGGTTGGCTTCAGCCCGCCCAGTAATTTCCAAAAGACAGAGGTCCAGCGCTGGCGATGGTCGTAGATTTTGGGCGCAACAACCTCAACTATGTCGATCCCGGCAACCTCCGCGAGCCTATTTGCCAGTTCGCGTTTGGTTTGAGCGTAGAGCGACTGGTTGTCTGGATCCAAGGCATGCGTTGAGGACATGAAAATGAACCGGGGAACGCCCTTTTCCCGAGCGTGACGTGCCAGTTGCAATGGCCAGTCAACGTTGACGCGGCGAGCCGACTCTTCCGTGACGGAATCCACATCGTTATTGATGGTTGCAAGGTGAATGATGGCGTCACAGCCACTCAGTTGATGGCTGATCTCGGAGTTATGGTGCACACTGCACCCCGGAAATATCGACTGAATCCGCTCTTTGCTTCGACCGAATAGGCGGACATCAATACCAGTAGCTAACAACTCTGGGATTACTGCTTGGCCGACGCGTCCGCTGGCGCCGGTCACTGCTACGGTAGTCACGCTGAAATGCCTTTCCTGAGGCGTGCGGTCACAGAAGGTAAAGTTTCCAGCATTGCGGAAAAGTCTTGGCCAAATGTCGGCCTTCACTAGCCGTCGCCCGATTGTTCGCCAATCCCCGGGTAGAACCCCGATATCAGCTATCTCAGTCCCGCCAAGCCAAAGAGCGCACGGCTATTTCCATGGTGGCCCGGGCTAGCAGCCACGGCCCCGGTGCCGGTGCGCGGGTCCGACGACCAACCCAAGTGGAAGGAGTGAAAGCGAGGAGCGGGGAGCAATAGCTCCACCCCTCTAATGAAATGCGTTCCTTGGTGGAGCCGGAACGCGCTGGAGAACAGCAATTATGGCTTCGACCTTCAACCAACCAAACCAGGCCGTTCGCCTGCTGAGCACGACAGACCCGGTCCCCTTCGACAGCCAAGCTGAAGACGCGCCGCAGGAGGTCAATTGTTCGGTCCAAATCCCGGTGCCCCGCCGCCGGGCTTCGGCGATCATGCGATCGCTGGCGACTGCGATCGGAGATCGGGCAATGCCACTTTGCATGGCGGGCCAGGCAGGCAACATTGGCTTCCGCTTGCCAGACCTCGGCATCACCATTCTTGGAACTGGCTGTCATCGACCGCTGCTCTGTGAGCAGGCGCAGGACATGCGCCTCGTAACAGGCGACCACATGCTGATCGTGCGGATCGAGGATGAAGCTCACGGCTATGGGCCGTTCACACTCGACCTTCTCATGTCCGGTACGGAACGCTGGCTCACTCGCTACCGGCTTTGGCAAATTCACCCGACCGCGGATCTGTGGCTGGTGCCGAGCCAAGGGGAAGGGCGGTCAGTACGGGTCCTGTCAGGCTATCTCGCAGCATCGCCGCGAGCACCCTTCTTCAGCCTGTTCGAGCGTGAACATGGGTGCGCTGTCGCCGCGCAATCCTTGGCTGCGCGTCAGGGGGACAAGTAGGATGGCTCGTAAACCTCGCTCCAAGAGCAATAAGGCGCGCGTGCCAGCAATCGTCGCGCCGACGAAAGAACGGTCCAACAATCCCATGGACTGGCTCTATGACAATCCGCTTGGTGGGTACCCCAACTTCACCTTTGGTGTGCTCGAGCAATCATACCGAGGATATCCAAATACCCCCTCCGAGTTCGCCTTGCGAAAGCTGAGGCCGGTGGGAGGGCTGGACCATGCCGGGAGCTTCGACGAAAAGACGTTCACGGCATACCGCTACGGGAGCGTTCTTCCCGACGACGCCCCAGATAATCTGGATGCGGCGGTGCCGCTGATCCGGGCCATGGATTTCTCGCTTTGCTCCAGTCACCCGGCTGCGCTCATCTATGCAACGCTGGATTTCCCAGACACGCGGCGCCTCCATCATGCATGGGAGGAGAGCAGGGCATTCGCCTATCACCAACTCGCTCAGAAGCGGCACTTGCCGGTACTGGTCGTTGAACATCGTCCCGGCGATGCGGGATCGGATAACCCGGTCCATTGTCATCTCCTCATCGGGGCTCGCAAACTCGATGGGACAGGCTTTCGCGGGTTCGCCGATGATCTGCTGACCGACCAGGGACAGCGGATCCTGTATGACGAGTGGATCGGCTTTCGGTCCCGATGGGAGGCACTAAAAGCCTGAGAAGGATTTAGGCCGGCTTATTTCGTAGGCCGGCCTTTTCCTCATGCTGGCACACCAGCCGAGCGCTTCCCACGCTGACGCGGTGCACGGTACCGTTCCTTATGTTTTGGGCGGATTTCGAGATCGAAGTAGATCGCGACCAGGTTGAGGTAGAAGCGATAGGCATGCTTGCCGATAGCATATCTCGGAATGCCGCCATCACTCCGGCGCGCTTCGTCCCCCTCTTGGCGGGCAATTGCAGCTTTTTCCCGGCGGGCTCGCTGCTGCTCGGTCATGTTCCCTGCCTCGGCGAGCTGGGCGTCCTTTCGCTCCTGAAAATCATCAAGGATGTGCCGGGTGCCAAACCGCTCGCGCACGGTTCCCTCATCAAGCAGCCAATCAAACCAGACGGCGGCCAATTTGGCGTTCTTGGCTCTTGCGGCGGCCTCATTGATCGGTGCTCGGAAAGTTGCGCCGTTCCTACTGGTCCGCGTCATCAACCGCGGATTCTTTTTTAGCTCGATCACGTCACGATCCGGTCCGTCGGCGATGGCGACATGGTCCTCAGGCACTCCCAGTTTGTTCAAAAGCGCAACGAAGGACTCGGCCGTTTTCATTCTCATCCTGCTGAGAAAGCGATTGGGAATGAAGCCGTTCAGGAACGTCCTGACCAACTCCTTGTCATCGTCTCCTAAAATCTCGGAGCGTTCCCAAAGCTTCTGGATCATTGCCTCGGCCGCAGGGCCTCGCGGTGCGGTTAGTCCGGATGGTCGAGGGCCGGCCTCAAACGAAGCGGCCATGTTCGCTTGGTATCGCTTACGCCAGGTCTTAACCTTCGGAGCCGCGATCGAATGCAGTGACGCCAAAGCGGCAGCGTCCTCTTCGACCTTGGTCACTAACGACCATAGAAGGCGCCAGTCGACCAGCGGCCGAGCATCCGGACTGGCGTCCGTGCCATCCAGACCAGAACCTTCTTTCACAGGCTCGACATGCTCCGTCTGCACGACGGCCCACTTGGATGGGCCGCCTTGCTTTTTCTTTGGAGCGAGCGATTTCCGGCTGTCCTTGCCTGTTGATGCTTTTGGGCCTCGCGGCTGTTTGGGAAGTAGCGGATCTCCGCCGATAGCTCCGACCGGCCATTCGCCGGGAGTCGCATTGCCAGTCGCTACACAAATCTGAACTTCGCCAATTTGTGGCCGATGAAAATCGGCAACTCGGGAATATATTCGCGTTCGGAACGCGGAACGCGAAGCGTTCTTGGGCCATTCGGGTACATCCGGAGGGGTCGTCGGGAGGTTTAGTCTATTCGCCACAGCGATGGGAACGCTCGGCAGATTTGCCGACTGGTTGACGTAAAGCCCAACGGCCATATCGAGCAGATGAACATAGCTGTTCAGCGTTCGATAAACCCCGGTATGACCCATGAGCTGGCTCACGGCCTGCACCGTGGCCTGCCCGAGATTGTCATAACCGAGCAGCCGGTTCTGCAACTGGTTCTGTCGCCAGTAGCATGTCGAATTGCGAATGGCGCGGGGCACGAGCAATTCGCTCCAATGCTCAGGAAGCAGCATCTGAAGGAGAAGGTAGCTGCCAAAGCTATGGCGGCAGGCGGCAAACCGCAATTTGGTTTGGCCGTCGCTATTGAGCGCTTGTTCAATGCGCTTGGTTGCTACAGTCTCCTGCAATGGCGTTCTGGAGCCCAGCGGCCCAAAAATCAGCTGGGGCTTGCCTGTGGTTCTGGCTAGATCCTGGCGAGGCCTGAGCCACCGGCGAAATGTCTTAAGCTCGTTACCGTTCAGCAGCACATCGAGCGGCACCACGCGGCGACTGTGGCGTGTTTTCATCGCCCCATAGCGGCTGTCATCGAGATGTAGCTCGCAAAGGTAATCGTGTTCGATGACTTGCGAGGTCTCGAGTTTCAGAATTTCAGCGATCCGCAGCCCTGCCCTGAATGCCAGCATGATCATGAGCGCGAGCTCGCCGTTCTGGCTGTTCGCGTAAGCGTATTGGACGGCGGCGCGATAGGTATCGGGTGAAACTAGGCTGGCCGAGACACCGGCAGGACCGAAATCGTCATAGAGATCATCGTCTGCTGCTCCATGTTCATTATGTTCACATTCGGTCGGCGATCCGTCACCGGCAGCTGCTTCGTAAGGCGCATCGAGCAAGCTGTTGTCATCGAGCCCCTCGTCATTCTCACGGTCTCCGGATAGCGGATCGATGAAATCGATCCCGCCTACGCGCTTGCCGGCCCGACGCCGGATAAAGTCGCTGTAACTCCGAGCTGCGACACCCAGCAAAGTGCGTTTAGTCGGATCTGCGGTTTTCGCGCGAACCGCTCGCGCCCGCCTGAAGATACTAGCTCGGCTGACCTGGCTTAGGTCATGTACGTCTTGACCTTCAAAAATGCCTTGCAGCATCACCACCAAGCGCTGCTCGACCGTGTAGAGGGAAAAGCCTCGGCGGCTCGCTGGAGCGCGCCGGATTTCAAGCAGGTCCTGACACCAGGCGATGAGCTGTTTGCGTGCCTCTGAAGTGCCCGTCTTCTTTGCGACGGCACCAAGCAGCGAGATGCAAACCGTTTTTTCCTGGATGTGGGATTTCTGCCCAATCCGGCGCAAGTTTTTTGCATCAGCGAAGGCATAGGATTCAGGCAGGTGTCGCCCTTTATACGCCCAATACCAATCCGACGCCGCCTGGTGTTCCGAAAGGCGGTAATCAGGTTCTACGCCAAGCGGTCGGATTAACTTTTCGGATGCCCGCGCTACATTACGGGCATCCCAGCCCAGCAGTTCGAGATAGCGTTTGGTGTCTAGCGCGACCGTAGGGAGTTCACCCCGCGCCTGGCTTAGCATCAGCGGTGGGAGCCGCAGTCGCCAATGGCATACGGCCCATTCGAGCAATTCGTCGACGCGGTCACGCTCGCTGCGCTGCTTCGGGTTTAAATGTTCGAGGAAACAGCTCAGGCACTGCCGGCCAATTGCTTGTGTCTCGCGGATAAGCTTAGGCAGATGTTTCCATTGGAACCGCCGCTGCTTGAGGAGGGCTCGGGTGACAGGGTCAGCGTACCAACGGCGCGTGGAAATGCCCTTAGGAGATGAGCGGTCGAGAAGCAGAGTGTCGATCCACGCCATGTTCTCCAAGTGGCCGCCCGCCTGACCTTCCATGTAGTTGTGGCATGACTCGCACCATGCATCCCATGAGGTGGGGTCCAGTAACGCACCGTAGACAATCGCCGAGCAGAGCATTTGCCCCATGTGTACCGACGGCAACCGCGAGCTAAGCTGGCCTAGACTGTCCTCAAACCCATCAAGAAAGGCGGGGCGCCCGGCGCTAGTCCCGACGTTAACCCCGTTAAAAGGCGAGACGTCGTCAAACTCTATCAGGTTCAGCATGCCTGTCCTTCGGCGTCGATCGGCCGCCAGCCGAGCCGGTCGAAAACCAGTTCGATGATGCTCGCTTCCGCGCGGAAAGTATGAGGGTTGAAACAGGATGTCGGTCCCCAGGGGCTGGTACCGATTTGCCAATGACCAAAGAAGGCGTTCAGCGTTTCCGAGGTACACCAACCCGACATCATCCAGCGCAGCCAGTGCCGGCCTGAATTGGCAAATAATGGGAAGCTTCCACCCACCATTTGGTTTATCTCGCCCCACACTTCGGAGAATTTCAGCGTCTCGATGTCGTTGCCGACAATTTTGAACATCGGGATGTCGCCCTTATCCACCTCGTCCATGACCCAGCGAAACGCCGCCGGTGACAGCACGGATTTCAGGCTTTGAAGATGCGCCTCGAATGCATGGATCTGTTTTCGTACCGCGGGAGCCACCCAGACCAATCGAGTGTGAGGACACTCCTTCGCCTTGTCCCGTATCGTGGCGAAGCCCGTATTCGGGTCGATTGATCGGGAGGCCAGGCTAAGTCGTAGTTGTCCGCGATGACCGGTGGCGAAGCTCACCATTGCAACGACCTGCAAGGTCAGCGCGATATGGACGTCTCGGACGTTTCCTTGAGCTTGAAGGATGCGGTCGAGAATGACGGCGATAACAATCTTGATCGTACGCCAGGAAGGGCACCTCGGATTGCCATAATGAAATTTTCGACTGCGAGGGTGAACGCGGATGTAAATGGTACCCTCGAAAATCCACAGGGTGGAGCTAAGGCGCCACAGGATTCCGGTAATCTTCCAAATCCCGTAGACGATCACTGAGCGTGACATGGGATGATCGCTGTCCGTGAAGCGTGCCGCTGGCCCGATATTGCCGCAGCTTTGATGTGTAAGCGCGACGGTCAGCCACCGTTCCAGCGCCTCAAGCGTCCTGGAGCTTTTCCGGGGTCGACCCGGCTCGCCCATACGCCGCCGATTAAGAAGCAGTTGGATCTGGGCTTTGAGTTTCTTGTAACTCGAAGTGAGGAGCGGCTTGCCCGTAACTGCCCGCCTGGCACTAAGCTTGTAGAAACACTGAGCTGTCAGGGGCGACAGTTGAAAGGCTATGAAATAGGGCTCTTCGTGGACGAAGGGGCCCTTGGTTCGCCGCTTTTTCCGAAGCCTGGCTTCTTGCCGGTTGGCCGAACCTCCGACGAGGTTCCAGTAAGGCCGGCCTTCCAGATCAAATATAATGCCTTCATGGGCCGGGTCCGGCTCAACGGTGTCGTGAACACGAAGCTGCTTGAGATAGGATAGCTTGCGCCCGGTCGTGATAATGGCGGCAATGGCAAAACGCGCCTCCGCCTCGAGGAGCGTGCAATTGTCTGGCCAAGCGCGCAGCATCTGGCCGACTTGCGCGACGTCGACCTTGGAAAGGTGATTCCAGCTTAAGGGCAGCAGCTGGTTCCGGCGGCTTTTGCCGCGAACAGCGCCGTTGAGCTCCCTTTGCTCTTTCCGATGTGCAGCCTCATCGTCGAGCGGCGGTGAATTGTCGTTCGAAGATATAGGCGGCGCGGCTGCCGCCGACCTGTGCAAGACACTTGGTTGCGGAGAGGATTTGCGCTGCCGCTGAATAAGCGCGGCAGGGCCGTCAGATGATTTGCTCACAATCAGACCAGTTACGCGGTTACAACAACGGCGCTGCTAAGGTCGCGTCCTTAACAAAAGGTTGGCACCGTCAAGCCGTTCGATGGCGCCGTCATGACGTCCCGCAGCGATCGATCGAAAAGAGCAGAGAAGGGCTTTGCTGACGTCGATCACAGAGGCTTTATCAACCGTTGCGTAAGACAAATCGTCTAACGCTGCCGAATGCCAATCACTCTTGAAACGGTTGTCTTCGCTCTTGTTGCCGTGAACCTGTGGACCGTACTCAGGTTCTGGCAGGACAAGCAGCGTGCGGCGACAGGCAAGCTGCGGATCCCCGAGGGTGATCTACTGGGCCTGGCCCTGATTGGCGGTTCGCCGGGAGCGCTGCTGGCTCGTCGCCTGTTCAGGCACAAGACGCGCAAGGAGCCGTTCTCCACCCGCCTCACCGTGATTGTCATGATCCAGGCTGGGGTTCTGCTGGGGCTGGTAGCCACTTCATAGCGAAGTGCGGATCACGGGCTTCTCACCGGCGGAGTAATTTAGGCCGCAATAGTCCCTGACATTCCACCATCCTCGGCGGTGTGGACCTGCGCATGAGAGGCGGGCGTATATCCCGGAACCATGTCCAGGATTTTCGTGACCGTGCGCGGCTCATCGAGAGCGTCGATATGCTGCTTCAATAGATCGAACTGCTCTTCAAGATGCATCCACGCCAGATGCTGCTCCCGGGCACGAACGATACGGGGGTGGCATGTAGGCTCTGCGCTCGCATCGATGAGAAGCTCTTCATATAGCTTCTCGCCGGGCCGAAGCCCCACCTCGACCAGCTCAATATCCCCGTCGGGATTCTTCTCATCCCTTACGGTGAGCCCGGAAAGCTCGACCATGGCCTTGGCAAGATCCGCAATTTTCACGGGCTGCCCCATGTCGAGCAGGAAGATCTCGCCGCCATGCGCCATTGCGCCCGCCTGGATAACAAGTTGGGCGGCCTCGGGGATCGTCATGAAGTAGCGAGTGACGTTGAAATCGGTGAGCGTGATGGGTCCGCCGCGGGCGATCTGTTCGCGGAACCGAGGAACGACGGAGCCGCTCGAGCCCAGCACATTGCCAAATCGAACGGCGGTGAAGATCGTGTCTGTCTGGGCGGCGGCACGTGCCTGGATGACAAGTTCGCAAGCTCGCTTGCTCGCGCCCATGATGTTGGTGGGACGTACTGCCTTGTCCGTGCTGATCAACACGAACTTCTCGCTGCCAACCCGTTCTGCATTGAGGGCGGCGTTCAGCGTGCCGATCACGTTGTTGCGAATGCCGGCAAGACGGTTGGCCTCGACGAGCGGCACATGTTTGTAGGCCGCGGCATGAAAAACCGTTCTGGGCGACCAGCGATCGAACAGGCGGGTACAATCGAGTTCGTCAGCAACGTCCGCGAGATCCGCAACGATGCTGATCTCCAAATTCTCACGGGCTGCAAGCTCGCGAAGCTCGGTGTCGATCTTGTAGAGGAAAAATTCGGATTGGTCGGCAAGGATCAGCTGCCTTGGCAATTGGCGAAGGATTTGCCTTGCCAGTTCGCTGCCGATCGAACCGCCCGCACCGGTGACCATCACGACCTGGCCATGGACGTCACGGGCAAGCAGCTCGGGCTCGGCAGCTACCTCGTCGCGGCCGAGTAGCTCTTCGATCTGGATCTCTTTGAGGTCAGAGGTCGAGACATTGCCAAACGCAATCTGCGAAAGGCTCGGCAAGGCCATCACCCTGATATGGCTCGTGGCCTTGTAGATGCTGTCGATGATTTCCCGCTTGGTCTGGCGCCGGACCGACGGCATGGCGATGTAAACGTCAGTGATATCCTCGACGATCAGAACGCGCTCAAGCTCACTCGAGTGCCAGATCTTCTTTCCCTCAAGGACACGGTTTCCCAGGGACTCGTTGCAATCAAGAAAGCCAATCAGGTCCAAGCCAGGCTCGAGCCTCATGGACTGGGCCAACTGCCTTCCTGCAGAGCCGGCACCATAGATCAGAACCCGGCGTTGGTTCGGGCGGCGCGATCGTGCTTGCACCGCATTCCAGATGAGTTGTGCCGCAGTCACGCGAAGCGTGGCCGCGCCAAAGAAGAAGACGAGGGGATGGAGGACCGAGAGGGTTCTTGGGATGCCAGGCGGCTTAAGCGAAAAGAGGATTGCCGCGAGGCTGACAGAGACGATCGCGAAGACCGGGATCAGGCGGAACACGGTATGCCGGCCCGAGAACCGTACGACCGAGCGATAAGTGCCGAAGGGAAGGGCAACGAGAAGCCAGGTGGCCATCGCCAGCGCCATGAATTGCAGCAGCGGCCCGTTGATCCAGTCCCACTCACCAAGGCGCAACCAGAAGGCGATCCAAACCGCGATGGCACAAGCCGCAAGGTCTGCGCCGACGATCATCAACCGGCGGACTGGCCGGGGAAGGGCTACGAGGTCTGGCAAATACGCGTACAGCACAGAAACACCCTCTTTCTCGCTCATGCCATGAGCGGGATCACATCAACGTCGTTTCATGAAATCCGTGAGCTTCCTCGGCTCTGATCGTGCGTAGCCATATTGGTAGGCGTAGTTGTCGCCGTAGCCCGACTGCTTCGCGTCGAGCTTGGTCAACACGGCACCCAGAACACCGGCGCGCACGGCATTAAGCCGATCGATTGCCATGCGCGCCTGCGACGCGCGTGTACGGGCAGCTTCGACCACGAAGATCGTCGCTTGCGCCACCCGGCCGAGCAGCACGGAGTCAGCAAGCCCCAGCACCGGCGGTCCGTCGATTACGATATGGTCGAAGTGCGTTCCGGCCTGCAGGAGGAAATCCTCCAGCGCGCGTCCTGCAAGGAGCTCGGCGGGATTGAGTGGCATGCGCCCCGCGAACATGACCGAAAGCCCCGTTTGTCCGACCGATTGGCAGCCTTGCGTGAGCAGGGTTTGGCCGGTCAGCACCTCGCTGAACCCGGTCGTCATGCCGCGATTGAGGTGGCGGTGCAGCGAAGGGTTGCGCATGTCGGCGTCGATCAAGAGCACCTTCGCTCCGACCGATGCCAGGTTTCGGGCAATTGCCAGCGCGGTAGTCGACTTGCCCTCGTTCGCCTGGGTGCTGGTGAACAGCATCGACTTGGGAGCGCCCTCCGGCGACGCGAACTGGATGGCCGTCAGGATGGAGAAATAGGCTTCGGAAAGATCCGACCTTCCTTCCGTCAGCTGTTGCGTCACTTCGTCTGGAGTAAGTTTCGGGGTCGAACCCAGCAGCCGGATGCCCAGCTTTTGCTGGAACTCCGAGGGCAGGATGACCGCGTCAGCCATCTGTTCCTTGGCCAGGGCCGCGCCGCCGCCTAGCAAAAGCCCAAACATCAGGCCGACCGCGAGATTGAGCGGCACGTTAGGTTGCGACGGCGATTCCGGGGGCAGGGCAGCGTCGACGATGGAAACGTTGTTGGTGCCGACGCCCGCCGCAACGCCGACTTCCTTGAAGCGCTGCAAGAGCGCGTCATAAAGCGCGCGGTTCGTATCGACGTCTCTCTGGATGATGTTGAACTGAATCGAACGCTGCTGCTGGTCCAACACGGCGCCCTTCAGTCCATTCACGCGGGCCTGCAGCCCTTGCTCTGCGGCGAGGGCCTGCCGGTACTTGTCTGCGAGCTCTTGAGAAACGGAAGTGGTAACCCGGCCTTGTTCGCGAGCGATCTGCCGGTCCAACTCTGCAATTTGCGAACGCAACGCCGCAACTCGGGGATACTCAGGCCCGAAGTCGCTTTCGAGCTTGCTGAGTTCGGCGCTAAGTTCACCACGCTGGCCGCGCAGGGCATTTACCGCCGGATTGGCGAGCGAGGAAGCAGCGGCTGCACCACCACTATTAGCCCGGTAGTCGGCCTCGGCTTGCACTCGGGCGGCCCGCGCTAACGCCAGCTGGGTGCTGAGCTGGGTCAAATCGGCCGACGCCAGGGTCTGTTCGCTCGATACACGCCCTTCGCCCGGCACGCCTGAGTTCGTCGCGACCTTAATGATGCCCTGCGCTTGCGCATACTCAGCAGCGCGGCGTTCGGAATCCTCGAGCTTCTTGCGTGTTGCCTCGATCCTGTTCTGCAGGAAGTTGCGGGCATAGGTGGTTGCTTCATAGCGCCGCGCCAGGTTGGTCTCGATGAAGTTCTCCGAGATCGAGTTGGCGATGGTGGCGGCAATGTTGGCGTTCGGCGCCACATACCCCACGTCGACGACGCTTGAGCCGGGGAGGGGCGAGACCTTGGTATTCCGGTTCACCATCTCGGTTGCGAGCTTGAACCGCTCTTGGCGGGGCATGCCCTTCAGATCGTCAATTGCGCTGTCGTTGTAACCCGACAGGAAGGTGAAATTGTCCGACAGGCGCAGATCGCGCACCACGGCCTCGGACAGCGACCTGCTTTTCAAAAGCGCGTATTGGGTCTGGTAGAATTCCAGGCTGGGCCCAGCGCTCTCCTCGGCCTCGACCCCTTCGACATCGACAACCTTGGCCGCTTCGCGGGCGATCTGGATGCGCGCGGTTGCGGTATACTGTCGCTGCATGAGCATGCTGGCGAGAATGGCCAACGCGAGGCAGGCGAAGGTAATTCCCCCGATCAACCAGCGATGGCGATAGGCCATCCGCCAATAGTGACGAAGGAGCGACTCCTCTTGGGGGAGGGGGCCATCATAATATTGCGGGCCGGCAAAGGCGGGGAGTTGGCTACGGCCATGATCAAGTGCGGGTGCTCCAGCGTCGCGGCCCGCAGGAAGGTTGTACATGTCAGACAATGCGTAAGCTCTACAAAACCGGGATAAAACGAAGGAACGGGAAGGTCGTCGTGGCATCCCGCAGCATTCGGCGCGCGGAGTTTTCACCAACGACGACGATGTCATTTCCGAACACTTCCGGATCCGCGTAGCGACCCGAACGGATGTCGCGCAGATTGAACATCGCGGCCATCTTCTGGCCGTTCACGGTGCGAAAGATGATGACCTTGTCGATATCGGCGTCCTGGTTGACGCCCTTGGCCGTGGCCACTGCCTGCTGAAGGGTCATTCGCCCGACAACCGGATAAACGCCCGGCTGCATCACCGATCCGTCGACCGTCACGCTGCGCGCGATGGCTTCCTTGATGTTGACGGCGACCTGCGGATTCTTGAGATATTTGCCCCTGAGCTTCTCGGCGATAGCGTCCGATAGCTGTTGAGGGGTTTTGTTGCCGGCTTCCACCGAGCCGATCAGCGGCATCGCAAAGTTGCCGGCAGCATCGACCGCGCCTTCGCGCGCGAGTTCCGGAGCATCGAAAACCGTGACGGCAATCACGTCCATCGGGCCAATGCGATAGTTGGTGAAATCAGTGGAGCTCACCGTGGCATCGGGAGGCGGTAACGCTTGCGCTACGCGTACCGCTTTGGAGTTTTCATCTAGGCCGATGCCGCCACCACAGGCCGACAATAGCAATGCAATTGCAGCCGATAACGCAACCCGAATGCTCACTCTTATATCCTCCTAGCCAGCCGCAACTGCCGTTGCCGTGAAGCTGTCGCCATGAAGACGAAGTATCATTAACTCAACGGGTTAATGGCTCCACCGACGAATCCGGACCAATCTGCACCAACTCGAAGTCATCAAATTCAGCGATAGCTGGCCGTCCTCGGCTTATGCTTTCAATGACTAGGCGAACAGCCGGGCATTTCCCGGGGATGGTGAAATTAAGCAACACCGGTTCAAGGTTGAATTTTTCAGCGATATCGACCTGCCCGACGCTTTCATTGGGAGGGCAAAGCAATCTCAGCTGAAAGGCTTCGTCCGCATCTGCCATAGCCCTGAATGTCAGTCGATAAACCCCTGGCTTAAGCGCAATATATCTGTGCGCTGCGACAGCTGTTCTTTCGCCGTCGGTGTCTGCAATGAGCCGAGAAGGGGGTGCCGTATCGATGGAAGCCGAGGTCCCTGAGGCCGCGGCAAGTTGCCAGTCAAACGGGGTCGAGCCGCGCGAATAGTCGTCGGAGCTTCGATCAAAACCCCCGTCATCCAGTAGGTTGGACCCCGTTATGCGGTCTCCAACGACTAATCGGTCGATCTCGGACGCTCGCCGATAATCTTGCTTGCTAAGAAAGTGGGTAATGAGCGTCCGGACATCGGACCGGCTTGGTTCGACGCCAGCTTTGATCATCGCGTCGATCATCTGCTCAAGGCCGCGCACTTCAGCGCTGGAAGGCTTCGGTCCCAGGTTGAAGAAGACCTGCCTCCAGCGCGGTTCGCTTCTCGTTCTGGGAGCCAGCGCCTCCGCAAATTCCCGGTCGGCAGATGCCGTGCGCAGCAAGCGCACGAAGCGAGGTTCAACGTCACTTGTCCGCATCAGCGCATCGGCCCGTAGCACGGCAGTCTCGAGCTCGCGTTGCAGAAGCGCTTGCTGGAACGCCCAAAGCTGGGTTCCACCGTCTCTCCACCCAAGCATGCTGGCTTGCGTCCAAACCCCGGCCGCCTCCTTGTCTTGGGCTTCCAACGCCTGCGCTAGTAGACGAAGCGCCGCGGGGTTCAGTGGCTGCCCAACCACGGCCAAAGCGGCTGTTTGCTCGGCCGCAGCAGCCTTTCCTGCGTTCAGCTGGCGAGTGGCTGCATTAATCCGTTCTTGCGGAGAAGCCGGACTGAGGCGGGCAAGCAACGCGCTGTCACCCTTGCGAAAAGCCCAGCGCGCGACGTGAAGACGCAGCATCTCGGCGGACAGGAGGGCAGCGCCCAGCATGACGGCAATCAGCAGCCCGGCGTGCCGACGGGTCTTGGGTCGATCTGCAATCGTTCGCATTGGCATGGCCAGGCCGAGCGACATTGCAGTCACCACGGCAATCGCCGTGGTCCGCAACGGATAGTCGGCGAGGCTATGGAGGCCCACCATGAAGATGATGAGGAGCGCACCGATTTGGGGCGCCTGCTGACCCTCGCCCCGGCGCGTGCTGCGGTAGATTTGCCACGCCAAGACTATGAGCGCGGCTGCCAGCCAAACCGTACCCGGCAGCCCAGTCTCGATCAGCCACTCGAGGACGTCGTTATGCGCGTGGTTGAGGAAGCCGCGCTGGGCAAGGTCGAGGTTCTCGTTGGGGGCGAAAACCGTCGCAAAAGTGCCAAGTCCGCTTCCTGCGCCCCAATATTGCTCGAGCGTGAAGAGAATGTCCGGCAAGTAGGCATAACGCGCGTCCTCACCGACCCGAAAGCTTTCCCGAACGCCGAGACTGTTGGTTCCGGGATAAAGCAGGATGACGGCTGAGAGCAGCGACAGGGCACCAAGCAGTACGGCCGACCATTTCAGCAGAGAGCCGCGACCCAGAACAACCAGCAATGCGCCAGGTAGGCCGATGCCGAGGAGCACGACCCCGGCTCTTGATCCCGAGCCCAGGGTCATGATCGCGAAGAACCCAATCGCCAGCCAGGCCAGCCAGCGGTTTCGGCTTGCGCCTCTGTTGCGCGGATCCCTGCTCTCGGTTCGAGCGAAGATTGCAGACGCCACCATCGCCGAGGCCATCAGCAGCGCTTGATGATTAGGGTTTGCGAAAAAACCAGACGCCGCGCCAACGCTGGGTCCGTCATAAAAGCTCAGCCAATCGGGATGGCCCAGCGCGAGTTGGAGAGCTCCCGCCAATCCACTTAGGCCCGCCGTGGCAATCAGAACTGCCAGGAGCTGCCTGCGCTGTACCGCGCCAGCCCAGGAAACATAAAGGAAGACCGCGAGCGGCAAGAGCATGGCCCCGAGTGCTCGCATTGTTGCCTCCGCATCGAGCGTTAGTGGCCGCCAATGCTCATGAGCGCCGACGAGTTTTAAGGAAGAGAGCGCCAGCTCCCGACCTGCCAAAGATTGCCAGATGGAGGGAGGTAATGGGACGAGCTGCACGACCGCGATCAGCGGCAGGCCCAGTGCCAGCGCTAACGTAGTGAAATCGGCCGGATGGCGGCTTGGAATAGTGGAGGCGCGAAAGCCAAACAGTACCCAGAACAGGAGCATGCCGCCTGCGGCAGCCAGGATGCCATTTCTAAGAGGTCCCTCGGCTCCCCCACCGCCAATCAATAAGGCGCTAACGATCGCCAGTGAAACCGAAAGCTGGGTATAGAAGGGAGGTCGCGCGGATTGATCCGGCAAAACGACCCCCACAAGTCAGGTAATCGGAGCGATCAGCCGCGGCTAATGGGCAGCTGGATCGAGCCGGGCTTGTTCTTCTGCGCGGCGATCCAGAGAGCCACTGACAACGTCAGCGCCATCACCACATATGCCGGCCATGGCGTAAGCGCGGACCCTTGCTGGAACTGGGCAGTGGCAGCATTCGAGGAAGCGACTGCTGTGGGAACGGCCGAGGACGGGCGAACCGCACTGGCTGAGCTTGCTACCGGAACGCTGACCATCAGCGCCGCAGCCAGCGAAGCGGTAGCGATCTTACGTACCTTACTCATCACGCAACTCCCTGTTTGAGCGACGTCGATTTAACTCTGAAGATGGCCGGGGCCAACCCCGGAATTCACCCGGTATTCGAATTAAAACACAAGTTTCCTAAAAGTTTACAAAGATGATCGTTAATATCCAAGTAAACGTCCATCGTCAGAATGACATAGGATAGAAGACGGCGGCATCCACACGCCTATTGTCGATTCAATTGGCCGCGACGAGCAGGCCGTGGCGCTTTTTGCCCAAGGTCAGCTTCACTGGATCGCCATTGATCGCAATGGATTGCGCTGGATCGGTCACGGTGATCCCATCAAGCTTCACTGCACCTTCCGCTATCTTACGCTTTGCTTCGCCGTTCGAAGAGCAAAAGCCCAGCCCGGTAAGCGCCTGGAGGATGTTAATTGGCTCGGAGACGGCGAGGGTGGGGAGCTCCCCACCGGCGCCGCCCTGTTCGAAGGTTTGCCGGGCAGTCTCTTCGGAGAGTTTTGCTGCTTCCGGACCTCGGCACATTGCAGTCGCTGCTGTCGCAAGCGCGATCTTGGCAGCATTTATCTCGGATCCCTGAAGCGCCTCTAGCCGCTCGATCTCGCCGAGAGGTAGGTCGGTAAAGAGCCGCAGGAAACGGCCGACATCCCGGTCGTCGACATTTCGCCAGTACTGCCAGTAGTCGAAGTGCGGAAGCTGGTCTTCGTGAAGCCAAACCGCGCCGGCCATGGTCTTGCCCATCTTCTGGCCGTCGGCGGTTGTGATCAGCGGAGTAGTGACGCCAAACACTTCCACTCCGTCCATGCGGCGGGTGAGCTCAATGCCGTTGACGATATTGCCCCACTGGTCCGACCCTCCGAGCTGGAGGCGGCAGCCGATCCGCTGAGCCAGTTCACGAAAATCGTAGGCCTGCAGGATCATGTAGTTGAATTCGAGGAAGCTGAGCGATTGTTCGCGGTCGAGCCGCAGCTTGACGCTGTCGAAGCTAAGCATGCGATTGACCGAGAAGTGCTGGCCAACGTCGCGCAGGAAAGGGATATACTGAAGCCCATCCAACCATTCGGCATTGTCGAGCATGACGGCGTCAGTTGGGCCGTCGCCGAACACCAGGAAGCGTTCGAAGATGCGCTTGATCGAGGCGACATTGGCCGCGATCCGTTCCTCCCCGAGCATCGCGCGGGCTTCGTCCTTGAAACTCGGGTCGCCGACCTTGCCGGTTCCGCCTCCCATCAGCACGATCGGCTTGTGTCCGGCCTGTTGCAGGCGGCGCAGAAGCATAATTTGCACGAGACTGCCGACATGGAGCGAGGGGGCAGTCGGATCGAAACCGATATAGCCGGGCACGACCTGCTTGGCGGCAAGCGCATCGAGCGCTGCGCCATCAGTCAGCTGGTGGATGTAGCCGCGCTCGTCGAGCAGCTTTAGCAGGGAGGACTGGAAGGTCATGGCGCGCGGCCTTAGCAGCCCTGAGTTCGCCGCCCAAGGGGGCGTGTGAGGAGGAGCGGGTCATCACTGTAGGACAGTTGTCGTTTGATCGTTGGTAAGCGTGGGAACGGTCTTTTACGGGATTTCCAACGTTAATCTGGCCATGAAGAACTATGGGGAAATCGCCTAAATGTCTAATATTGGGACGAGATCTTAAAATTCTATTGGCCGTCTTTATTAAATGAGACACATTAACCCAGATTAAACGAGTCGCGTTCGGCTGAAAATGATCGGGCCCGGGCGTCCTCGTTTTTTTTGGGGGGATGGGGAATGTCTGGAGCCAGTGGGCCAACAACGAGTTCTGGGACGAGCGGAAACGACACGCTCATCGGGGGCTCGGGCAGCGATACGTTGAGTGGCGGTAGTGGTTCCGACACCATCAACGGGGGAGCAGGCAGCGATATTCTTGATGGCGGATCTGGCGCCGACAAAGTCTCGGGCGGTTCCGGCGCGGACACACTGATTTATCGGGCATGGGAGAACCTCTGGGGCAGCTCGTCGGGTTCGTACACCAGTTACGATTTGTATGACGGGGGTAGCGGAGCGGTAAAGGCCGGCACTACCGGAACCGAGACGGACACATTGCTTGTTTATCTAAGCAATGAGCAGATGGCGAACGCGGCCTTCATGACTGCGTTTCAGGCTGAATGGCAGCAATATCTCTCTTTCATCACCGCGAACTTGAATAAGAATACCGGCCAAGCGTCACCTGCTCAGTTTACCTTCACGACAATCAATCTGAAGGTGTCGGCTATTGAGCATGCCCAGTACGCCCTTGATCCCGGCTCACCTGTTGTGGGCGATGACAGCTATGTTACCGCTGAAGACACGCCCGTTTCCGTCAACGTGCTTGCGAACGATGTTGACGGTAACGGACAGCCTTTGACCGTAACGAAGATTGATGGGCAGGCGATCTTGCCTGGCGGATCCGTCGTCGTCGAGGGCGGCATTGTCTCCATGGCCCTGGACGGCTCGTTAACGTTCACTCCCAATGCCAATTTCGATGGTTCGATTTCCTTCTCATACACGGTGTCCGATCCCAATGGTCTGACCGATACCGGCACTGTTGATGTATTGATCACCGCGGTGGCGGATCAGCCGAGCCTGAGCGTGGCGGCTGCGTCGGGCGACGAGGATAGCGCGATCGCGCTGTCGATCAGTTCGGCGCTGACCGACACCGACGGCTCGGAGACGCTGTCGATCAAGATCAGCGGCGTGCCGACGGGAGCGGTGCTGTCGGCGGGGACCAACAATGGCGACGGCAGCTGGACGCTGACCCCGGCCCAGCTTGCGGGCCTGACGATCACGCCGCCGGCCAACAGCGATGCCGACTTCACGCTGACGGTGGAGGCGACCTCGACCGAGGCCAATGGTGGGGACACGGCAACCAACAGCGACACCATCCTGGTGACGGTCACCGCGGTGGCGGATCAGCCGAGCCTGAGCGTGGCGGCTGCGTCGGGCGACGAGGATAGCGCGATCGCGCTGTCGATCAGTTCGGCGCTGACCGACACCGACGGCTCGGAGACGCTGTCGATCAAGATCAGCGGCGTGCCGACGGGAGCGGTGCTGTCGGCGGGGACCAACAATGGCGACGGCAGCTGGACGCTGACCCCGGCCCAGCTTGCGGGCCTGACGATCACGCCGCCGGCCAACAGCGATGCCGACTTCACGCTGACGGTGGAGGCGACCTCGACCGAGGCCAATGGTGGGGACACGGCAACCAACAGCGACACCATCCTGGTGACGGTCA